>CAJVXP010000013.1 GCA_913009685.1 uncultured Bacteroidota bacterium
ATCCGCATCATGTTCTTTGTGGTTCTGGCCATGATATTTTTTAATTTTTATCCCATTACCGCCCTGTTGATTATTCTTCTTGCCTTTTTCAACGATGTGCCAATCATGACCATCGCTTATGACAATACTTTCTTAAATAAAGATCCGGTAAAATGGGATATGAAAAAAGTATTGAGTATTTCTACTGTTTTAGGATTAATCGGAGTTATAGAAACATTTGGGATTTTGATTATTGCCAAAGAATATCTGCATCTTAATCTACCACAGATCCAGACTTTTATCTTCCTGAAGCTTGCTGTTGCCGGGCACCTTACGTTGTTTGTTACCAGGACAAAAGGGCCGTTTTATAAAAAACCTTTCCCGGCCCCTTCTCTGTTGTGGTCGGCTGTTGCAACCAAGGTTCTGGCGACGCTGTTTGTTGTTTACCCTCTGGGGCTGATAACCTCAATCAGCTGGACAAATGTTGCCCTTGTCTGGGGCTATTGTATTTTGTGGATTTTCATTGAAGATATGGCTAAAACAGCAATGTACAGACATCTGGAACACAGGGGTGGCAAAGTCCACAACCGGTTCCTAACCGTTATAAAACAGCCTATCCACAAACATCACCACATGTATGGAGGTCATTCCCAAGGATAAAAAGAGAAAAGCGGTTTCCTTAAAATAAGGAGCCGCTTTTTTTAAGAGATAAGATATAATATTTTGCTGAAGACTACTCGGCCAGAACCAATACTTTGTTGTCAAGTACTTCAACTACGCCGGATTTAACTTCAAAAAAATCTTCCGTTTTCCCTTTCCGGATTTTAACAATCCCTTCACTCAGGGCAGAGATTAAAGGGGCGTGGTTGTTTAATATTTCAAAAGAGCCATCAATTCCCGGCAACTGAACCAAATCAACTTCTCCTTTAAAAATGGTTTTATCGGGTGTGATAATTTCAAGGTTCATTTTCTGTTATGGTTTTTGTCGAAAAATAAGAATATTTTTTATCAAAAAGCTATGTTTACCTTGTCTCAGCCAGCATTTTCTTTCCTTTTTCAATAGCTTCCTCAATGGTTCCCACAAGGTTGAAAGCCGCTTCGGGATACTCGTCCACTTCGCCATCCATAATCATATTGAAACCCTTGATGGTATCTTCAATGGAAACCAGCGTTCCTTTTAAACCGGTAAACTGCTCGGCTACAAAGAAAGGCTGCGACAGGAAGCGTTGCACACGACGGGCACGGTTCACTACCAGCTTGTCTTCTTCCGAAAGTTCGTCCATACCGAGGATTGCAATAATATCCTGCAACTCATTGTAACGTTGCAAAATGTTTTTCACACGCTGGGCTGTGTTGTAATGCTCGTCGCCGACAATATTGGGACTCAGAATACGGGACGTGGAATCCAGCGGGTCAACAGCGGGGTAAATACCAAGTTCGGCAATTTTACGACTTAGCACCGTAGTAGCATCGAGGTGGGCGAACGTAGTGGCCGGAGCGGGATCGGTAAGGTCGTCAGCCGGAACATATACAGCCTGTACAGAAGTAATGGAGCCTCTTTTGGTAGAGGTGATACGCTCCTGCATAATTCCCATCTCGGTAGCAAGTGTAGGCTGGTAACCCACAGCCGAAGGCATACGTCCAAGCAAAGCCGAAACTTCGGAACCGGCCTGTGTAAACCGGAAGATATTATCAATAAAGAAAAGGATATCGCGACCACCGGTTTTTTCATCTCCGTCACGAAAATATTCGGCCAGCGTAAGTCCGGAAAGGGCCACACGGGCACGGGCTCCGGGAGGTTCGTTCATCTGACCGAACACCAGGGTTGCTTGTGATTTTCCCAGTTCGTCATAATCCACTTTGGAAAGATCCCAGCCGCCTTTTTCCATGTCTTCTTTAAAAGCTTCGCCATAGCGAATAACGCCTGATTCTATCATTTCGCGCAGCAGGTCATTCCCCTCACGGGTACGCTCACCCACACCGCCAAACACAGATAATCCCGAATAGGCCTTGGCAATGTTATTAATCAACTCCATAATAATAACGGTTTTACCAACACCGGCTCCACCAAATAATCCTACTTTACCTCCTTTGACGTAAGGTTCGATAAGATCAATTACCTTGATGCCGGTATAGAGAATTTCGGAATGTGTGGTAAGCTCCTCATATTTCGGTGGATCTCTGTGGATAGGATAGCTGGTTTTGGTCTCTACTTTTTTTAACCCGTCAATGGATTCGCCAATGACGTTGAAAAGTCTGCCCTTAATACTGTCTCCGGTAGGCATGCTGATAGGTTTTCCGGTGTTTATCACCTCCATGCCGCGGCTCAGGCCATCGGTTGAATCCATGGCAACCGTTCTGACAGTATTTTCACCGGTTTCCTGCTGAACTTCAAAAACAACTTTTTCGCCGTTTTTACGCTCAATTACCAGCGCATCATAAATTTTGGGGAGGTCTTTTTCGTTATCAAAAACAACGTCAACAACAGGGCCAATGATTTGTGAAATGTGGCCGATATTTTTTTTCTTCATAAAATGGTTATTATTAGAAGATTTTTATTGGGGGCAAAGATATAAATTAAATATTATTTAAATTTGGCTTAAAAAGGATTTTCACGAATAAAATTCCAAAAAACCGCCTTTGTGTTTTTCCCTGATCTATTAGATGCGTAAATCTTTTCTGTGAAACAAAAGAAGCCAGAAAACACCAATGGTAATAGAGGCATCGGCAATATCAAAGATAGGCCGGAAAAAAACCAAATGGCCATCGGGACCGAATAAAAATCCGGGAATCCAGGAGGGGGCATCTGACTGCGCTATATTTATCAACGGAAAATAGAGCATGTCCACCACTTTTCCGTGTAAAAAACCTGCATAACCATGCCCGAAGGGCACCAGAGTAGCCACCGAATGGAAAGTGCTTTGTGAAAATATGAGACCGTAAAAAGCGCTGTCAATAATATTTCCGAAGGCTCCGGCAAAAATAAGCGACATGCTGATAATAATTCCTGTACTGCTGTTTCGCCGGATAAGATAGTACAACAAAAATCCAATTCCGGTGATAGCAAATATTCTAAAAACGCTCAGGGCCAGTTTTCCCCAGCTACCGGCAAACTGCATACCAAAAGCCATCCCGTTATTTTCGGTAAAATACAGGTAAAACCAATGGTCAAAGACCGGAATGTTTCCTCCAATAGGAAAGGTAAGTTTGATGTAAAACTTTAATGCCTGGTCGAGCAACAAAACCAGAAGAATTACCAACGCAGATTTTTTCAAAACACTGTTTTATGAGAAATCATCAACTAATTATTGATGTTGTTTTTCCGTTGTCTGGTTTTTGCTTCAATGCTCAATGTGGCATGAGGAACTGCGCGCAGCCGTTCTTTGGAAATCAGTTTACCGGTTTCGCGGCAAATGCCGTAGGTTCCGTTTTCAATACGAACCAGAGCATTTTCCAGGTTATTGATAAAACGTTGCTGACGGGCAGCAAGCCGGCTGTTTTCTTCTTTCGACAATACCTGCTGTCCCTCTTCCAGCACTTTAAAAGTAGGGGAAGTATCATTGGTATCAGAACCGCTGTTGTTGGTGTATGCTTCGGTAAGTAATTTGAGGTCAGCACGCGCCTTTTTCAATTTTTGCATGATAATCTGCCTGAACTCCTCCAGCTCTTCGGTAGAATACCTTAATCTTTCTTCTGTTTTCTTCTCTTTCATGGCCTCATTTATTAAAGTTAATAATTAGTATTAACCGTTCTAAAAATACAAAATGTTTTCAATTTTTATTTCCTTTTCTCAATTTTTATTTTGGCAGAAGCACCTTCGGTTAGGTCAATAACCTCAAAACCATTGTTTAAAGGCGTTTCGACGAGGGTAAGGTCGGCCAAAGTCTCGGTGCAAATATAGTCTTTAAACAATTGGAAAGCCTCAAATGTTGCTTCCGATTTCACTATTTGCAGTGAAATACGGTCGGTAACCTCCAATCCCATTTCCTTTCGCATATTTTGAATGCGGTTTACCAGTTCGCGGGCAATGCCCTCATTTTTTAATGTGCCGGTGATAGTAATATCCAGCGCTACCGTCAGATTATCCATGGTAATCACACTCCATCCGGGAATATCCCGTGTGGTTATTTCCACGTCATCTTTTGAAATTTCAACCGGCTGACCGTTCACGTCAAGCGTAAGTATCTCTTCGTTTTCCAGCTTCCTGATTTCCTCCTGTCCCAGTGAATTGATAATGCCGGCAAGTTGTTTCATTATTTTACCGTATTTGGGCCCCAGCGTTTTAAAGTCGGGTTTAATTTTCTTCACCAGCACATCCGAATCTCCTGTGATGTATTCAATCTGTTTGATGTTTGTCTCCGAAAGGATAAGGTCTTCCACGGCCTGAACCTGTTTCTGAAAACGGGCATCTAGCACGGGTATCATCGCCTTGTTGAGTGGTTGCCGTACACGAATATTTGTTTTTTTTCGCAGCGAGAGAATCATAGACGAGATTTTTTGTGCCAGCTCCATGCGCTCTTCCAGTGATTTATCAATTTGTTTTTCATCTGCCACGGGGAAATCGGTGAGATGTACAGATTCGGCCTTTGTTCTGCCACTGACGTCATTCAAATCTTTAAATAAACGCTCTGCATAAAATGGCGCAATGGGCGCTGCGAGTTGTGCCACCACTTCAAGGCAGCGGTAGAGCGTTTGGTAAGCCTGAATTTTATCCTCCGAATAGTTACCTTTCCAGAATCTTCTTCTCGACAGACGTACATACCAGTTGCTGAGATGCTCATTCACAAAATACTGAATAGCACGTCCGGCACGTGTCGGTTCGTAATCGGCGTAAGCCTCATCCGTGGTTTTAATGAGCGAATTCAGTTCGGAGAGTATCCATCGGTCAAGTTCCGAGCGGTTTTCCACAGGAATCTTTTTTTCATGGTAAGTAAAGCCATCAATATTGGCATACAGGGCAAAAAAAGCGTAAGTATTGTGCAATGTACCGAAAAACTTTCTTCTGATTTCATCAATGCCGGCAAGGTCAAAACGCAGGTTATCCCAGGGCTGTGAATTGGTAATCAAATACCAGCGCGTTGCATCGGCGCCGTATTTCTCAACAGTGGAAAACGGATCTACGGTATTGTTGAGACGTTTCGACATCTTATTACCGTTTTTATCCAGTACCAGGCCGTTGGAAACCACCGTTTTGTAAGCTACCGAATCGAAAAGCATGGTGGCTATGGCATGTAGAGTAAAAAACCATCCGCGTGTTTGATCCACGCCTTCGGCGATGAAGTCGGCGGGGAAGTTTTTAGCGAAAACTTCTTTGTTTTCAAAAGGATAGTGCAGCTGGGCATAAGGCATGGAGCCCGAGTCGAACCACACATCAATGAGTGAAGGTTCGCGGTACATTTTTTTGCCGCTGTCGGAAACCAAGACAATTTTATCCACATAAGGACGATGGAAATCAAAAGTCCGGTAGTTTTCATTACTCATATCATCAGGATTGAAATCCTTCATCGGGTTTTCGTCCATAATGCCGGCAGCCATAGCTTTTTCCACTTCGGCTTTCAGCTCGGTGGCAGAGCCGAGGCATTTTTGTTCGTTGCGATCTTCGGTAACCCAAATGGGCAACGGAACGCCCCAAAAGCGTGAACGCGACAGATTCCAGTCCACCAGATTTTCTAACCAGTTACCAAAACGGCCTTCGCCGGTAGCTTTCGGTTTCCATTTAATGGTTTTGTTGAGTGCAATCATCCGCTCTTTCATCTGCGTGGTTTTCACAAACCACGAGTCTAACGGATAATATAAAATGGGCTTGTCGGTACGCCAGCAATGCGGATAATTGTGCACGTGTTTTTCGATTCTGAAAGCCTTATTTTCCTTTTTCAAAGCAACGGCAAGGTCAATATCGAGACTGCCATCATTGTCGTTAAGGCTTTCGTCGTAAGCATTTTTCACATAACGGCCGGCGTATTCGCTATATAAGTCAACATTCACAAAATCTTTCACAAACTGCTCATCCAGCATCTCCACCGCATAAAAGCGACCTTTTAAATCGACCATGGGACGTTTTTCGCTGTTTTTATCCAGCAAAATCACCGGGGCAATACCGTTTTCTTTGGCTACACGGTCGTCGTCGGCACCAAAAGTGGGGGCCATGTGGACGATTCCCGTACCCTCTTCGGTAGTAACAAAATCACCGGTGATTACCTCAAAGGCTTTGCCCATGGGCTTTACCCATGGAAACAGCTGCTCATAGGAGATGCCCGTAAATTGCTCGCCCGGATAATTTGCCAGCACCCTGAAAGGAATGTGCTTATCTCCGGGTTTATAATCTTCAAACGCAAGGTCTTTGTCCCTGGGATTAAAATAGGCCTCTAACCGGTCTTCGGCCAGAATGACCACTTCGGGAATGCCGGTGTAAGGATTGAAAGTCTTAACCTTCAGGTAATTGATTTTGGAACCCACAGCCAGCGCCGTATTGGAAGGCAATGTCCACGGTGTGGTGGTCCAGGCGATGAAATAGACATCACTGTCGCCGGAGCCTTCAAACATAAATTCAGAACGGTTATTGCGTATCACTTTAAACTGTGCCACTACAGTGGTGTCCGTCACATCGCGATAACAGCCGGGCTGATTCAGCTCGTGGGTGCTCAGCCCTGTTCCGGCAGCCGGTGAGTAAGGCTGGATAGAATAACCCTTATATAGCAGTCCTTTTTCGTAAAGTTGTTTCAGCAGATACCAGACCGACTCGATGTATTTGTTGTCAAAAGTGATGTAAGGATGCTCCAAATCAACCCAATAGCCGATTTTTTCAGTCAGGTCGTCCCACATATCTTTGTATCTGAGCACCTCTTTGCGGCAGGCTTTGTTGTACTCCTCCACACTGATTTTTTTTCCGATATCTTCCTTGGTAATTCCCAGCGTTTTCTCCACGCTTATCTCCACCGGAAGGCCATGGGTATCCCATCCGGCTTTGCGTTGAACGTATTTTCCTTTTTGCGTTTGGTAGCGACAGAACAGGTCTTTAATGGCACGTGCCATGACGTGATGAATACCGGGTTTGCCGTTGGCTGAAGGTGGCCCTTCGTAAAACACAAAGGGGGTGTTTCCTTCACGGTTTTTCAGACTCTTTTCAAAAATCTGATGTGTTTTCCAGAATTTCCTGATCTCATCACCCACCTGCGGCAGGTTCAACTGTTTGTATTCCTGATATTTCTTCCCCATGAGGATAAGGTTTTTCTTATTCGTCAAAAAATTGGCTGCAAAATTAGAAAAATTCGGGCCATCTTGTACATAAAATTTTGATTAGCATAAAAATACTGGATGTTTCAAAGTTTAAAATTTGAAGTTTTTTATGCCATCCCTCTTTTGGATTTGTTCCTCCGGGCGCGGAGGTATCCTTTAATTTGATATTTTTGCGCCTTTAGAATAGCATTATGATACAACTGAAATTTAGTTACAAAAACGCCCTGAATTTTGTGGGCAAACAGGATATCTTTAAATATCAGGAAGCCATCGACAGCCATTTTCTGGCCATCCGCGAGCGTACCGGACGAGGTAATGATTTTCTGGGCTGGACAGACCTGCCTTCTGCCATTGATGAAGCACTCATTGGAAAAATTGAAGCGGCGGCTATTCGCTTTCGCGAAAAATCGGAAGTCAGTGTAGTGGTGGGTATTGGAGGTTCTTACCTCGGCGCCCGTGCCGTTATCGAAGCGCTTTCGCCCCATTTTAACCTTTTGAAAAAGAAAGCAGGGAATCCCGTTATGCTTTTTGCCGGCAACAACATCAGTGAAGATTATCTCGCTGAGTTACTGCAAGTACTGGACGAAAAAGAGTACACGCTGACAGTTATTTCCAAATCGGGAACCACCACGGAACCTGCACTGGCTTTTCGTCTGCTCCGCGATCACATGGAGAAAAAGTACGGCAAAGCGGCAACCAAACAGCGGATTATCGCCATCACCGATAAGGAAAAAGGCGCTCTGAAACAACTGGCTGATGAGGAAGGTTACGAAACTTTTGTCGTTCCCGACGATGTGGGGGGCCGTTATTCGGTATTGACGCCTGTAGGTTTGCTTCCCATTGCCATTGCCGGATTTGATATCCGCAAATTGCTGAAAGGCGCTCAAAATATGGCAGCCTTCTCCGCCACCTCATCTAAAATCGATGTAAATCCCGTGGCCACTTACGCAGCGGTGCGCAATGCACTTTATACCAAAGGAAAAACCACCGAAATCATGGTAAATTACGAGCCCCGGCTGTTCTATTTTACCGAATGGTGGAAACAGCTTTACGGCGAAAGTGAAGGAAAAGAAAACAAAGGGATTTTCCCGGCCGGCGTGAGCAACACCACCGACCTGCACTCCATGGGACAATACATTCAGGAAGGGATGCGGAACCTGTTCGAAACGGTGCTTTCAGTGGAGCAATCACAGCACGAATTACGCATTCCGGACGATGAAGCCAACCTGGATAAACTGAACTACATTGCCGGAAAACGTATCAACGAAGTAAACCATATGGCCGAGCTGGGAACAACGTTGGCACATGTGGATGGTGGTGTCCCCAACTTAAAAGTAAATATTCCGGAGATTTCTGAAAACACCCTTGGTGAAGCCATTTATTTTTATGAAATGGCTTGTGCTGTAAGCGGTTATCTTTTGGGAATCAATCCCTTTGACCAACCCGGCGTGGAAGCATACAAACGCAATATGTTTGCCTTGCTCGGAAAACCAGGTTTTGAAAAAGAGACGGAAGCTATCCGGCGGAAGCTTTAAAAAGATGAAAGATTTGAGAATTCAGTTTTTTGTGGTTGTTTTTTTGTGTTTCGGATGGCTGAGCCTTCCCGCCCAAACGCTTGCTCCTTCCGGACAGCTGGGAGGCGAACACAACCTCTATACTATGAACAAACAGGTGAATCAGTTTGTGCATCGTTTCAATATGGAAGAAGGACCTTCGGGCAACCCGCTGGAAAAAACCAATAAGCGTTATCATAACAATGCCCTGCGCAGGAAGCTGCTGCCCTACATGTTCGACATGCAAAATCCACGTACTTCCGGAAAGTTACAGCAGTATTTTATTGCGGATGTTGCCAACAGGAAACATCCTGTTTTTCTGAATTTCCTGGATAAGAACTGGTATGCCGAAGTGTCTGCCACCTTCGATAACGATGGCCAGCCGGTAAACCTGATTCTGTTCCTGACGCTCGAAAAGGCCGGACTGGGTTCCAAATGGATTATCAGTAACGTTTACGATACCGAATTGCACAACCTTTTTCCGGTAGAAAACGAAGCCGGCCATAGGAAATATTTCTTGCATCCACAAAGCCACGAGCTGGATTTTATGAACCTGAACAAAGCGTTTGACGATCCGAAACATATTGAATATTACGCTTCTACAAACTATCACCCGGATTACCTGACGCTGTTCTTCTACTTGATGAAAACCGAAAAGCTGAAGTTTGAACATATCAACTCCGTAAAATTTCATTTTTTGCAAATTCCGCACTGGTATTTTGAGCTGAGTTATTTCAACCGTAACACCAGCAATTCTGGATGGCTTATCTCCAATTTGGAATACGTATCTAAAAAAGAAAAAGCCCAACTCATTAATTTCTTTCGTTCATGTTCAACAAAATAAATATACTGTTTTGGGTGTTGTTATTTTCCGGCAGTACGCTTGCCGCACAGGAAAATATTGTAAAACTCAACCCGAAAGAGGTAGAAGCCTATAAAACGCAATGCCATCAAATGATAGAATATTTGCAGGGAACACTGAACTTTCTCGGTAACCCTGCTAATCCGCCTGCCGAAAAGGAGATCATCATCAACAACAGCTACCGGAAAATCTTTAAAAACGACAAAGTACAAATTGAGGGCGACCTCGATGCGTACCGTGCGGTTCCTATCAACAAGGATGTGCAGGCCTACCTGAAAGATGTGGTGTTTTTTTTCAAAAAAGTAACGTTTACTTTTCATATTAACAGTATAGCACCTTTGTTGACGCCACGCGGACAAATCTATTTTAAAGTAACTTTAAACCGAAATTTGAAAGGAATTACCGTTGAGGGCGACAGCGTGGAGAACAACCGGTTGCGGTATATAGAAATTAACCTGAATGCGGAAGAAAACAGCCTGAAGATTGCCAGCATTTATACCGATAAACCCAACGAAGACGTAGAAGTACAATACTGGTGGAACCATCTTTCGCCAGCCTGGAAAGACTATTTCGGAAAATCTATTCGCGTGTATGACAGCCTTCCGCTGAATAAAATTATCTTTTTTAATGACAGCAGTCTTGTTGTAGAAATAAGAAAAATTATTTCCGTAACCGATACACTTTCTCCGGACTCTGCCGATGTACAACCGGTTGAGGACAGCCTGCTCGTTGTCAACGATTCCGTGCAGATTATACAGGATACAATGGTATTAAAAAATCCCGGTTTGATGTTGCAGCTTATCAGGTATTTGCGGAACTCCCGCGAAATAGACATCTCAGGGAATCTGGAAATTAATAATCTGGCTCCACTGAGTGAAATGGACAATCTGCGGTCGCTGAATTGTTCCCACACCCTTATTGATGATTTAACTCCGTTGCGAAGCCTCAGCAAACTGCAAACGTTAGACATAACCGGTTGTCCCGTGGAAACACTGGAGCCGTTGCTATATGTTTCCGCTTTACAGGAAATTGATGCCGCCTACACAGAACTCAGAAACGTTGAAGTGGTGGAAAACCTGAAGAACTTAGAAACACTGAATCTGGCACACACCGGCGTGGACAGCCTTCCTAACCTGAAGAATCTGCAAAATTTACGAACACTGGAACTGGATGCCACCCCTTTGCAAAGTGTTGATTCACTGACCTCGCTAACCCGGCTGACCAACCTGAACATCGCCAAAAGCGCCGTGAAAGATTTTGTTCCGCTCGCCAAACTTACCGCGCTGCAAAGCCTCAATCTTGACAGCACAACCATCACCGATTTGCGCCCGCTAAGTGCGCTTGATTCACTCACAGTATTGCAAATAAACGGCACCCGTATTACCAATTTGTTGCCGCTGGCACGGTTATCCTCATTAAAGTATATCTACTGCGACAATTCGGGTATCAACAGCAAAGCCGCCACTACTTTTAACAAAATCAATCCCCAGGTTCAGGTTATTTACAATTCCAAAAAACTGGAAAAATGGTGGAAAGCGCTGCCCGAAGTATGGAAAAATATTTTCGTTTCCCATGCAAATCTTAGCAAGCCGATAACAAAAGAACAACTTCATAAGCTTTTGTTGTTGAAAAAGCTGAATCTTCGGGGCAACACGGAGGTTCGCAGCCTGAAACCGCTTGCAATGCTCATACAGCTGAAAGAACTCAATATTTCGGGTACTTCTGTCCGTAATCTGGAACCGTTGGCTTCGGTCAGGACATTGCGCCGGCTCGATGTGAGCCACACACGGATACAATCCTTGTCGCCATTGCAAAGGCTGAGAAATTTGCGAACGATAAACATCAAGCACACTGCCATACGTGATCTTTTGCCCCTGGCACACATCGGTAATCTGACGCTGGTTCTTGCCGACAGCACCCGGGTCAAACAGAAAAATGTGTTTGCTCTTGAAAAATATCTTCCGAAGTGTCTGGTTCTGTTCCAAACCCCTCAGCTCAAATTATGGTGGAACAATCTTGAAAAGCCCTGGCAGGAAGCGTTTTCACAGCAAATGGAATTGGATAACCCGCCTACGGCCGAACAACTACAACAGTTGGTAAACCGGAAACGAATCAGCGTTAGCAATCACATGGACATAGAAAACGTGGAACCGATAACCATTTTTGCCCATCTGGTGACATTAAAACTGGACAACACGGGCATAACGGATATAACTCCCGTTATCGGTCTGAAACGGCTTAAATACTTGAGTATCACCAATAGTCCACTGTGGGATATAACAGGTTTGGCATCCATGAAGCAATTAGAAAGTCTCAACCTGCAAAATACTTCTGTGGAAGATCTGCATTCGTTGCAGGGGATGCATTATATGCAAAAGCTGAACATTTCGGGGACGCGGGTTAAAAATCTGAAACCGTTGGCCGGGCTGAGTAATCTACGCGAGCTGGTCATCAACAACACGCGGGTGGGCAGTCTGAAATATGTTATGCCTCTGTCGCGATTAACCTTGTTGCGTTGCGACCACACTTTATTGAGAGAGAGAAAAGTAGCGAAATTCAAGGAAAAACACCCGAAGACGAAAGTGATTTTTTATTAGCCCTCGAGCGCGTTTGTAACGCGTTCGTATCTCGCAGTTCATTAGTTACATCACAAACCGCCAGACAAATTTGACTTGGATGGTCGTGTATTTGGCATCAAACTTATGTTGTTCAGTATCATAACCCTGGTTCACAACAAAATAAAGGTTTGTCCCGGGTGTAGGAATCCAGTTGACACGAAAATTCAGGAGCATCTCCTGCTCCTGGTTATTCCATTGGGCAAACATGGAGCCGAACAAATCGGGGTTAACGGCAAAATCAATCCGGCTGCCCAATTCATGTACAATAAAATTTCCACCGGGCAAATAGACATGTTGTTGCTGATAGTCGCTGCTAAAGCGCAGATGTTTTGATATTTGCCAGTTTATAGAACCGGCAAGAACTGTCCGGCTTCCATTATAAAAACCACCCCAGTTAGAAAAAAAATTGCCGTAAACTTTCCGTCCGTCATAAGTAGAAAATTGTAACTCCCAGTCGGTGAACCAATATTCTCCTTTTGGGACAATGATGTCATCGTAAATATTGAAATCTTCGGTAAGGTTCTCCGCTTTTCTCTGAATATTAAATTCAAAATACTCTCCGCTCCGGGTGATAAAGCCCAGCGGCCTGAACTCCGACCAAAACGACTGCATTTTATGGGTTACATCATCGATATAATAGTTGAAATCGAAAGGTTTAAAAATGAGCTGCTGTAACCAGCGGATTTTTTTAGGTCGTGGTTTTATCCTGAAGTCTGCATTAAACATTTGATAAGCCGACCTGCGTTGGAAACCTACTTCCGGATTAAAACCTTCGCCCGAACGGTCCCAGATAGCGGAAAATTCAATAAAATCGTTGGGATAATCAAAAAACAACCGGCTGGCGAGACCTGTTTTTTGTTTCCTGCCAGAGGTATAACTTTGTGCCAGCGCCCCTCCGAAAGAGATATTCTTATTTCCTTTAAAATGAGAATTAGAATAAGTGAAATCAGCGCCATACACAAAATTCTGGTGTCCGGGTTCCAGCTTACTCACGGCAATTACTCCCACACTCGATTCTTTAAAAACATCTTGTTTTACCCTGACCACTGAGTAATTGGCAGTTGCCAACGTATCTTTTCCGGCCGTTTCGATATTCATGGCTCCCACAGAAGTGTTGCCGGTCTTCCCCATGACCCGTATCCCGGCAATAATGGGGACAATGGAATTGTCGGGAGCCAGGCCGATACGTCTCGAATAAAATGGCTGTGTGCTATGGCCCAGTCCGAAGTTAAAATAATTTTTCCCTTCAAGGAAGAACTCTCTTTTTTCGGGATAGTAAAGTGAAAATCGTGTGAGGTTTACCTGCATACGATCTGATTCCACCTGGGCAAAGTCGGTGTTTATGGTAAGGTTCATTTTTAGGGTCGGCGTAATCAGGTAATTCACATCTCCGCCCACATTCCATGTAAAGTGTGGTTTTTTATCTTTATTCATTTGCAGCCCGGTAATGCCATAAGGTTTTAGCTCGATGAGCGAGGTCTTGCCTTTTCCTTTTATACCAACAAGATAACCTGCATTGGAAACCTGCCGGATGCTTGAGTTCCGCGACCATCCCTGCCAGTCGTCCTGTTCGCGTTTGCGCCGGATGTTTCGTTCAAAATTGATCCCCCAAATTTGCGTCCCGCCTTTTGCAAACCGCAGGGAAGAAAACGGAATTTCAAATTCGGCAAACCAGCCCCGCGCTGTTCGTGTTGTTTTTACATTCCACACACCGTTCCAGTCGCGGTTGTTACTTTGACCATTTTGTGATACCAAAATATCTGCCCGGGCAGCATTAGGGTTGGTGATAAACAGATAGCCGTTGCGCCGGTCGCCGTATGTGTCAATAACAATTTGAAAATTATCATCCGTACCATAATTAAAATCACGTTTCATCTGGCTGGCAACAATTTTATCCGGATGGTCATCGTAGCACCACACCCCCACATAAAGATTTTTGGTATCGTATAAAACAGCCACGTCGGTACGTTCGGTAGCCGGCCGGCCTTCGTGCAGCTCACGCTGGGTAAAATTGGAAATTTTTCTCGCCTGTTGCCATGCAGGTTCATTCAGCCTGCCATCCAGCGTTATGGGCTGATGAATCGGTAAAGCATGTATTGTGTCAGGTTGTGAATGCTGTGCGAAAGCCTCTCCTGCAAAAAACAGGAAAAGTAGTCCGAAAGATATAATGGTCCTGAACGGAGAAAACATGCTTTCATAAGGTTTTAGGAAAACAAAATTATAACTTTGGTTGACAAGAGCCTGTATTTTAACTAATTTATCATTAATCCAGATTATTAAAAAAAACAGACCTACATTGTGATTCCCATTTTTTTCATAAGAAAAGTAGCATTGAGATTTTGTGCAACACCCTCTTTCAACTGGTAGTCAAACTGCAACTGATCATGTTCAATTTCAACCTCAAAGCGCTTGTTGATAACATTTTCAGGGAAATCCGCTGCCAGTTCGCCAAGGGTCAGGTCGTGCGTGGCAATGAGTCCGGAAGCCCCGAGACGAACAAACTGCCTGAGCAGGGCTTTGGAACCTTTTTGCTTGTCTTTTGAATTGGTTCCGCGCAGTACTTCGTCCAGAATAATGAACAGCTTTTCGTCCTTTTCCAAACGGACGATAATTTCTTTCAGCCTTTTCAGCTCGGCAAAGAAATAGGATTCCCCATCCTGCAGCGAATCGGACGTTTTGATACCGGTAAAAAGCTGTACGGGGGTGAACACAAAGCTATCCGCCAACACGGGAGCGCCGGTCATGGCCAGTACGTAATTAATTCCGACAGTTCGCAGGTAAGTACTCTTGCCGGCCATGTTGGCGCCGGTGATGACATGAAACCGGCTCCAGCTGTCGATATTTACCGGATTGCCCACGCATACCACCGGGTCAATAAACGGATGTTTCAGGTTTTTGCCCTTCACATGAAAACCTTCGGTAACAATTTCGGGAAACACACCTTCGGGATGCTGGAAAGCAAACCCTGCAAATGAGCAGAGTTCGTCCACCTGCGCCAGCGTATCAAACCACAAAGGAAGCCTGTCACCGTAAACATTTTTCCATTTTTCCAAACGAATGCTCTGTAATATGTCCCACAGGAAAAAGATGTTCAGAGGAATTCCAATCAGAATATTCAGGCGATAGTCGAAAGCTTTGGAAATAGCGGATAATTTCCTTACCGCACCAAAAGCGGAAGCTTCCCCTTCTGTCAATGTTTTAACAATCTGCTGCATAATATCCGAACGGAAACCTTTCTCTGTAGCTTTTTCAAAAAGGGTGGCATATTGTTCCAGCAAAGAAGCCTTTTTACTTAAAAGGTCATAAGCTTTATTAATTTTTTCTATCCGCAGTCCCAACACAAGGAATGGCAAAATCAGAAAAGCCAGAAAAGTGCTGTAGGGTAATAGCCCGAAACTGCTAAGCCCCACGACTCCCAATCCCAGCAACGGAGTGATAACCAGCAATATTTTAAAAATTGGTTTGTTGAAAACAGTATCTCTCTTTTCTGCCCAGCGTAACAAATCTTCCACACTGTTTTTCTCTTTTTCCTCCTGATTTCCAAGTGCCTGAAATTCCTGTCGCCAGCGTGGCATTTCGGAAAGCTCGGCAATGGCTTCCTGACGGGTTATTATTTGATCTTTTTGCGTCAGCGGATGCAATAACGTGTACGCAAGGCGGTTGCTGCCGATATGGGTGGCGCTGCGGTCGAGCAACTGAAAAAGCGACCGCTTCCCGAAAATATCGAGGTCAGCCGCAAATGGATGGGAAGTGTCCAGAAACTCAAGACCTTCAGGTTGATGTGAGGTGTCACGTTTCATCAGACGCAGCTCGTTTTCATTGATCTGCAAAAGACTTTCAACTTGTTTTTTCTGTTTGTAAAGCCGGATATGCCGGAAGACAAAAAAACCGAACAATGAAAACCCGGCAAAGGCAATTATCAACAGACCCGTCAGAGAATGTCCGGCTGTCAGGTAAATGCCGAGTACTGTAATCAGGAAAGAGGAGATGCGCAAAGCAGCTACCTGCCGGATACTTTTTTTAATTTGCGAAAGCTGCTGGCTGTAATTCTGTACCTGTTCTTTAAAAAACTGCTTGGGACTGTTCTGCTTTTCTGTCATAAAGGGATATTTATCGGCAAAATAACGGAATTATCGCATACCGACATCTTAGGGGGTAAAGTAGTTCAGGGCAAACGCATCATATTTTACACAAATTTTACAGAGAATACGTTTTACAACAATTTATATCGATAAGTTATTGTAAACCACAAAAGTACTTTTTTCGCAGTGGATTAAAATCCACTACTACTGTTTGAGTCGTCCCTAACGGGACTTTATTGAAGTCCCGTTAGGGACGACTCAATCCTTGCCTATAAATTCATTTATAGGGTCAGTCCCCTCAAATAGTTCAAGCGTCCGCTTGGACTTCCCTGAATGCCCGAAATCGCACACTTGTGTAGAGCAGCCGAACACTTTACCATTATTACAAAAAAGTGATATTGAAAATAATATCCGTTAAGCTCTGACTGTAAGCCTGTTCATGATAACGGCACAGTTCATGTTTACCGTTATAACATTCTAAATAAAAAGACAAAGAATGACCATAGTAACCATTACATATTTCTCCCTTTTGTTTTTCTTATCGGAATTTGCTTTAATGATTGTAAAGCGTTCGAAAAAGAACGGTACAAAAGCAAAAAACGACAAAAAATCCCTGGCACTATTTTGGGTTACGATCCCACTGAGTTTGACAATAGGATTTTTCACGGCAAACCGTCAGGAATGGAACACGTTAAATCATGCGATAGCAATATTCGGATTAAGTGTTTTACTGATTGGAATTATTATCCGGTGGATTTCAATAATTCAATTAAATAAAGAATTTACCGTTAATGTAGCCATAATAAAAAACCACACTTTAAAGACTGACGGGATGTATAGGCACCTCAGGCATCCGAGTTATCTGGGATTATTACTCATTGGGTTCGGACTTTCCATCTCGATGAACAGTATTATCTCAATGATGGTAGTTACAATTCCAATGTTAGCCGCTTTAATCTACCGGATAAAAACAGAAGAAAATATTTTAATCAGCCAATTTGGCGAAACGTACAAAGATTATATGAAGAAAACGTACAGGATAATTCCGAAAATATATTAGTCATTAGGCAAAATGTTCCGGAGGTTACTGTAAATCATGTACTCACCGATAAACAGGAATTTAATTTTAAAACAGAAAAAAGAAGAAATGATACAGCTCGAAAACATTCATAAAAGTTACCAGATGGGGAAAAACAAACTCCATGTTTTGAAAGGCATCGACCTGCACATAAAACAGGGAGAGCTGGTTTCCATTATGGGTTCCTCCGGTTCGGGAAAATCCACTTTACTCAACATTCTTGGTATTCTTGACAGTTACGACGAGGGGAAATATTTCCTTGACAAAACGCTTATTGCCGGGCTGAGTGAAAAAAAAGCGGCTTTTTACCGCAACAAAATGCTTGGATTCGTTTTTCAGTCGTTTAATCTTATTCCTTTTAAAAATGCCATGGAAAATGTGGCACTACCCTTGTATTACCAAAAAGTTCCCCGCAAGAAGCGTAACAAGATAGCACTGGAATACCTCGAGAAAATGGGACTCAAACCGTGGGCAGAGCATTTGCCCAACGAGCTTTCGGGCGGACAAAAACAGCGGCTGGCCATTGCCCGCGCACTCATTTCGCAACCCAAAGTCATCCTCGCTGACGAGCCTACCGGTTCCCTCGATTCAAAAACCTCCATGGAAGTGATGGAACTGATGCGGCAGATCAACCGCGAAGGAATCACCATGATTATCGTTACCCACGAACAGGACATTGCCGAACAAACAGACCGTATCATTCACCTGAAAGATGGTCGCATTGAAATCGATGCCAATAGCCAGGAAACAAAACAGAAGGTATTTGAAACCCTTGTAGAAGAAAAGGCAGAGGCATGATCATCGACAGAGATAAATGGCAGGAGATATTCAGTACCATCAACAAAAATAAGTTGCGTACGTTTTTAACCGGGTTCAGCGTAGCCTGGGGTATTTTCATGCTGATTATTTTGCTCGGCTCCGGCCGTGGACTGCAAAACGGTGTGCAGCACCAGTTTGCCGACGATGCTACCAACAGCCTGTGGGTTTATCAGGGACAAACCACCAAACCGTACCAAGGTACCAACGCCGGACGCAAAATACAGTTTACCAACGCCGATTACACACGCACCAAACGCCTCAACAGGCACATCGACCATATTTCGGGACGCTATTACCTGGGTAACAAAACCATAAGCTACAAGCGTAATTATGGTTCCTACAATATTCGTGCGGTGAACCCCGGGAACAAATACATCGAAAATACCGACATCACCAACGGGCGCTTTCTGAACCGGCTCGACATGGAGCATTTCAGCAAAGTGATGGTCATTGGCGACATTGTCCGGAAAGACCTTTTCAAAAACGGTGAAAATCCGCTTGGGAAATATGTCAAAGTAGGCGATATTCCGTTTAAGGTGATTGGCGTTTTTAAAGATGCAGGCGGCAATGGCGAAATGCGAAAGGTCTATATCCCGGTGAGTACGGCACAAAGAGTTTTTAACGGTGGAAACCGGTTGAACCAGATTATGTTTACAGTGGGCGATGCCACGCTGAAACAAACCAAACAAATTGAAAAAGAGCTGCGGGCAGAGTTTGCAAAAGTGCACCATTTCGACCCTGCCGACCGCCGCGCAATACGTATTTCAAACAACTTAGACCAATACAAAAAGGTGATGAACCTCTTTCTCGGTATCCGGGTTTTCATCTGGATTATCGGCATCGGCACCATCATTGCCGGCATTGTGGGCGTGAGCAACATTATGATGATTGTGGTGAAAGAACGTACCAAAGAGATTGGCATACGGAAAGCGCTTGGTGCCACGCCGCGCTCCATTGTTGGACTGATTTTACTGGAATCGGTAGTGATTACAAGCCTGGCAGGCTATTTAGGGCTTATGGCCGGAGTGGGATTATTGGAGCTGGTGAATAAATACATGCCACCGTCTGACTTTTTCAGAGACCCGGAAGCAAACCTTTCCATTGCACTTACGGCGATGGTTCTGCTGGTGGTTTCCGGGGCTATTGCCGGATTTATTCCCGCTAAAAAAGCAGCCTCCATTAAGCCGATTGATGCCTTGCGGGACGAATAACGAATGAATGAATAATGATGAATGAAAAAACGATGAAGATAAGTTGTGAAATTGATAGAATGACCATTGTTTGACAACCGTTTGACGATTGAGTGACGAATGAATAATGATGAATGACAACTGTTTGACAGCACAGCAAATGACAATTGAATGATGAATAACGAATTAACCAATTAACTAATTAACGAATGACCAATAGCAACCATGAAGATATTTGATTTAGATAACTGGCAGGAGATTTGGACGGCTCTGAAAAAGAACCCGGTGAGGACATTTTTCACTGCTTTCGGCGTGTTTTGGGGAATCTTTATGCTGGTGGTCATGCTGGGGTCGGGAAAAGGGCTACAAAATGCTGTTTATCAGGGATTTGGCGACTTTGCCACCAACAGCTTTTTTATGTGGGCACAACGCACTTCCATGCCGTACCAGGGGTTCAAAAGAGGCAGAGGTTATAATTTTACCAACAGCGATATTGTAGCCATAAAAAAGAACGTTCCCGATGTGAAGCTGCTGGCACCGAGACTTCAGGGGGGTGGCTATCGGGGCGCCAGCAACGTGGTACGTGGAAAAGAATCAGGAAGCTACACCATTTACGGCGATTATCCCGATTTTATGAAAATAGATCCGGTGGACATTCTCACCGGGCGTTTTGTCAACCTGAACGATGTGCGCGAATACCGTAAGGTGGCCGTGATAGGAAAAGATGTGGTGAATGGGCTTTTCAAAAAAGGCGAAAAGCCCATCGGGCAATATATTCGTGTGCAGGGAGTCTATTTTGAGGTTATAGGAACCTTTAAATCAAAGAAAAAAGGAGGACAGGCCGACCGCGATAACAACAGTATTTTCCTTCCGTTCTCCAGCATGCAGCGTACTTTTAATTATGGAAACAAGGTCTTTTGGTTTGCCATCACTTCGCAGGACAATGTGCCCGCCTCCGTTGCCGAGGCAAAAGTGATTGCCCTTATGAAAAAAATCCACCATATAAATCCCAAAGACACACAAGCCATTGGTCATTTTAACGTAGAGAAACAGTTTAAAAAAATGTCAGGATTGTTTACCGGCATCAACGGACTGATATGGATTGTAGGCATTGGAACGCTGCTGGCCGGCATTATTGGTGTGTCAAATATTATGTTGATTATTGTGAAAGAGCGTACCCGCGAAATAGGAGTCAAACGCGCTTTGGGAGCCACTCCGATGAATATTATTTCACAAATCATTCTCGAATCGGTAACGCTCACAACCGTAGCTGGTTATGTGGGGCTGGTGGTTGGCGTCAGCCTGCTTTCACTGATAGATAAAATAATGGTGAAAAGCGGCGCCAGTTCGCAGTTCTTCCTGCATCCCGAAGTTAATTTCCACGTGGCGCTGACCGCTTTGGGCGTGTTGGTTATTTCGGGCATCTTAGCAGGGTTGATCCCGGCCAAACGTGCCGTAAGCATCAAGCCGGTGGAGGCATTAAGAGATGAATAGTGGACAAATAACAAATTACAAAAAACAAACATCAATCGGCGAATCAACGAATTATCAAATTATCGAAACACGAGCAAAATAAATTTAAAAATAGAAACAGTAAATACAATTTAGCATGAAAACGTTTTTTAAAATTCTAATGATTGTTATCATTTTGGGTGTTTTCGGATATACCCTTTATTATCTGTGGGATAAATCGAAAGAGGAACCCGTAGTTTACAAAACAGAAACTCCGTTTGTTACCAATATTATAAAAAAGACCGTGGCCACAGGTTCGGTGGTTCCCCGGAAAGAAATTGATATTAAACCGGTGGTTTCGGGTATCATCTCCGATATCTATGTGCAGGAAGGTCAAATGGTGAAAAAAGGCGACCTGATTGCTAAAATCAGATTGATTCCCAACATGATTAACCTGAACAATGCCGTTTCGCGCGTGGATCAGGCAAAAATCAATCTGACAGAGGCCAAACGCAATTACGACCGCCAGCATGAATTGTTGGTGAAAGAGGTGATTGCCAGGGCCGATTTCGATGCCGTGGAAACCAAATACAATATTGCTCGGGAAGAACTGCAGACGGCACAAGAGAACCTGCAGCTGATAAAAGAGGGCCAGATTAAGAAAAAAGGAGCACCCACCAACACACTGGTACGATCCACCATTTCGGGGATGGTGCTGGTCATTCCGGTGGAAATCGGTAATCAGGTCATCGAAGCCAATAACTTCAATGCCGGAACAACCATTGCCACCGTAGCCGATATGAACGACATGATTTTCAAAGGGAAAATCGATGAAACCGAAGTGGGAAAAATCAGGGTGGGAATGCCGCTGATTCTCACCATCGGCGCCATCGACAATACCCGTTTCGATGCCGTGCTGACTAAAATTGCACCCAAAGGGGTGGAAGAAAACGGCGCCATACAATTTGAAATTCAGGCCGATGTAAAGCTTAAAAAAAATGAGTTTATCCGGTCGGGATACAGTGCCAACGCCGACATTGTATTACAACGTGCCGACAGTGTGCTGGCCGTGCCGGAAGGATTGCTACTGTTTGAGGGCGATTCGACCATTTACGTGGAAGTGGAAACCGCACCTCAGGTATTTAAAAAGCAGGTGATAAAAACCGGACTTTCGGATGGTATTAATATTCAGGTGCTTTCGGGTCTCAAAAAAGGTACGAAGATAAAAGTACCGAAATAGACCTTTATCAACTCAACGTTTGTTTTATATCCGGTAAACAAAAAGAGAGAGAACTGTTCATTTCCGGACGATATCCCTCCTGAAACGAACAGCCCCATTCTTTAGAATTTTTGATGGTGAAAGCAACGGTTTACCTTACAGTACGTTTTGTTTTATGGAACAATTTGTGTACGTTTGTATGCCTTTTATAAATGTCTTACCAATTAAAAATAAAATGAAAAAATTTTCCTATTTTCTGGTAGCCGTTCTGATTTCTATCGGTTTCCAGCTAAAAGCGCATGAAGGCATGTGGATTCCCATGCTGCTGCAACAAAATTTTGCTGAAATGCAACATATGGGGTTGAAACTTACCCCCGAACAAATTTACAGTGTGAACCATTCCAGTCTGAAAGATGCCGTTGCCGGTCTCTCTAACAGTCCAAATCCGCAAGGTTTTTTCTGTACCTCCGAAATTGTCTCCGATCAGGGACTGCTGTTTACCAACCACCACTGTGGTTTTGAATCGGTTCAGAAACACAGCTCGGTGAAACACGATTATCTGAAGGATGGTTTTTGGGCCATGAGCAAAAAGGAAGAGCTGCCCAACAAAGGACTTACGGCTTCCATTTTGGTACGTATGGCCGATGTGAGCGACAGTATTGTCCCGCATCTCTCCGACACCATGAGCAGTCAGCAACGTTCCATGGTCGTACGTCCCATCATCAACCGGCTGAAGAAAGCCAATTCGGACAGCGGCAAATACAATGTCGTTATCAAGCCTTTCTTTGAAGGCAACAGATATTATATGTTGGTTTATATCGTTTACCGTGACGTGCGTCTCGTTGGTTCACCTCCTTCCTCTATCGGAAAATTTGGCGGCGATACCGACAACTGGATGTGGCCGCGCCAAACTGGTGATTTTTCCATTTTCCGCATCTATACAGCCCCCGATGGTTCCCCCGCAACTTATTCTGTCAAGAACATCCCGTTGAAACCAAAATACCATCTGCCTATTTCGCTGGATGGTATCAAACCGGGTGATTTTGCCATGGTATGGGGTTTCCCGGGAAGGACCAACCGTTACATGACCGCGCCGGAGCTGGAGTTTAGGATGGAACATTATTTTCCGCCTTTGGTTGAAGCCTTTGGTAAAAAACTGGAAGTTTGGAAAAAACACATGAATGCCAATTCGGGGGTGCAGATTAAATATGCTTCCAATTATGCCATGATTGCCAATAGCTGGAAATATTTCATCGGACAGATGAGAGGCGTTAAAAAACAGCATGTCATTGCTAAGAAAAAAGCTTTTGATGATGCTTTCGCCAAATGGGTGAGCGAGAACTCCAAACGTCAGGCCAAATACGGAGAAGCTTTAAAAGATATGGCCGATGCTTTTGCCTCCGAATCAAAAACCATCGAACCGCTTATCTATGCCAGCATTACCGGCGCGCGGGGAGCTGAGTTACTTAGTTTTGCACAGAAGTTCAGTGGTCTGGAAGGGATGTTGAAACAGTACAAAGAGACCAAAGGCAAAGAACAAAAAGCCAAAAAAATGGAACGGATAAAGAAGATGTCTGCCAAGCTGTCCGGGGAACTCCAAAAAATGTACAAAGATTACGATATGCCCACCGACCGTGATGTTTTTGCCGCCATGACCAAAATGTATTTTGGCAAAGTTCCGGAAAGTCTGCATCCCGCGTATCTTGACAAAATGATGAAAAAGTATAAAAACAATTTTGATGCTTTTGCTAATTATGTTTTTGAAAAATCGCATTTCAGCACGGAAGCTAAAGCTAAGGCTTTCCTTGCCAATCCCACGTTGAAAGGGGTAAAAAAAGACCCGGCTTTCATTCTTTCGCAAGCCTACATGGCCAAGCTGATGGATGCTTCCGCAGGTTATCGCGCCGCCAGAGGCAAGCTGGACAAAGGCAAAAGATTGTTCATGGAAGGCATTATGAAAATGCAGCCCGATAAAGTCTTTTATCCCGATGCAAACTCTACCCTCCGTTACAGCTATGGCAAAGTGGAAGGCTACTACCCGAGAGATGCCGTACACTATTTGTTCCAGTCTCATTTGTATGGCGTTATGCAAAAAGAAAATCCAAAAAACCCGGAATTTATCGTTCCTAAAAAGCTGAAAGATCTTTACGAAACTAAAGATTACGGCCCTTATGGCCAGGATGGGAAACAGGACGTCGATTTTCTGACTACAAATGATATAACCGGCGGCAACTCCGGAAGCCCAGTTATCAATGGCAAAGGAGAGCTGATTGGGCTGGCCTTCGATGGTAACTGGGAAGCTATGAGCGGCGACATTGCTTACATCCCCAAATTGCAACGCACAATTGTGGTGGACATTCGCTATATATTATTTGTCATTGATAAGTATGCCGGCGATACCCGTCTGATTGACGAAATGACCATTCACAAAGCTGTGCCGCAACCAAACCGGGTTGAAGCAACTCAGCCGGCACAACCAACGGCGCCAAAATAAATTAAAATATAATTATGCCGTCCCCGGATTTTAATTGCGGTGGCTCAGAAATGAACGACAATAATAGTATTCCTTCGTTTAGCTCTCTCTGAGCTACCCCCCGGGGTAGGCTGGTGTGAAGGCGTTAGCGGGAGAGTCTGGTATATATAAAACGAAATTATTTCTCCGGTTCACTGGATTCTCATGCCACGCCCACGCTTTTGCTATCCCGGAGGTGGCTCAGAATTGAACGGAGAGGCATGTCATTTTGCCAAAAGCCGCAGTTTCCAATCTTCTGCTCTTTTGGGCGGATACAGGTATATTTTATCTCCTTTTTTCAATCCGTGGCGGATAACAATATCTTCATCGTTGCTTTTTCCGGTAATGACTTGCTGTTTACGGTGATCCATGTACACAAAGCTGAGAGAATCGTTGTTGTGCAAACATTCGATGGGTACAAACATCGCCGTGTCGATGGTTTTTGTTATAATGCGGTTTTTGGTGGTCATCGATGGACGCAATACCGAGTCGTGACCGACAAGCTGGATAATGACTTCAAACACTTTGGCATTTGAATTTTTCATTTGCTGCCCCATGTTAGCCACCTCTGTAACCACACCTGTAAATTTCTTATCCGGAAAAGCATCGGTACTCACAATGGCCTTTTGGCCTTTTTTCACCTTGCTGATGTCAATTTCATTCACGTAAGTACGGCTGTTCATGGCGCTCAGGTCGGGCAAAATGGCCACCACATTATCCCATGTTGAAATTTGTGCTCCCACGCCCTGTTTTTTCCCATTCCAGTTTCTTTTATAAATGACCATTCCGGCTTTGGGAGCATACACGACAAATTCGCTTTTTAACTTTTTCAGTTCATTCAGCTTCCTGACAGATTTGTTCAGTCCGGCTTCCACCTCTTTCATGTCGGCCTTGGCTTTTTCGGTTTTCAAAATATAGTTGCCTTTGGTTTGTTTGTAGGTACGCTCTGCTTTTTCCAGCTCCAGCTTCACCTGGCGCCGGGTGGCAGGCGGTTCATAAATAGACTGGTCAACGACAATCTGCTTATCTTCAAGCGAATATTTCATGTTAATGAGTGCATCACGGGCATCGCGCAATGTCATAGTTGTATCTAACTGAGTTTTAGTATATTGTGTGTGTAATTTTTCCACTTCGAGCTCTTGGTCTTTGATTTTGTTTTCTAAATCTGAGCGGTCGAGGTTGGCTACCCATTGTCCGGAATCCACCACGGTTCCATCGGGAACAATCTTCTCGATACGGTATTGCCAGATGCGGGCGTCCCGCAAACCAGTTGGGTTTGGCCCCTGAATTTTTTCATTGCTCCGCGCTTCCAGTTCACCGGTAGTAGTTACACTAATAACAAACTTTCCAGATTTTACAGACACCAGAATTATCTGGTTTCCGGTATCCGGCGGTCTGGAAAAGTACCAGATAAGCGCAATGAATATCAAAGCCCCTATAACAATAAGGTAGCTCTTTTTCTGTTTCATAACCGTTATTAATTTAATCTTCCTAAAAAGAGGTAAATTTAAATAAATTATCTCGTCGATTCCCGTCACTTTATTTCGTTACAATCCCTTAGGGAAATTACGTTGTCTTTTTGCGTTGTAACAAAAATTATTCTTATTATATTTGCAAAATTAAAGGAAAAAATATAAATTTCGGGTATTTATAATGGCAGGAATGAGAGTATTCTATAATTTTTTTATTTATGGTTATTCTTTTCTCATAAGAATAGCTGTTCCCTTTCATCAACAGGCAAGGCGATGGGCGGATGGGCGAAAAGATGATTTTTTACGCATGAAAAATGCCGTTGGGAAACACGAAAATATTGTTTGGTTTCACTGTGCCAGCTTGGGAGAGTTTGAACAGGGGCGTCCGGTTATGGAAGCTTTCAGAGAGACTTTTCCCGATTATAAAATCCTGCTAACCTTTTTTTCTCCTTCGGGTTATGAATTGAGGAAAGATTATCCCGGAGCTGATTATATTTTTTATCTTCCCATAGACAAACCAAAAAATGCCCGGCGATTTATCCGGATTTTCAAACCGAAGCTGGCCATTTTTATTAAATATGAATACTGGTTTAACTATATAGAAGAACTGTCAAAAAATAAAATCCCTCTTTTCTTTGTTTCAGCCATTTTCCGCAAAAACCAATATTTTTTCCGTTATGGGGCAAAATGGTTTAGAAATCAGCTGCAAAAAGTAACCTGGTTTCAGGTACAGGATGAATTCTCTTCGGAACTGTTGAATAGCATTCGTGTTTTTCATAACGAGGTGGGCGGTGACACCCGTTTTGACCGTGTCCTGAAAGTAGCACATGAGCCGGTTTCGCTTCCGGTAATTGAAAACTTTGCCAGCGGTAGTGATTTGCTAATCTGCGGCAGTACCTGGCCACCTGATGAAGATATTTTAAAAGACTATCTCACACATGAAGATAGCGTAAAAATGGTCATTGCACCGCATAAAATTAATCCTGAACACCTTGCAGAAATCCAAAATAAATTCAAGGATTTTCATCCGGTTTTGTATTCCGAAACCACGAACCCCCCCCCGGAAGATGCCCGTGTTATGATTATCGACAGCATGGGGTTGCTTTCTCACCTGTATCGCTATGGTAAGCTGGCGTATGTGGGCGGCGGGTTTGGCGTGGGCATCCATAATCTTCCGGAAGCAGCGGTTTATGGTCTTCCCGTGATCTTTGGTCCCAACCACCAGCGTTTTCGCGAGGCTCTTAGCCTGTTGAAAAACGGTGGCGGTTTTGCCATTCAGGATAAAAAAAGCTTCCGGGAAACTGCCAATCGTCTTTTGCAAAATCCGAAAAAATATAAGGCCGCCTCGGAAGCTGCTGCCGGCTATGTCCGTCAACAATCGGGCGCTACATTTAAGGCCGTCGAAAAGATTAAAGAATACCTTGTAGTATAACAAAAAGAAAAAATACAGGAAATTTATAATTATCAACCAAAAACAATAAATCATGAACACATTACTTAGAAAGGCGTTGCGTAAGCCGACCGCTGCCGACACCATTTTTCTCGTAAAAGATGGTAAAGATCTGGCCAATCTTAATTTTACAAATGATGAGCTGAATTATATAAAAAGACAACACCGTAATAACCATAACGTTGTGGGCATTAACCATTATAAAAATATGCTTATAGTCGTTTTCGGTGAGTTTATAGGTACCCGTTCCGCACGAATGGAGACTTACCGCATGCGTGGGGATGAAACCCAGGAGCAGCTGAACAAGGCTCGTGTTGAGCGTGCCGTTGTATTTAATGTTAATGCTGACAAAGAAGAAATGCTGGCTTTTACGGAAGGCCTTCTTCTTGGAAATTACTCCTTTAGCAAATACAAGAAAAGAGACAAAAAGAAAGACAATACACTGGAACAGGTGGATATTTATGATAACGATATTACAGAAGAAGAAATGGAAGAGTTGCGTATCCTGACAGATGCTGTTTTTGTCGCCCGCGATTTTGTGAACGAGCCGGTAGCCTATCTAAACGCCACAAAATTTGCCGAAGAGATGCAAGCCCTTGGCAAAAAGGCCAACGCCAAAGTAGAAGTATTTAACAAAAAGAAACTGGAAAGTCTGAAAATGGGCGGACTGCTGGCAGTGAATCGCGGAAGTGTCGATCCGCCGACATTCACAGTTATCGAATGGAAGCCTAAAAATGCCAAAAACAAAAAGCCTTTTGTCTTTGTTGGAAAAGGTGTGGTTTATGATACGGGCGGACTGAGTCTGAAACCCACCAGCTCTATGGATACCATGAAGAGCGATATGGCCGGTGGCGCTGCCGTAGCCGGCGCCATGTATGCTATAGCCAAAACCAAACTGCCCGTTTATGTAATCGGACTGGTGCCGGCTACTGACAACCGTCCTGATGGCAATGCTTATACGCCTGGTGATGTGATTACCATGCACGACGGCACCACCGTTGAGGTGCTGAATACCGATGCCGAAGGCCGCATGATTCTTGCCGATGCGTTGAGTTATGCCAAGGAATTCAAACCTGAGCTGGTGGTAGACATTGCAACCCTTACGGGGGCTGCTGCCCGCGCCATTGGTCCGCAGGCTATTGTTGGCATGGAAGCTAAAGCCGACGACGATTTTGAACACCTCAAACGCATAGGCTCACGGTCCCATGAGCGTATTGTGGAATTCCCTTTTTGGGATGAGTATAAAGAATCGCTGAAATCAAAAATCGCCGACCTGAAAAACATTGGTGGTGTGGACGCCGGTGCTATTACCGCCGGAAAGTTTTTGGAACATTTTACCAGCTATCCGTACATCCATCTTGACATTGCCGCTCCTGCTTTTCTGGAGAAAAAAAGCGGATACCGCGGTGTCGGCGGTACCGGCGTTGGAGTGCGCCTGTTTTATCATTTTATCAAATCGAAAGCGGAATAAAGCCGTCTTGTGCGAATAAAAAAGCCTTCCGGATTCCGGAAGGCTTTTTTTTGTTGTGTACACTTACAGCCAATCATCGAAATAAGACTTGATTTTTCGCGTAAGCTGCAAACGGTCTCTTCCGGAAACCCCATGTTCATGTCCGGGATAAACAAAATAATCCATCAGCTTGTCTTCGTGAATGGCTTTCTGCAAAAACAACAAGCTGTTTTGCCACATCACCACCGGGTCCATGGTTCCGTGAATCAGGAGCAAATGTCCCTGCAGGTTGTGTACATAATTCAACAGGCTGGCTTCTTTGTAACCTTCCGGATTTTCCTGCGGCGTATCCATGTAACGCTCGCCGTACATCACTTCGTAATATTTCCAGTCGATGACCGGCCCCCCGGCAACAGCTACTTTAAAAACTCCCGGCTCACGTAACATTAGCGAGGTGGTCATAAAACCGCCGAAACTCCAGCCATCCACGCCAAGACGGGTTGAATCCACATAAGGCAACGATTTCAGATAATTAACACCTGCCATTTGGTCTTTAATTTCATTGGTTCCGAGATGCCGGAAGATAACCTGTTCAAAATCGCGACCCCTGTTTTCGGAGCCATGGTTGTCCAGCGTAAAAATAAGATATCCGTTTTCAGCGAGATAATTCAGCATAAATCCTGCGCCTCCGAGCCAGGTGTCGGTAATCAGCTGAACATGTGGGCCTCCGTAAACATATACAATCACCGGGTATTTTTTGGTGCTGTCAAAATTCACAGGTTTTATCATGCGGCAATAGAGGTCTTTGCCATCAATTTTCGATTTCAGTGTGAAGATGGTCATTTTTCCCAGCTTGTAACCGTCCAGAGGGTCTTTGTCCTGCTGAATGGTTCGCACCACCTTTCCGCGGTAGTTCAGTAGTTTATAATCACGGCTAACGTCCGTACTGCTGAAAACATCGAGTAAATATCTTCCATCTTTGCTCACCATGGCACTATGGGTTCCGTGGTCGGGACTCAAACGCAGGACTTTCCCGTTACGCATGTCCACCGAGTAGAGATTCTGCTGGAGCGGACTCTCTTTGGTGGCTACAAAATAGACTTTGTTCTTCATGAAACAGCCCAGCACATGCGTTACTTCCCATTTTCCTTTGGTAAGCTGTTTCAGCAATTTGCCGTCGGTGTTGTAAAGATAGAGGTGGTTCCAGCCATCACGGCGGGAGTTCCAGATAAACTCATCCGCATTGAACGGATTGAAATACAACGGAAACAGCGGCTCCACATATTTAGGATTGGTCTCTTCGAACAATGTCTTCACCAGCGTACCGGTGAAAGCATCGTATTTGTTCATCCACATGTGATTTTGCCCACGGTTCAGAATTGCAATATAAATATATTTCCCGGCAGGCCCCCAGGTAACAGCTGTAAGATATTGCTCCGATTTGGGATCTGTTTTCAGAAAAATGGTTTTGCCGGTTTTAATATCATAAACGCCAAGGCTGACATATTCGCTTGGGGTGCCGGCCATGGGATACTTTATGTTTTTTACTTCAGCAATACGATGGTTAATGTCCACCAATGGATAATTGAATACCCGCGACTGATCTTTGTGATAAAAAGCCAGTTTATCACCGTTTGGCGACCAGAAAATACCTTTGTCGATACCAAATTCGTTACGCGAAACAATCTGACCATTCACATAATCCGGATTTTGGTCGTGGGTAATTTGTGTTACTTTTCCGTTTTCGGCCATGTACAGGTTGTTTTTCAGCGTAAAAGCAGCACGGTTGGTTTTGGCATCAAATGAAACATTTTTTGCCGTGTCCGGAATCTGATTTACTTTCTTGATAGTATGTTGCTGGAAATCATAAACATAAAATCCCCCATCACGCGAAAAGCGGGCTTCATGTTCAGAAGAAAAAGTAAACTTCGGAAGCCGTTTTACCGTGTCTATATCTGCCTGCCGGAGATCGGTGTTCAGTGTAGCTTTATCAAAAAGTTTGACTGTTTTTCCGCGGGCAGCATCTTTTTTATAAAACGCATTTTTTTTGGCAAACACGTAATTGTCGGTTTTCCCCAACCATTGCAGTTGCAATACACGTTTGGGAAACAGCGCCGGATTCAGCCAGGAGGCATCTGTTGCCGTCATCATTTTTTGCTGTGCCTGCAGTGTAAATTGTGTGGCGAAAACAAAAATCACCACCATATAAATATATTTCTTCATGTTTTATTGATTTTAGGTCTTTGTTAGATTGAAGGCGCAAACTTAGAGAAACTTTTTTAGAAAACAGGTTGTTGCAGGCAGTTTTAACATAAGGGGACTTCTAATAATTCCTTTCTTTCAAGAAACAAATGAGATGAACAATACCAATTTATTTACCGCCAATTCAGAGTCATTCTTTCATTCATCATTCCCTGGCTTTTCCTACCTTTGACGGACAAAAGAAAAGCCATGGGATTAACTGCTCTCTCTGACGAATATTTTATGAACGAAGCGCTGAAAGAGGCCCGCAAAGCTTTCGACAGGGGAGAGGTGCCTGTGGGAGCCGTGGTGGCGTGCAACAACAGCATTGTGGCGCGTGCCCATAATCTCACCGAAACATTGCACGATGTAACAGCCCATGCGGAAATGCAGGCTTTCACCGCAGCGGCTAACTATTTGAACAGCAAATACCTGCGCGATTGCACTCTGTATGTAACTTTAGAGCCCTGCCTTATGTGTGCCGGCGGCGCTTATTGGGCACAAATCGGGCGTATTGTGTATGGCGCTGATGATGAAAAACGTGGTTTTTCTCTTGTTCATACCCCGGTTTTACATCCCGCTACCCAACTCAAAAAAGGTGTTCTTGCCAGTGCATGCAGTCACATTATGACCGAATTTTTTCAAAAGAAAAGAGCGCAAAGAGACTAATTTCCGACTGACCATTAATGATTTAGAATTCAAAATTATTTTAGAAACCTGCAACACCGGAAATAAATATCTACGATAAATGCAGGATTAGTTCAGTAATGTTTTTTCGACTTTAAAAGGCATGGTCTCCTGATTTTAGGCAGAGGAGAAATAGTTATTTTTGTAAACTAAAAATTTCATTGCGTACTGGCAGGGTTTTTTGTTGCCGGAGTGTGGTATTAAACTGAAATAGTTTTAGTTATAAAAAAGTTCCAAACGTTTAAACATAATTAAATGAATATAAAAGATACAATAGGAAATACTCCACTGGTAATTTTGGAGAACATCAATCCATATAAGCACATTGAACTATATGCCAAACTTGAATTCTTTAATCCAAGCGGAAGCGTAAAAGACCGGATTGTAAAATACATTATTGAAAATGCCGAAAAAAGAGGTCTGTTAAAACCCGGTGGTATTATTGTAGAAAACACTTCCGGTAATACCGGAGCTGCTGTTGCCACAATAGCTGCGATAAAAGGGTATAAAGCCATTCTCACCATGCCCGATAAAGTGAGTAAGGAAAAACAAAACGCCCTGAAAGCACTTGGAGCAGAAATTGTGGTTACACCTACTTCCGCCCCGCCCGATTCGCCCGAAAATTATATAAATACCGCCAAACGAATTGCAGCTGAAACTCCTAATAGTTTCCGTATCAATCAATACGATAACCTGTTAAATCCGGAAGCGCATTATAAAAGTACCGGCCCGGAAATTTGGGAACAAACTCAGGGACGTGTTACTCACTATGTTGCGGCTGGTAGTACAGGCGGAACAATAAGCGGAGTGAGCCGGTTCTTGAAAGAAAAAAATCCCGATATTTTTACGTTTATGCCCGACCCCATCGGCTCGATTTATTACGACTATTTTAAAACCGGAAAAATTAACCATGATGCTATTGGCACCTATAATGTGGAAGGCGTAGGCGAGGACCATATAGCCAAAGCTATGGACTTCAGCCTCGTGGATGAGATGATACAATTTACCGATCAGGATGCCTTTACCATGGCCCGCCGGTTGGCTTGTGAAGAAGGAATTCTTGGCGGAGGAACAGGTGGCGCTAACATTTGGGCTGCCCTGAAACTTGCTGCCAAATTAACTGAACCAGCTGTAATCGTGGCAATTATACCGGACAACGGTATTAAATATTTGAGTAAATTTTATAATAATGAGTGGATGCTCAAAAACGGATTTGAAATATAAATAAAAAAATATAAGCATGAAATTTTCAACAAAAGCAATTCATACAGGTCAAAAACCGGACAAAGAAACAGGAGCCATAATTCCACCGATTTATATGACCTCAACTTATGTACAGGAAGCTCCGGCTCAACACAAAGGCTACGATTACACACGCGCCGGAAATCCCAATTTCACCAATATTGAAGCCACATTGGCAGCCCTCGAAGACGGAAAATTCGCTACCGTTTTTTCTTCGGGTTTAGGCGGGCTGAGCGGGATTTTGTCCATGCTGAAAGCCGGCGATACCATTGTAGGTACTGCTGATATGTACGGAGGATCGTATCGTTTGATAAACCGTATTTTCATAAATTATGGTATTCTTTTCAAATCTATAAATACGCAAAATCTTCAAGAGGTAGAAGCTGTGCTAAAAGAAAAGCCGGGCCTTATATTTTTGGAAACGCCTACTAATCCTCTGCTAAAAATTTCAGATATAAAGGCTATTACAGCTTTGGCGGGAAAATATGGTGTCCTGAGCGTTGTGGACAATACTTTTGCCACACCTTATTTTCAAAATCCGTTAAATCTGGGCGCCGACATGGTTTTACACAGTACCACAAAATTCATTGGCGGACATTCGGATGTTATAGGCGGGGTGGTGATAACCAACAATGCCGATATAAAAGAAAAGTTAGATTTCGGACGGATGGCTATTGGCTTAAATCCAAGTCCGTTTGACGTTTGGCTGGGTAGTCGTGGTATTAAAACACTTGCCGTCCGCATGGAGCGTCACGGGGAAAATGCCCTGGCTTTAGCCCGTTTCCTGGTAAAGCACCCAAAAGTAAAAAAAGTGTATTATCCCGGTTTGGAATCGCATCCCCATCACGATATTGCCAGGCAGCAAATGCGCGGTTTTAGCGGAATAGTTTCGGTAGAATTTGATTTTAATCTCGAAGATACCAAAAAGCTTATTAGTAATTTTAAATATTTTTCGTTGGCTGAAAGTTTAGGCGGTGTTGAATCGCTTGTGGATCACCCGGCCAGTATGACCCATGCTTCCATTCCTAAAGCGGAACGCGAAGAAATTGGTCTTACAGACGGATTGGTACGCTTCTCGGTAGGAATTGAAGATTACGAAGATTTGCAAAACGATATCGAACAAGCGATTGCATTATTAAAATAGTTCAAATTTTGCATCAATAGTTCGTTACCCCACTGGGCGTGAATGTTTCGCGTGCCTTGACTGAAAGCGGATAAAGATTACACCTCCCGCACGCATAAAATTATTTATCAGAATAAAAGACCTTTTACTCTTTTATTTAATAAAATTGCTTATCTTTGCCTCGTGAAACATAAATCATAATCATCAACTTAAAATAAGCAGAAATGGAAACATTAGACGTAACACAAATAGAACCAAGGTTAAAGCATCCTGTGATTTTTGAAAAATTTGATTCTTTATCCGGTGGCGGGGCATTCGTTATTCATAACGATCACGACCCCAAGCCCCTTTATTATCAAATGGTAGCAGAGAGAGGCGAAACCTTTGACTGGGAATATCTTGAAGAAGGTCCTGAAATATGGGAAGTCAAAATCAGTAAACATAACCCCAAAAGGGAGCCCTTGACAATAGGAGAACTTGTTACCGAAGATTTCAGAAAAGCAGAAGTCTTCAGCAAATACGGATTAGATTTTTGTTGCGGTGGTGCAAAATCGCTCAAAGAAGCCTGTGAGGAAAAGGGAATTAATGAAAAAGAAGTTGAAGCAGCACTTACCGAAGTGGAAAGCCAGGCAAAAAACCGGCAACAGGATTTCAATAGTTGGGATCTGGACTTTCTTGCCGATTACATTCTCAACATCCATCACAAGTATGTAAAAGAATCGGTAACGATGCTTTATGAAGTGAGTGGAAAAGTAGCGAGTGTACATGGAGAAAATCATCCGGAGGTAATTAGAATTGCCAGTCTGTTTGAAACAATTGCCAAAGAATTGGATATGCACATGCAAAAAGAGGAAACTATACTTTTTCCATACATAAAAAAACTCGCTGTTGCCAAACGTGAAACTACCAGAATGGAACCGGCGCCATTTGGCTCTGTTGAAAATCCGATTAGAATGATGGAAGCCGAGCATGTAGCTGTTGGAGGAAGCTTTGACGAAATAAACCGTTTGAGCAATGGTTATGCCTCTCCCGAAGATGCCTGTTCTTCTTATCGTGCTTTATATGCTAAACTTGACGAATTTGAACAGGATTTGCACCAACATATCCACCTGGAAAACAATATATTGTTTCCAAAAGCAATTCAATTGGAAAAAGAACTTTTGGGTTGATTCAGGTATTGGGCTTTGTGAGCTCAAGGGCACACATTACGAATGTGCACTGATATTTCCTTAACGATTATTTTTTAAAAAACTCTGACGAGCGAATGTTTTGTTGGCACGCATTAAAAATGTGTACTGTGTAAGTTGTTGTGTGGTAAAAGTTCGGTATTTTATCAAGTCTAATTTTTCATTCAGGTATATCTTTACATGACCTTTATCCTCCGGTTAGTGCTCCAAAGTATTGTTAGTTGGGGATGACTCAATAATTGCCTTTTCAAGGACGATTTTCCCCAAATGTGACACAGAGTATATTTGAGGAATCCCGGGCTTTTTGGTATTTCTTGAGACCAACAATCTTTGTTCAAGTTCTTTTACAATATTCTGTAGCGTTGTTCTTTTATACAATTTTCGAATAGCCGGATCATTTACATGAGTTGGTTTGCTTTTTAGAAAAGTTAACACCTTCTCCTCTTGCTGAGTTAAAGTAATTATTTCATTAAAATCTCTAAAGATTTGCTCCTGAACGAAATTGATTTCCAGCGGAACAGGTTTTTTATATACCGCACCAAACTTCAATGCGTTTTCCAAATATTGAATCAATAGTCTGAAATTACCAGACGACAAAACATCAACAAAATCACATGCCTCAACAGAAAGAGGGAAAGGAGCTTCAGGTTTAGTCAATGCATCTCTGAACCTTTCTTTCAATACCTCCTGAATATTTGTTTCTCCATATTTCCAGGCAGATCCAACTTTGAAATAATCATTAAAAGTAGACCTGGTTAGCGACATGGTATCTTTATAGGCTTTTTCTAAAACAGCAGTTATGTCCCGGTTGATAAAGATAAGTATTGAAGATGCCGGGAGCATATCTTTCACTCGCTTTGATAAGTGGATGAGGTTGTGGAAATGGATGTTGTCAAAGAAATCAGATTCATCCAGGATCATAATAATTCGTCCTTTTTTATTGATTTCTTTTAATACATCCTTTATAATTTCTATTACTTCAATATTCCTGACAGGGTTAATAGCTTCCAGAATGATATCATTATATTGAAAACCAATACCGCCTGGAGCTACTTTTCCTGTTAAACTATTTCCTACTGTATTTGTAATGTTTGAAATTAACCTTTGTCTATATTCATTGGCCTTTTTGCGATTGATCTTACTAAGCGTAATTATACAAGATTCAGCAATCCCTACCTCAGCATCGCTAAATTGTTTCCTGCTCAGATCAACATAAATAAAACCTTCTTTTCCAAAATAAAGTTTATAGACTAAAGAAGTCTTTCCAACACCAGGGTTGCCAATTAACAGCAATGTTTTCTTATAGCTGCTATCTTCCAGGATTATGTTTAAACGTTCGATCTCCTTTTCCCGGCCATAAAACAAGGTAAGGTCTTTCTTTGTTTTTAACGATTCTTGTGATAAATAAGGTTCGCTTGATAAGTTATAATAATTCCACCACATATTATTGATTTTTAGTTAGTAATACCCGTCATTAACAGCCTTGTCTTTATTAGGATATCTATTACAAATTAACGTGCCGGCACCTGCCATAACCTGCCACACATCTCCTCTTTTAATATACCTGCCAGCGCCTGCCACAGCTTGCCAAACAGTATAATCTATTGCTGCTATTTACCGGTACTTGTTTTTTGAATTCAGGGAATACGTTTAATTTGTCAATTATTTCAATTTATTGATGGTTTCCTTCTCAATAAATTGATATTTCTCTCCGCCAAAGGTAGATTAAAACGACAGAGTTTTGTCCACTGCCCACCGTTATTTTTTCTAAATCTTCCTCCGCAAAAACCGTCCTTTCAGGTTGCTTCCTTTCCAGCGGTTTCGCTCAACGGCAATTTTCCCCCCTGCAATAACATACTCGGCAGCGCCTTTGGTCAGAAAACCCTCGTAGATATCCGTATCGCAATGCATGTGATGGGTTTGTGCGGAGATAACCTGTTCCTTTTGGGGATTCCAGATGACCAAATCGGCGTCTGAACCGGGAGCCAGCTCCCCTTTTTGCGGGTACAAACCGAAGATTTTTGCCGGCAGGGTAGAGGTGAGTTCCACAAAACGGTTCAGGCTGATTTTGTTTTGTAAAACGCCGTAAGTGTAAAGCAGTGTGAGTCTGTGTTCCACACTACCCGCGCCGTTGGCAATTTTACGGAAATCATGCAGTCCGGCTTTTTTCTGTTCAAAAGAGAAAGGACAATGGTCAGTACCCATGCTTTGAATGGTTCCGTCGATCAGGGCTTTCCAAAGTGCACGGTTGTCGGCTTTTTTTCGCAGCGGCGGACTCAGTACAAAGGGAGCTGTTTGCTCAAAAGTGCCCTGGTAGCGGCTGTCGTCCAGCAAAAGATAGTGCGGGCAGCTCTCGGCATAGACTTTCTGACCACGCTGTTGTGCTTTACGGATATGCCTGAGTGAAACCTCGGCGGAGACATGCACAATGTAAAACGGACATCCGGCTTCTGCAGCAAAGCCAATGGCTTTTTCCACAGCTTCGGCTTCAAGACGGTCGGGGCGCGATAACGGATGATATTCGGGCGTAGTTTGACCGTTTTTTATAAAGTCGTTGCATAATTGTTCTATTTCGTCGCCCGCTTCGCAATGTGCAGTAACTATTCCGCCGGCTTCAGCCACAGCATGAAAAACTTTTTTCAAATCTTCATCCTCTAAGCCGATACTCTCTTTGTATGCCATGTAAACCTTAAAAGAGGGGGCACCTTCTTCAACACAGACCTTGATTTCGGAAGGCATAGAAGCACGCCATTCTACCGGACTTATATGAAAAGAAAAGTCTGTCAGGCAGTTGGATGCTTCTGCTTTGCGTTGCTGCAGGGCTTCCCGGAGGTTTTGCCCTTTGCGTGGTGTTACAAAGTCGATGAGGGTAGTTGTTCCCCCGAAAAGTGCTGCCCGGCTTCCGGACAAAAAATCGTCGCCGGAGTAACCTGCCGGGGTAGGTAAATGCATGTGCACGTGCGGGTCGATACCGCCGGGAAAAATGAGCATACCGGAAGCATCAAGCGCCTTGGCCGCCTGTTGCGGGATGTTCCCCGGATTTTCCACAGCCACAATTTTCCCGTTTTCCAGAAGTATGTCGGCAGCAAATGTTCGCCGGGAAGTAATTAGTGTTCCGTTTTTTATGAGTATGCACATGGCCTTTTTTATTGTTCCTGTACCAGCTTTTTGGAAAAGTTCCCTTCCTTATCTTTGGTGAAACCGAGTTTCTTCAGGTATTTCATGTATTTTGTGCTGGACGCCGGCGCAAAGACTCTTTTGAACCCCTGTTCGATGAACCGGTGCCGTAGCCGCTGGTAAATAAATTTTCCGTTTTTAAAATCGCGATATTCGGGTTTAACGAAATCCAGTCCCACGTACAAGATGTCTTTTTCTTCGCGGTGGGCAAGAAATACGCCGGCAACATTCAGGTTGCGCAGGATAAAAAAGCTGATGGTATTCATTTCCGGCTTGTAAGTAAAGTCCGGAAAGAATTTACGGATGTCTTTTTGGTGAAATTTCAGAAAAGCCAGCAGGTATTTGTTGTCGCCCCGCACTTCGAGCGTTTCGAAAACCTCTTTTTTCCGGTAGATTTTGGCTAAGTAATAGACATCGACCAGTACAATAATACCATTCAGAACGGTAACCGGAATAGCATGAATCAGCAGCCCGTAAGTGGCAAATGCCAGCGCTCCCGCGAGGTTAATCCACCGGAATTTCACGATGGAGCTCATGGCCATGGAGATGACGATGATCAGCGAGGCAAAGTATCCGAATAAGCTTAACAGGTCTGTTTGCATAGTAAAATATTATCTCTATGAACTCCGGTAGTTTCCGGAAAATGTTTTAATACGGTTATGCTGAAATGACTTTCTTTTGAAAAAGCCGCCATGCAAAAATAGGCAAAGGAGGGGTGTGATTGGGGACAATTATTATGGTTTTACGAAATTTAATCATCGATTTGTTCAAACAAATCATGCCAGCCAGGATTCATATGCCGGATAAGCTCCTCTTTTTTCTTTCTGGAACCTGCCTTAATTTGTTTTTCCCTCGCAATGGGGACGGATTATTTACGGGCTGCCAGCAGCAGCTCCAGCATTTTTATTCCGGCTTCGGAAATGACTGTGCCCGGACCAAAGATGGCGGCCACGCCGGCATCGTACAAAAACTGATAATCCTGGTGGGGAATTACGCCACCCACAATGACCATAATATCTTCGCGCCCCAGTTTCTTCATCTCTTCCATCACCTGCGGTACCAGCGTTTTGTGTCCGGCGGCGAGGCTGGAAACACCAAGGATATGTACATCGTTTTCCACTGCCTGGCGGGCAGCCTCGGCGGGCGTCTGAAACAGCGGACCAATATCCACATCAAACCCGATGTCGGCGTAGCCGGTGGCCACCACTTTTGCCCCGCGGTCGTGGCCGTCCTGACCCATTTTGGCAATCATGATACGCGGACGCCGGCCTTCCAACGCTGCAAACTCATCCGCCAGCCGGCGTGCTTTTTCAAATAATTTGTCATCGCCGGCTTCCGAAGAATAAACTCCTGAAATAGATTTTATCACTGCTTTGTACCTCCCAAAAACTTTTTCGCAAGCATACGAAATTTCTCCGAGACTGGCACGTTTTTTTGCAGCATCTACCGCCAGTGCCAGCAGATTTCCTTTGCCTGTTTCGCAGGCTTTCGTAATGGCTTCAAGGCTTTCCTGCACTTCGCCTTCATTTCTTCCGGCACGTAATTTTTTCAACCGCGCCAGCTGGGCTTCGCGTACGGCAGCATTGTCCACTTCAAGTGTTTCCAGCGGGTCTTCTTTTGTCAGCCGGTACTTGTTCACCCCGACAATAACATCTTTTTTAGAGTCGATACGTGCCTGTTTTCTTGCTGCTGCCTCTTCAATGCGCATTTTGGGCAATCCGGTTTCAATGGCTTTGGCCATGCCGCCCATTTCTTCCACTTCCCGGATATGCTGCCAGGCTTTGTGTGCAATTTCATGCGTAAGGTTTTCCACATAATACGAGCCGGCCCACGGATCAACCGTACGGCAGATTTCCGTTTCCTGTTGCAGGTAAATCTGTGTGTTACGGGCAATACGTGCAGAAAAATCGGTAGGCAGGGCAATGGCTTCATCCAGTGCATTGGTGTGTAGCGACTGGGTATGTCCTAAAACAGCACCCATAGCTTCAATACAGGTGCGCGCCACGTTGTTAAACGGATCCTGTTCTGTCAAACTCCAGCCCGAAGTCTGTGTGTGGGTACGTAAAGCCATGGATTTAGGATTCTGAGGGTTAAACTGTTTCACCAACTTTGCCCACAACATACGGGCCGCCCGCAGTTTGGCAATTTCCATAAAGTGGTTCATGCCCAGTCCCCAGAAAAAAGAAAGTCGCGGGGCAAAGGCGTCAATTTTCAGCCCTGCTTTCAGCCCGGTACGAATGTAGTCGATGCCATCGGCAAGGGTGTAAGCCAGCTCTATGTCGGCGGTGGCACCGGCTTCCTGCATGTGATAACCCGAAATGGAAATACTGTTGAATTTGGGCATGTATTGTGCTGAATATTCAAAAATATCCGAAATGATACGCATGGAAGGCTCCGGAGGATAAATGTAAGTGTTGCGAACCATGAATTCTTTGAGGATGTCGTTTTGAATGGTACCGGCCAGCTCTTCCGGTTTGGCACCCTGCTCCAAAGCCGTTACAATGTAAAATGCCATCACCGGCAAGACAGCGCCGTTCATGGTCATGGAGACCGATATCTTGTCTAACGGAATTTCATCAAACAGGATTTTCATGTCGAGCACTGAGTCGATGGCCACACCGGCCTTACCCACATCACCCACAACACGCTCGTGATCAGAGTCGTAACCGCGGTGGGTGGCGAGGTCGAAAGCTACCGACAGTCCTTTCTGTCCGGCAGCGAGGTTGCGGCGGTAAAATGCGTTAGACTCTTCGGCGGTGGAAAAACCGGCATACTGGCGGATGGTCCAGGGACGGGTTACGTACATGGTGGAATATGGTCCGCGAAGAAACGGTGGAATGCCGGCGGCAAAGTCCAGATGCTCCAGGCCGTCAAGGTCTTTTTCGGTGTAAAGTCCTTTCACTTTGATTTTTTCGGCGGGCATCCATTCGGAAACAACCGGTGCTGCCACTTCCTGCTGCGGTTGCCCGGAGATTTGGTGAATATCTATGGAATGAAAATCTGGTTTCATTTGTTTATGTTTATGTAATTTTTTGTTTTCCCATACTTTACGTTTTGTCACGATTTTGGGCTTCGCCATCCAAAATCCCGCCAAAACAATTGTTGTTTCTTTTTATACCTCGGGTTAAAACCCGAGACTATAAATATTATACCCCTTCGGGGTTCAAAATTTTATTATACGTAAATGTTCTAAATCATTTATTGTCAACTTGAAGTACTTCGTTAAACTTCTCCAGCTCTTTCAGTACATTGCTTCTGACATGGATAAAATGTTTCATCCCTTCTGCTTTTAATTTTTCCACCAGCGGTTCGGGATAACCGGCCAGCACCACAATCGTTTCATCTTTTAGTTTTTCAAAAATCGTCAGGGCAACTTCTTCGTAAGTTTTGTCATCGCTGCAAAGCACCACAATTTCGGGTTTTTCTTTTTTGGCTGCGGCAATACCATCTTCTACGGAAGTAAATCCTGGATTATCCAGAATTTCATATCCGGCACAGCCAAAGAAATTCTCTGCAAACTGTGCCCGGGCCCGGCGCATAGCCATATCGCCAAGGGTAAGCAACCACACTTTTGGTCGCCGGTGCTTTTGTGCAAAGCGGTCGGTGTGATAACGCAGCTTTTCAAAAGCCGCCGCCGCTCTGTAAATACGTAAAGGCCTCACCGACCCGGGTTGCGATGCTTCTTCCGGTTTAAAAACATGGGGGTTTAATTCCTTATCCAGATGCTCGGTTATGTTTGGAAACTGGTTTACTCCCAAAACGGAGACTTTTCGCCGGGCAATGCCGGCATCCTTTTTTTGTGCTTCTTTTTCAATTATGTCCTGAACAAAACCTTTTTTAAAAGCTTCGGGGTAGCCGCCGAGGTCATCGATTTTCAGAAACCGCTCCCAGCTTTTTTCGATAAGGCCGGCTGTTAAATTCTCGATGTAATAAGAACCGGCTGCCGGGTCAGTAACTTTATCAAAATAAGACTCTTCCTTTAAGATTAGCTGTTGGTTACGGGCAATTCTTTTGGCCATTTCTGTTGGCGTCTCGTAAGCCAAATCAAACGGCAACACGGTAATCATATCGGCTCCGCCGAGAATGGCCGACATAGTTTCGGTGGTGGTGCGCAGCATGTTCACATAAGGGTCGTAAACGGTTTTGTTGCGGAAAGCGCTTACTGCCTGAACAGAGGCGGCTGCGTTTTCTTCTTTCACCCCGCAGGCTTTCAGGATTTGTGCCCACAGGTAGCGGAATGCCCTAAATTTGGCAATTTCCATGAAATAATTGGAGCCGACAGCGAGGCTAAACTGCATTCGTCCGGCGACCTCATCGGCAGGAAAGCCTTTATCTGTTAGCAGTTGCATGTAAAAATTTCCTACGGCCAGCGTAAAAGCCATTTCGCTCACTGCGGTGCCTCCGGCATTGTGAAAAATAGTGCCGTCCACTGTGATGACATGAAAAGCCGGAAGTCCGGAAGCCGCTTTCAAACTTTGCGAGAGCGAAGCAAAAGGTTTCTCATCCTGAAACCGGCCGTGTAGTGAAAAATATGCCAGAGGGTCGTTGTGTACCGAGCCGGTTACTTTTTCAGGATTCCATCCGTTTTTTCTGACAAGCTTTTGGAGGCTTTGTAATAAACCGACCGGAGAGGCAACATTAAAATGCAACATGGTCTTTTCGCCGTCAATGTGTTGCAGCAGCTTTTTCAGAGTTTTGTCATCAGGTGTAATCTGTTCACCAAAATCAAAAGTCAGGGAGTCAGTGCCGTTTTCCAGCGCTGTCCGAGCTTTTTTGTTGGCTTCCGAAGGGTCTTTTATTTCGAAAATCTGGTTCACCCGCCATTTGTTTCCGCCGGCATTTTTTCCCCGGACAAATGGAAACTTCCCGGGTAACGGTTGCAGATATTTCAATGAAGCGATATGCTCCTGCTGATAAAACGGCTGCACATCAAAGCCTTCATCGAGGTGATTGACCAGTTTCCGGTCATAGTCGGCACCTTTGAGGTCCTGAATGATTTTTTCTTTCCATTGGGAAGCCGTTACAGGAGTAAATTCAGTAAATAATTTTTCCTTTTCCATTTGATATGGTCTTCTGTTTTTCCGAAGCAAAAATAGTATAAAAGCGGCTGCAAAAGGTGGTGATGTTATAAAATTCACAGTTTTAGAAAGGGCAATTTGTGGTCTGAAAAATGAGGAGTACTATAGTCTTGGGGCTTTGAGGTTTTTAGACCGGTCTTATTAGTGAATTGAATAGTCAATTGATGTTTTTCCTTTATAAGAATCTAAATCATAACAAACTCTTCCTCTTACGATACAGGGATGAATTTTGTTCTCTTCTGCAAATTTTATAATACTTCCATCGTCGAATCTTCTATTAAGGAAAAAGGCTTCCCAATTATTGGGATCAATCAAATTATTTTGAGCAAAAGAATTCGCTTCTTTCTCTTCTGTTAGATTCTTGTATTCTTTTTGTTCTTCATTTGGTATCAGATCAACAAATTCAGCTTTATTGTTATTTATCAGATGTTCATAGACATGACCTAATTCATGAAAAAGTGTAAATGCAAAATTGTCCAGTCTGCTATGTCTTAATGACATTCCGATTGAAGGACTTCCATTACTCCAAAATGAAACTCCATCAACAGGCGTTTTGTTCCCTTTTCTCTGGAAAATTAATTTAATTCCATAATCTGTTAGTATTTGTTTTGCTGTTGTGAGTGTGTTGTTGTTTGTGCTTAATACTTGTTTAAGTTTTCCAATCAACTCATCCTTCTTGTCATAATCAAATTTCGCAACGTATATCTGATTTGCATTAAATTGAAGTAGTTTTACCCAACCAATAATATTAATCGGATTAACTTTTAATTTTGTTGATTTCCTAAACCTGGCATAAGTGGGTTCTGCATTTATTTTAGCTAGTTCTTCAAAATTTTGGACATTATATACTTTCTTGATGGTAATTAAATCTTCAATCGGGTCTCCACTTATTATCTTTTCCTTCTTTAAAAAAGAAACGGCTATCTTACTTTCAATAAAATTCCATTGCTCGATTGCTTCTAATCTTTCCTGATTCTTAGTATTAATTCGAGCTTTATCCAGATCATGGTTTTTTTGAACTTCAAGCCAATATTCTGCATCAATTTTTAATGCTTTTTCTAACAAAATAGCCAATTCAGCATTAATATTTCTCTTACCTTTTATGATCTCATTTAACTGACTTTTGTTTAAACCAATTTTTTTCGCGAAATCACTTTGCGAAATATTATTAGCTTCAATTTCATCTAGAAGAACTTCACCGGGATGTGTGGTTAAAAATGGAATTATATTTTCTGTAGTTTTCATAGTCGTCTATTTTTCGTAGTGTTTACTTAATTCCTCAATTTCAAGTAAGTCAATGACAAGGTTTTCTGATTCTGTCGCAACCTCTCTGAAGAGGATTCGATATTGTTTATTTACCCATACAGCGCTTATTCCTTCAAGATTGCCCGCCTTCTTTTCATAATTGAGGCTTCTTATTTGATACAATTGCTCAATTTTTGTAATACCTTTTAATTTGTTGATAGTCTTTATGTACTGTCTTACAAGCTGAGGGTTCGATTTGTACTCTTTATATTTCCTGACTTTACCTTCATATAAATCGGATAAGTATTCTTTTGTAAAATCGATTCTCATAATAGTTAATGCAAATGTAATACAATTGTTCACAATATTGTGAACAATTAATATAATTTATAATTATTCCAAATAGTCTGCGTGTAGTTATTCGATTTTTTTATTTCCAAATTGGTAGGCGGGTGAAGAAGGGGTATATGGGTTTTCATGGGCATAAAGGTAAGAAAATTTAGAAATAAACGTTTTGTGGAATTTCCTTTTCAAATAAAGTTTTCTTTCGGGCTTTGCAGTGGGGACGGGGATTAACCTCAGGTTCCGGGCAACCTGAAAGGATGAATTTACCTTGGTATTCCGGAGGCTTTAGCGAAGGCGAAATCGTTCGCCTTCGCCCTCCCCGAAAGTTTTCGGAAACGACGAACGGAGGCGGGAGGGATTGAAGTGGCAGCGCCCGGTGGCGAAAGGCGATGTGGAGCAGACGGCTGACAGCGACCGGAGGAAGCTCGTAAGCCGACGTAGCGAAACACGACTTTTGGCGCCGGGACTATAACGGAAAGCCCGTGATGGCCTGTGGGTAAGCCCGCCCAAATGCCTAATGAATTCAAAAGTCCTGATGCAAGGCTGAACTATTTTGATTTTGAGAATCACCTTCGCTAAAGCTACGGCGATTAAACGAAGAATTTCAACATAAACAGCGCGGCGAGAATGTACATGACCAGGCTGATTTCTTTGTGCTTTCCGCTGAGGGCTTTCAGAATGACATAGGAAATCATGCCGAAAGCGATACCTTCGGCAATGCTGTACGTGAAGGGCATCATCACCATGGTGAGAAAAGCGGGAATGCTTTCTGTGTAGTCGGCAAAGGGAATGTTTTTGACCGGTTCCATCATAAAAGCGCCCACGAGAATAAGCACGGGTGCGGTGGCCGAAGCGGGAACCATCAAAAACAACGGGGCAAGAAAAAGCGAAAGGATAAATAAAACGGCCACGACAAGTGTGGTGAGGCCTGTGCGTCCGCCTTCGGCTACGCCGGCAGCACTTTCCACGTAAGCGGTAACAGCTGACGTTCCGAGCATAGCTCCCACAGTAGTCCCGACGGCATCGGCCAGCAAAGCACGGTTGACGTACGGAAAACGTCCTTTTTCGTCCAGCATTTTAGCCTGTGATGCCACGCCCACCAGCGTCCCAATGGTGTCAAACAAATCCACAAACAAAAAGGTGAACAACACGATAGCCATATCCATCGTGAAAACATGCGTCCATTCAAATTTTAAGAAAGTGGGCGCCATGGAAGGCGGTGTTTGGATAAGGGCAGTCTGCGGCAGGGTGGCATCGCCCATAAAAAGCGCCAGCACGGTGGAGGAAAAAATACCGATTAGCAGGGCCCCTTTTACCCGGAGGGCAAGAAGCACACCCGAAATCACCAACCCGAAAAAACAAATCAGCGCCGACGGACTTCCGAGGTTCCCCAAAGTGACTAACGTACTGTTGTCGTGTACGATAATGCCTGCCCCCTGAAGTCCGATAAAGGCAATAAACAGACCGATACCCACCGAGATAGCATGTTTCAGGCTTAGCGGAATGGCATCTACAATCAACTCGCGAATGTTGAGCAACGTCAGTAAAATAAACAAAATGCCTTCGAGAAAAACAGCCGTCAGGGCAAACTGCCAGCTGTACCCCATAGCCAGAACAACGGTAAAAGCAAAAAAGACATTCAGCCCCATGCCGGGCGCCATGGCAATGGGCGATTTGGCATAAAAGGCCATGATGAGCGTGGCGATGATAGACGAAACAGCGGTGGCGGTAAATACTGCATTCACATCCATTCCCGATTTGCCAAGGATGGTCGGGTTGACAACCAAAATGTAAGCCATGGTCAGGAAGGTGGTTGCCCCGGCAATGATTTCCGTCCGGATGTTGGTATTGTTGGCACGCAAATGAAAGTATTTCTCTATCATAATGGCCTGGTTTTAAGTTAATATTTCGTTTTAGGTTAATACTCTGCGGTTTTCCCTGCTGAATTCAGGTTGTTGACTTTTCTGAGGTTCCGGCAGGATTTATTTTTCAAAACTAAGAAAATTCGGGGAAATTTTAAAATTTCGGTAGGGTAAAGTCGAAGTCGTGCGGTATAAGAGCAAACACTTAAAACTTTATGCCATGAAAAAATTAAAATTAGCTTTACCTTTTCTTGTAGGAGTAATTTTCTTCCTCGGAAGTTGTTCGAAAGACAATTCCACTGCCCCCACTTTCACTACTGTGCAGGATGATGCCTATGCGGAAAGTATCTTTGACAATGTTACCAGCCTGACAAATGAGGCTTACGACCTGAGTTCCACTAATTTTAAGTCGACCGAAGGACATATTTTTCTGAGCAATTGCGCCACCGTTACCCTTGACACGACTGTTTTTCCAAGGGTTCTCACCATCGACTTCGGCGATACGAACTGCCTGGGCAACGACGGCCGTTACCGCAGAGGGAAAATACTTGTTTCGTTTACCGGAAGGTACCGCAAACCCGGCACCATTATCACCACCACATTCGATAATTATTATGTAAACGACAACCAGGTTGAGGGCACAAAAGTAGTTACCAACAACGGTTTTGATGCTGAAAGACACATGTCGTGGACCATTTCCGTCAACGGAGTGATTACGCTTGCCAACGGAAAAGGAACCATCACCTGGAAAGCGCAGCGTACCCGCGAATGGGCAGAAGGCATTGACACACCCCATAACCGTTGGGATGATGTCTATCTGATTACGGGTCAGGCTTCGGGCGAAAGAGCCAACGGGCTGCACTGGACGCGTATAATTACCAACCCGCTCAAAGTGAAACTGGCCTGCCGCTTTATTGTTTCGGGAACCGTGGAAATTAAACCCGAAGGGAAACCGTTGCGTACGCTTGACTTTGGCGATGGCGAATGCGATAATCTCGCTACCGTAACTGTCAACGGAAAAACTTACACCATTCACCTGAGGCCTTAGCGTTCTTACAATTGATGCACAGAATCCGGGAGCTTTTGTATTCCCGGATTTTGTCATGTTGTTTCGAATAGTTACTTTTAAGAAAAATTATCACATTGACGGGTACGGAATTTAAATATTTGTTCGACAATCATTTTGATGCGGTGAGGAACTACATCTGGTACCGCTCGGGGAATCCCGAACTGGCATCTGATGTGGCGCAGGAAACTTTTCTGAAGCTGTGGGAGAAAAGGCCTTACGCCAACAAGACAAAACTAAAAGGATTGCTTTTTAAAATGGCCGGCGACATTTTTATCAGCGTTTACCGCAAACAAACGACCGAACTGAAATTCAGAATAAACTTCAAACCCGGTATTGAAAACAATACACCCGAAGAAAAATTGCACTACGATGAGCTTAAAGAAAGATATGAAACAGCACTAAGCAAGATGCCCGAACATCAGCGGGTGGTATTTTTAATGAACAGGATGGACAAAATGAAATACAGAGAGATAGCCGAAGCAACCGGAGTTGGTATCAAAGCCGTGGAAAAACGGATGTCGCAGGCACTAAAGCTGTTAAAACAAGAAATACAAGACTAAAGTGGAACAAAAAAATCACATACAAGAGACAGAAAAACTGCTCGGGAGACTAGATGACCTGCATGCTTCCATGGAGGTTCCTTACGGAAAAAGCCGTGATGAGATATGGGAAGCCATGCAGCAGAAAATGACAGCCGAAGTAAAACCTGTTCGACTGTGGATACACCCTGTAAGGATGCGTTTCTTGTGGGCTGCCGCCACGCTGGCGCTGCTGATGGGGCTGGGCGCTTTGCTTAGATTTTATCATCACACCATCCGGACGGCGCCGGGACAAATGGTTACGGTAACGCTGCCCGACAAATCCACGGCAGTACTCAACGCACAATCCAAACTGACCTGGTACCCGCTGTGGTGGACCTTTTCAAAAAAAGTAGTCTTCACCGGTGAGGCTTTCTTTAAAGGGCCACATGGCAAGCGGTTTTCGGTGAAATCGGCTCGTGGTACAGTGGCGGTGCTCGGCACCAGCTTCGACATCTATGCCCGCAAAGATAATTACCGCGTGGTTTGTTTTACCGGCAAGGTGCGTGTTACCTCACGCACGAAAAACCGGATTATTCTTACGCCCGGCGAAAAAGCCGAAGTCAACACCATGGGCGAAATTACTTTTTCCAAAAAAATAAAAACCAGTAACTACAACGCCTGGACTGACCACCAGTTTGTTTTTACTGCTACACCCATAGCATCCGTATTGGCTGAAATGGTTAGGCGCTACAATGTTAAGATTGATTTGGAAAAAGCTGTTAGTGAAAGTTACACCGGTAATTTTTCGGCTGAAATTCCCGTGGAACAAGCGTTAAATATTGTTTGTAAACCTTTTGGACTTACTTTTGTAAAAGTGGATAATCAACATTTCATTATCAGGTAACCAAATATTCTTATGTTCAAAAGGCAGATTGGTTTTATTATTTTTCTTTTGATTTTTCCGTTTTATTTATCCGCCCAACAGGCGGAAATCAGTGTTAATGCCCATAATCAACCACTTAACAGCATTCTTATCGGACTTCGGGATAAGTATGCTATTCGCTTTTCATTTGACGATAATCTTTTGTCGAAATACAAGGTTACTTTAACAAAATCATTTGCCACTGCTGAAAAAGCCGTAAGTAGTTTGTTAAAACCTTTTCCGTTAATTTACAGCTTACAGGGAGATGTTTTTGTGATTTGGAAAAGGAAAACAGCTACCCGTATAAACGAAAAGTATTTTCTGAAAGGATACATCGAAGATTCTAAAACCGGGGAGCCGCTTGCTTATTCTCATATTTTATCTGATGAAAAAAACACGGTTTCGGATGTTGATGGTTATTTCAGTGAAATTGTCAGCCATGATACTGTTTGCCACTTGGTTATCTCGCATTTGGGTTATTATATTCTCGATACGCTGCTCAGACCGGGGAGTGTGCACTCCATTCGTTTAACACCTTCGTCAGTGCGGCTTCAGGAGGTAAAAATCATAGGAAAAGCCATTGACTATGTTTCACAGATTGGTCAAAAACCCGGGATCATCCGTTTGAACAGCAAAGTGGCTACACATCTACCGGGTTACGGTGATAATTCTGTTTTTAATTTGCTACGCTTACAGCCCGGGATACTGGCTTCCGGAGAGCAAACCAACAGCATGATTATCTGGGGAAGTTATGCCGGTCAGAGTAAAGTGATGTTCGACGGTTTTACGGTTTACGGACTCCGGAATTTTAATGACAATATCAGCTCGTTCAACCCGCTCATGGCCAGAGATATCGAAGTGATGAAAGGCGGTTATGATGCCCGGTATGGAGGAAGGGTGGGTGGCATTGTTAATATTTCCGGTATTACCGGGAATACCAAAAAGGTATCATTTGTTTTCAATGTTAACAATATGACCTTAAACTCATTGCTGGAGATTCCTTTTAAAAACAATCGGTCGTCTCTGGCGATTGCTTTCCGCCACACCTATTTTAATCTTTACAACCCAACCGATTATACGGCACACCGCACTGATACGGCCAACCGTCGGATCCCCATTAGTATTCATGTTGTCCCCGACTATGTTTTCCGGGATATGAACATAAAATATTCGGGGATTGCGGGCAAAAACGACCATTATTTTCTCAGTTTGTATGGCAGCAACGACATTTTTGATTACAACATCAACCAGCCGGTACAGTTCAGGAAAATTTTAAAACATACACAGGAAGAAAACAGACAAACCGGCGGCTCGGTTTTTTATGGGAAGAGCTGGAAAAAAGGCGGTTCTACTAATTTCCTCGTCTCATTCTCCGCCTTGCAGAAAAGATTTACTGACGATTATAGGATTGAAAAAACCTGGAATGGAGATATAAAGACGCTGAATAAAACCAATTCGATAAACAAGCTAAGTGAAGTGACTGTTAAAGCGGAAAACCGGTTTCCCGTCTCCACATATCAGGCTTTTGAATTTGGCGGCGGCCTTATCGGCAACAGCAGTTTCCTTGAAGTAGATACTTTTGATGTGGCCATGTCGAACCTGAATGTATCCTCTTTCCGGTTGTTTGCCTATTTTCAGGATGTTATTTCGGCGGGGAAGCAGGTTACGCTAAAAGTTGGCGGACGGATGACGTATGCTTTTAATCTGCATAAATTTTATCCGGAACCGAGATTCTCGGCCATTTACAAACCCTCGGCACAATGGACTTTCTCGCTGGCCTGGGGATTGTATAATCAATTTGTTTCCGAAACATCAAGGGTCGATGATCAGGGAAACTACCGTTACCTGTGGGTGGTTAGCGACAACGAAGATGTTCCGGTTTTAAAAGCCACACACAATGTTGCCGGCATCAGCTTTGTGCAGAAAGAGTATCTTATCAGCCTGGAAGGTTATTACAAAACCGTTAGCGGGCTAAGCAGATTTGTTCGCTATAAAAACATTATTGCTCCTGACATTTATCACGGAAAGGGCAGGAGCTACGGCTTGGATTTGATGATAAAAAAAGATTACAAAGGCAGCACCTTTTGGGTGGCCTATTCGCTTAGCCGCACGGAAGAGATGTTCGACTATTATCCGAAACGTCTGCGTAAGTACCGGCGGGCGCCGCAGGATCAGCGACATGAAGTGAAAGTGGGCGTTATGGTCAACCTGCATCCGGTTTACCTTTCGGCAAATTATGTTTACGGTTCGGGCTTCCCTATCGGCTATAACCAGCATCAGCGCATCGAAAAAGACTATCCCTACAGCCGGTTGGATGCTGCGGCTTCGTGGAAGTTCCTGAACCGGAAACTTAAGGGCGAAATAGGTATTTCGATTTTAAATGTACTCAACACGCAAAACATAAAATTTTCCAATTTTGAGAAAATTCCCCTCAACCAGACCAGCTCCATAAACATCTATTCCGATGCCATTCCGTTTACGCCTACGCTTTATTTAAAGTTTAGTTTTTAGAAGATATAAAGGGGACTTCTAATAATTACTTCGCATCAAGATTTTCAGAGTTTTTTATAGACGATGAAAATTTTTGATGCACTATCGGGATAATGCAAGAAAGTTTGAAGAAGTATATGAAAAACTCTGGAAACC
>CAJVXP010000014.1 GCA_913009685.1 uncultured Bacteroidota bacterium
ATATTCTCAAAGACCTCATTAACAAGCTTATCCAAAGTATTAGTTTGGAGTTTCGGGCGACGGCATAATCGCGGCCACTCCGATTTTTGTATGTTTGTGTATCTTCTCATAACCCAGGTTATAAAACTACCTTTTCTATGGGAATTACCAAAATACCTTCGGCTCCGGCAGTTTTTAACCGGTCGATAACTTCCCAGAAAGTCTCTTCTTTGATTACAGTGTGCAACGAACTCCATCCTTTTTGCCCCAAAGGAAGAATAGTGGGACTTTTCAGTACGGGCAACAACCGGGAGACTTCTTCAATTTTTTCGTTGGGGACATTCATCAAAATGTACTTGGTATTTTTGGCCTCCAGTACTGCTCTGACACGGAAAAGCAGCTTTTCAAGAATCGCGTTTACCTCCGGAGTAATTTTCAGCGACTGCATCAATACGGCTTCCGATTTCAGGATAGTTTCCACCTCTTTTAATCCATTTTTAAACAAGGTGCTCCCCGAACTCACAATGTCGCAAATGCCATCTGCCAGTCCGACATTCGGAGCAATTTCCACAGAACCGGAGATTTCGTGAATTTCGGCCCGGACACCCTTTTTGTTGAGATAGCTTTGCAAGGTAAACGGATAGGAGGTTGCAATTTTCTTTTCCTGAAAAAATTCAGGACCTTTATAGTTGGCATTTTTTGGTACCGCCAGCGAAACCCTGCAGCGGGAAAAGCCAAGCTTTTGTACAATCCTGACTTTTTTGGGCTTTTCTATCAGCACATTTTCACCGATAATGGCTGCGTCAGCTACGCCATCTTCAACATATTGCGGGATGTCGGAACTGCGCAGGAACAAAATCTCCAACGGAAAATTCCTGGCCGGAGCTTTCAGCTGATCTTTTCCATTGTCAATAATAATTCCGCAATCTTTTAGCAACTTTAGGGAGCCTTCGTTTAAGCGTCCCGATTTTTGAATAGCAATTTTTAATTTACTCATTTTTTTTGTTTTAATATGAGTAAACCGGCAAGTCTTTTCAATAAAAAAACCCATCCGATTTACTCAGATGGGTTTGATATTTATTCTTTTAATTTATGCACAATATCATTTGTTCACCTGAGTGGGTGTGGATGCAAATGATGATGATGCATAAAAAGACGTTTCATGTTTTTCTGTTTTACGGGGGCAAAATTAGACAAATTTTTTAGATAACGAAGCACATTGGCTCTGTCCATCATATTTTTTTTGAGAAACCAAGATGAATTTGCGCAAAACAAACTGGCTTACAATACTTTAGAAGGGGTAATTATTTTTACAAATTTTCTGCCGCTTCCGAAAGTCTGTCCACCACCTTATCAGTTTTTTCCAGCAGTCTGCTTTTGGACTGGTGGCCGGCAGCCACGAGCAGATAATCGATGCCGAGTGCCTGTGCCACTTCCCGGTCATGCAACGTGTCGCCCACCAAAACCATATCATGGTTATTCAGTCCGAGGCTGTCGAGAAAAGCACGCGCCATCTCCTGTTTACTTCCCGCATAGATATTATCAATTCCGGAAACGGCATCGAAGTAATTCAGAATTCTTTTCTCTTCCAGCGTTTTCATCAGGCTGTTGTGTTCCATAGCCGATAAAATCAGCTGACGGTAACCTCTCTTTTCAAAATACTCCAACACCTCTTCGGCACAGGGGAAAAGTTCTGTTTCCGGCAGGAACCGATGGTATAAATCCATAAACTCCATTGCCGGAATTTCAAAATCCTCGCGTGAAAAGTCGAAACCTATTTCTTCGTAATAATCTTTTACCGGAAAGTTAAAAACACTCCGGTAAGTTTCTAACGACAAGCGGGTGAGATGTCGCTTTCCCAGCAACACATTCATGCAGTTAACGCACATTTGCACATCGTTCAGCAGCGTGCCGTTCCAGTCCCAGATAATAATTTTTTTGCCCATAGATTTCTTTAAAAGAAAAACGGATAAAGATGGAATCCATTTTCTTTGTTATACTCAATAGCCGGCGCAGGAATTTTCACAAAGCTTAATGCTTTAAAGATAAAACGCAGCACTTTCGAATGGGTTTTAATACGAGTCCAGTCCACATCTACCGACAGGTAAAACTGCGCTACACGATTAAAGTGTGGCAAAGGCTTCCCCATGTAATAAGGAGGATTTCCATAGGCGCCTATCATGCCGCGGGCACCATAGCCGAAAGCCACATTAAGCCAGGGAGGAAATTTGGAGTCTTTATTAAGAAAGGAGTAGATGTTTACAGACAGCCAGTTAGTTTGTCCGTTATAATCTTTTATTATCCTTTCGAGTGATGTAGCTCCCAACAGGCCGGGACGATATTGTGCATATTTTGTGGGGTGATAGGAGAATTTCGGACGTATCCGTTGCTCGTGCCACAAAAACTGCTGTCCGATGAACATGGCCGTTCCCACTGTATTGGAAAGCAGATCGGTAGGCGATGCACCCCATTCGGCCGAAAGGCCATCATAAAACTCAATGGTAGTCATGTAGATAAGTCCCCAGGTGCCACCATACCAAATAGCCTTTTTCTCACTTAGCCCTGCCCCACGCAGGCTCCAGTAACCATAGTTGCCCATTTGATAAGAAGTGGTTAAATGACCCAGCTTGTCTTTCTTCATCCATTCGCCCCAGTCATCATCCCAGTGAAAACGGGTACGTTTGTAACCTTTATACCAGGCAAAATAAAGCCCGGTGACAGAAACCACATAAAGGCCGCCCGCTGTTCCCAATACCACTGACAGCTTTTTCTTATTCAACGTATCAGGATATACATACCTGTCCTGTGCCTGAGCACCAAAGAAAGAAAGCAGCAACAATATGGTGAGCAGACGTTTCAAAACATTAGTCGGTAAAAGGTTTTAGAAGAGCGTAAACCTGTTTTGTCTTTTCGTTGAGCAACTGCTGCGATTTGGCTTCCGCCAAAAACCGGAGATAAGGCTCCGTGTTAGAGGGACGGATGTTAAACCACCACTCCGGAAACTCCAGCCGGTAACCGTCAAAATCATAGTAAGCCGTCGGGGTTTGTTGCTTTTTAAAATGTGCGACTACCGCATTCATGGCTTCCTGTTTACGGCGAATCCGGAAGTTCACTTCTCCCGTATTGGCATACGAAGATATCTCGTGAATTAAAGCAGAAACGGATTTTCCCCGTTTTTTAAAGGTATCAATAATGTTCAGCATAATTAAGGAAGCCAGCAGTCCGCTATCGGAGAAATAGAAATCGCGAAAATAATAGTGGCCGGCCAGCTCACCGCCATAAATGCCGTTCACTTCGCGCAATTTTGTAGCGCCATAAGCCCTTCCCACACGCCAAATCACTGTTTCAGCATTGAACTTTTTCAGGTATTCGCCCACAGCCTTGGATGTCCGAATGTCGTGGACAACTTTTTCGGATTGTTTGTTATCTTTTAAAAAATAATGGGCAAAAAGTGCAATAATCAAATCGGGAGAGATAAAATTTCCCTTTTCGTCGATAAACATCACGCGGTCGGCATCGCCATCGAAGATAATGCCGAGGTCAGCTTTATGCGTTTTCACGGCCTGTTTTATTTGTTCCTGGTTTTCAGGTTCCAGCGGATTGGGTTCGTGACCGGGGAAAGTTCCGTCAGCTTTTTCGTTTAGCGGTAAATAACGGTTACCAAACAAATCCCGGGCAAAAAGCGAAGCCATACCATTGGAATAGTCGATAACGAGGTTAAGGCCGGAATAATCTTTTTTGTATTGGTTCAGAAAAGCGAGATAATCGGGTTTCATATCCAACTTACGAATAGTTCCTTTTGTCTTTTTCTCAACTTTTATATCCGACTCTACCAGCTGTTCCAGTTTTTTCAGCCCGTTGTCGTAACCCACCGGCAGCACATTCTTAGCTGAAAATTTCAGCCCGTTGTGGTCTTTCGGATTGTGTGAAGCGGTAATCATCACCGAGGCATCAAAATCATATTTCCCGGTTCCCCAGTAAGTCATGGGCGTTGTCGTCAACCCGGCATCTGCCACATCCACACCGGCATCGGTCAGTCCATCGGCCAGTGCTTCAAACATTTCGTCGGACGACAAACGAATATCACGCCCCACGAAGATTTCATTCACAGGAAGAATCTCCGGCAGGAAATACCCGATACGATAAACCATCTCTTTGTTTAATTCTTTTCCGTATTCGCCACGGATATCGTAAGCTTTAAATGCTTCCATCCAAACACTTTTTTTTTAAAATATTTTCAATTCGGTTTTTGTTTCAGGGCTTTCCGCGTTGTAAAACCTATTTCCGGAAACAAAGCGCAAAGCTAATGAGAAAAATGGTGTTTTAAAAGCGGAATTTATTTTGTTCCGGACGTTTCCAGAAGCGCCGCCACCTGTGCGGCAATTCCTTCTCCCCTGCCGGCAAAGCCCAAACCTTCGGTAGTAGTAGCTTTTATTGAAATTTTATCTGTGGAAATGTCCAGTGTCTCAGCCAGTACTTTTCGCATCAGAGGAATAAATGACGACATTTCAGGCTGTTGTGCGATGATAATCGCATCAATATTTCCAATTTGACAGCAGGAAGCACGGATCATTTTGTCCACTTCTTTCAGTAAAAGCAAACTGTCGGCGTTCTTAAATTCATCATCCGTATCGGGAAAATGGCTGCCCAAATCACCCAGAGCAGCAGCGCCGAGAAGTGCATCGCACAAAGCATGTATCAGTACATCAGCATCGGAATGGCCTGCAAGTCCTTTTGGGAAAGGGATATGAACACCGCCCAGCATCAGCTTTCTGCCTTCTGTCAGCGTATGTACATCATAACCAATACCGATGCGAAAAGGCATATTTCAGAGCGTTAATATCTTCTCTGGTTGTTGTTGCCAAAGTTAAACAGCAGCGAGAAACGAAGTGTTTTCTCCAACGGATTCTGCTGGGATACGGTCGGAATCAGGTAAGAAAAATCCAGACCGAAGACATTGTATCGCAGCCCTATGCCAAGCGTAACATACTGCCGGTCGCCTTTGTGCCTGTTTTCGTAAAAATACCCGGCCCTAATGGCGAATAGATTGTTGTACCAGTATTCGGCGCCAACCGCCATATTGAATTCCTGCATCTCTTCCTTAAATCCGCCCGGCGCATCATACCAAGATTGAACCATCCCTTTAATCACGGCAACATTGGGGTCCATTCCTTTGGCAATGACATAAGAGCCATCAGGATTCACCACCGGATTTCCCATCGAGTCGGTGGCATAGACAGGTGGCGTTGGCACCAGTAATTTATTGACATCAAAGTTAAATGAAATCTTATTATAAGCATCCAAATCAAGAGTCAGCCGCGAACCAATGCGGAGGTTTGTCGGGATAAAATCTTTTCGAATGTTGGATTTGTTATAAGATATCTTGCTTCCGATATTAGAGATAAAAACACCCCACGCAAATTGTGCGTTGTTGTTGCGGAACCAGTTCACATCCTGTTGCCAGTAAAGACCAACATCCACGGCTACAGATGTTCCGGCGGTACTCTCTACCCCCCCCGTTGAAATGCCTGCGGTCAGGTTGGAATAGATGAAACGTCCGTCAACGGAAAGCGCCAGGTTGTCGGATAACTTCCTTGCGTAAGCCATATCCACTGCAAATTCGTTGGGTTTATAAGTTCCCAAAGGATAGCCCATTTCGTCAGTAAACTGAATCAGGCCAAGTGAAAAATAGCGAAGAGAGGCAGCAATTGTTTGCCGGTCGTCGAGACGGTGATAAAAGGAAACATAAGCAAGGTTAATATCGTTTACAAGATTTCTGAGCCAGGGAGTATAAGAAATAGAGAAACCGTCAGGGTCTTTGATAAAGGCATATTTAGCAGAGTTCCAGTACATGGAGTTGACGTCGGGAGACGTAGCAACGCCGCCATCACCCATCCCACCGGCTCGACCGTCAGGACCAATCATCAAAAAAGGCACAGCGGTAGTAATTACTCTGTTGCCACTATTCTGACCTCCGAGATTACCATAATTCTGCGCTTCGCTGCTGAAAAAGAATAAAACCAATGCGGAGAGTAAAAGAAATCTTGCTTTCATAAAAACCTTATTTAAAAATGGTGTGCAAATCTAACGAATTAAAAATTGTTTTATTATTTACCGTGTTTATTTTTCAGTTGTTTTTTTTTGATATAGTCCGGCAAAAACTCTATTCAACAGATTAACAGACAGCTGTAATACCAACAACAACCCTGAATTGGCGATATAAATTGTTTTTTTACCTTTCTTATTGTTTATTCGGACATTTGCGTCTCATCGGCTTTGTGGGAACAAATAATTAACAGAATGTTGTTTCGAATAGCCGGCGAAAATTTATTTAGCGAATAAAAACCAGCTTATTATGCAGATATTTTGTCTGGCCATCCGGTGCTGTAACCTGTACCTGATAGATATAAATACCCCGGCTGATTTTTTGTCCTGTTTCGGTGGTGCAATTCCAATGAATTCTTCCCGAGGAAAACCCATCCGGTTTCAAATTCACCTGCAGACTTTTCACCCGCCGGCCATCTAAATTGAAGATATCAATTTTTACCTTTAGAACATGCCCGGCCTGGTTATGTTCAAAAACAAAATCGGTTGCACCGGTAACCGGGTTAGGCAGGTTTAACAAATGCTCAATAACCAGTTTTGTAGAAGGTTCCACCACAAACGAGAGTGAAGCCGTTGAGGAGTTATTATACAAATCCCATGCTTTCAAACTAATAACATGACTACCTTCGGATAACTCTTTAAGTTGAAAACTCACGGTTCCTTTGGTAAAATCACCTTCATCGGCCACATAATAAGCATTCAGATTATAGCTTTGGCTCGGGTTGTTATCCAAAACAGCCGTAATATCATGCCCGATACCGTTGCCTGTAGTATTAATACCGCTTTGGTCGCTCAGCAGAGCGTATAATATAGGGTCGGCATGCGTAACATCGCCGGAAGAAAAAGTGGTATCGTTCATATAAAGTTTTATTTCGGGCCCGACAGTATCAGAAGCAGCCTGGTTATCATATCCGCCGACGACAATATTCTCACTATAACCGTGGCCGTCAGTATTCTTATTATCAAAATAATAGTTTATCCGGCCTTTGCCAAATTTGTAAGCGATATCCTTGGGAACCACAAAAGAGAAGTCAAAAGTTCCGTTATTGATAGCAGCCTCACCTTTAAACAAGATGCTGTTCCACATTTTGAAGGTGGTAACCCGGCTGTCGGGGTCTGTTCCGAGGGTTGAAATGACCGATTCCTTATCAAAGACCGTGGAAAAAACGATGCCATTAAAGTTATTTATTTTCTGACCGTTATCATCGGTAACTTCGCCCTTAACATGTACTTTTGACAGAGCCTTCAACGTATCGGGTTCTCCTTCCACTACAGCTTTTGCATTAATGTAGGTGGTTTTTGCGAGGTCTTTGGGAGAAGCCATTTTGAGGGCGGGGTCTCCAATCAAAACAAATTTCTTGTCGTTGTCGCCACCGAGTACTTTTGAGTGCATGATTACATCACCGAAGCGGGGATATTCTCCATTAACTTTCTCAAATAAATTATTTTTGAAAATGGCCATATTCAGCGCCAGGTTAGCGCTGGCATAGGTAGCCCGCGTGGTTGTAAACAAAGCAATAGCTCCACCGTTTTCGTTCATAAAAACAAGCTCGCCCGCCGAAACACGCTCCGGGTCATCGTAGCGTGTAAATTCGCAGGTAGCTGTAATAAAAACGGTGAGTTTGTTAATATTGGTCCAGGAATCAATATCGGCAATAGTCATAAACCGTTCGTGACCAAGACCAACTTCGCCTCCATGGCCGGAATAATTGAAAATCAGGGTTCCCGCATCGATAGCAGAATTGATGGCCTCATTCAGGGCAGGCGCACGCTGTCCGCTGGGTGTTGAAATCTGAGGAAAAGCATCAAGATACAATTTGTTAAGACCGTAAACCGGATAACGGCTGTTGATGAATTTGCTAAGTGTTTCGGCATCGTTCAGATGGCGGTTATAGTCGCCATCATCAGCTACAAAGGTCAACCGGTTACGCCATGACCCCATGGTTTGAGGCGTATCTGAATCATAACTAACGGATTTATCCACAGCATCTTTTGCCTCTTTAGGCGTATCCACGGGGAAACGTCCGATCCCGATATCCACTCTGTCGCTGCTGCTCACGCCTTCGCCATTATCCAAATAACCGAAATAGTCATCCGTAGCAATGGAACTAATGGTGTTGAGCGAATTGACAGACTCCCAGCAGGGAACAAAATCGGTATTGTCAGGAAGACGGTTTTTGTAATCGTACGAAGCATCGCCGAAGAGCAGGAGATATTTTATCTCTTTTCCTGCATCGCTCCAATCGTAAATATGTTTGACAAAATCACGAATGGCCGTTACATCCTGAGCGCCGGAAGAGAATTCGTTGTAGATTTTTTGTGGTGTGGTTACAAAAACCTGCATGCCATCTTTTTGCCGGTGGAAATTGGCCAGTCGTTGTGCCTGCGGCAAAAAATCAGGATAGGCAACGATTAAATAATCAATATTTTTAATCGCATGCAAATTTTGGTTTTCTACTTTTTTAACAAATACGGGGGAATAATAATCAGTACCGTTAAAAGCAACAAAAGCTTTGCAGGGGGCAATATTCGTATTAAAAACCATTTGCCCGGAAGCCGGTTGCCCAACAATTTTTTTAGGCGACAACGGTTGAGAGACATCCCAAATTTCAATATTTTCAGAAGTCTGCAAATGATAGCGGGCTACATTTCCGGATGAAAAAAGGTTCCGGAATTCCATCTGACCGTCATCAAAAATTAACTGACGCTGAACATTCACCTCTATATAGTCGAGATAGCCCACCGATGCCGAAGAGCTACGCTGAAAAACCGTTTTTACGACAATTTTATCCGCCGCAGGGTTAAATTCAAACTGCGTACTACCTCCCTTACCCACTTCATAACCAGTGTTACCGGTGATGGGCATGTTCAGCGTTTTTTGCAACTGGCCGTTGGTATAAATCAAAAACCGGTTAGTCGTAAAAGCTTTGGAGGCGAACACGGCTTTCAGATAAGCCTTATCCGTTTTTATCACATGCGGAAAATCGAAATCGAACGTATAATTGGTTGTAAAATCATAAACCTCACCGTACCAGGTTCTTCCCGTGCCACCAAGGTTACGCTCGTCCAGCTCATGAAAAGCATAATCGGTAAAGCTGGTAACATCCCTGTCCGGTGTTCCGGAAACCGTTTCCGGCTGAATACGCAGGCCGGGCTGTGCTCCTGACGTCAGGAAATAATAAGCGTAATTATCGTAATAATTGTTTTGATGATTAAAATATCCGGTCGATGTATCGTATTTCCACACCACAGGCCCGACGCCATAAAACAAAATGTAGTCGCCCGGATCGAAACTTCCATCGCCGCCATCCATCACTTCTATGGGGTTTTCAGTCAGACCGGCTGGTCGCGGCAGGTTGTTTTTTTCGGGCAATATGCCGCCACCATTGCCGTAGAGCGCAAAATTTGCCGGATTATCGCTTACGGGAAAGCCCATGTTTTTCAATTCATCGTACGTCAGCTTGTAAATACCGCTTTTGTCAATTTTTATTTTAAACCATTGTCCGGTGGCAAGCACCGAATTAGACAGCTGTATTTGTTTGGAAGCAACAGATGCAACGGGCTTTTCTTCCACACTGATTTTCACCCTGAAAGAGAGGAGTTTTTCATACTGCTTCTTCTCCGGGTTCCAGCGAAGGGGAATTAAATGCACAACGGCGTAGGGTTGCTTCCGGGCAATGGAAAGACTTACCTCGAGACGAAAGGTTGTATCTGTAAAACCTTTTTCTTCAAGCCATTGTGCAGCAGCAGCGCCCACAGACATCACCTTTTTATTCAATAATTTTGCTTTCAGTTTCACCTGTGATGCATAAACAGGATCGACCCGGGTAAAGACAGGCAGTCCTTCGGGTGTAGTAAAGGATGCATCGCGGAAGGAAAGCCGCTGAAATTCGCTGCCGTTATCTGCTTTTATATGCTGAACCCCCTGCCATTGAAGCGAGTCACCAAAGGAATAATCGATGGCATAGCTCCAAACGGGAATAGCCAAAAGCAGGAGAAAAAATGTGAGTCTTTTAATAAGCATAGAGATCGTTTCGAGCGCAAATATATTGAATTAGGAGTAAATGTTTAGATAGAAACGGCCAAAACGGGATTTTTATTTCACGTGGATAAGGCAAAAACACCATCTTTTCATATTTATCTTCAACACTTCAGGGGAGGCTATCAGAGCGGGAATGTTTGGGCTGGTTTATACAGCTCCATCCCTTTGCCTGAATGCCCGGCCTATGCCGGGGAGATTGCCATCGCCAGGGCGAGACAGGCTTCACACGCCGAAATGGTTTTTCAGTAAAAAAATATTTTCGGGACGGCGTGTTCGCAAAGCCGGCTTATCTTCCAGGTAATGCAAACCAGGAAGGTACGAAAGAGAATACCTGCTTTTCAGGATTCAGTTTCAGCTAAATAATATTTCAGGTTAAAATGAAATAATCTGACTTAATTATTACATTTGCATCTTTCACGGGAAATAAATTAAGCGATAAAGGCAATAAAAACCGTTGAAGTTAAGTTATACAACAAGAAAAAATTAATGGCAATAAAAATGCTAAAGTTCAATAAACTTTTTTTGGTATTCCTCTCACTTGGCAGTATGCTTGTTTTTACAGCTTCCTGCAACAAGGCGGGAAAAAATGTTTCGCGTGCAACCGGGTGGGCATACAACGACCCAAGAAACGGTGGATTTGAGGTTACCCACGCAAAAGAACAAATTACCGGGCCCGGGCTGGTATTTATCGAAGGGGGCACTTTTACCATGGGCGCAACGGAGGAAACCCCGTTTTATGAATGGGATAACCGCCCACACCAGGAAACGGTGAATAGTTTTTACATGGATGAAACGGAAGTCACTAACCTCGACTACCTGGAATATATTTTCTGGTTAAAACGGGTTTACGGACAGGATTACCCGTCCGTAGTTCAAAAAGCACTTCCAGACACTACAGTGTGGCTGAATAAAATGACTTACAATGAGCCATTGGTGGAGAACTATTTCAGACATCCGGCTTATCACAATTATCCCGTGGTGGGGGTAAGCTGGCTTCAAGCCAATGCTTATGCTTCGTGGCGTACAGACCGGGTAAACGAACAGCTCCTTATCAATGCCGGATACCTCAATTACAACCCCGACCAAAAAGATGACAACAGTTTCAATACGGAAGCCTATCTGTCAGGGCAGTATCAGGGAGCGGTAAAAGAAGGAAAGAAAAACCTTAATTCCAAAGGAACCGGGGTTCGTAAGGCTCGCTATGATGATGGCATCCTGCTCCCCCGTTACCGTTTGCCTACCGAAGCCGAATGGGAATATGCAGCGCTGGGATTAATCGGTAATACGGTCAAAAACCGGGTAGTAGAAAGAAAAACCTATCCCTGGAACGGGCAGGGTTTGCGCTCGGACAAAAAGAAACATTACGGACAATTTCTTGCCAACTTTAAAATTAGCAAAGGCAATTACATGGGCGTTGCCGGCGACAGGAATGACGGAGCCAGTATTCCGGCACCTGTTTTTTCATACTGGCCTAATAACTTCGGACTTTACAATATGGCCGGGAATGTCAGTGAATGGGTATTGGACAGGTATAGTCCTACTGCCTTTCAGGAAGTAGCCGATTTTGACCCGTATTACGGCGGCGACAGTTTTAAAACGTTAAAACGTGACGCGGATGGAAAAGTTGCCGAGAAAGATAGTTTGGGACGTATTCCGCTTGTTCCGCTGAACAAAAGCAAACTGGCAGCGATGGAAAACACAGCTGCTCCACCGGATAATTTCAACATGAGTGCAACCAAACGGAAAGGATTTGCCGAATACGGTGTTACCTCATTGATAAACAGTAAATCACGCGTTATTAAAGGCGGCTCGTGGAAAGATCCGCCTTATTATCTCAGCCCCGGCGTCAGACGTTATATGGATGAGGACAAATCGTCGGCAACAGTAGGTTTTCGCTGTGCCATGAGCAGGGTGGGAAATCCAGGTGCAACAAAACGCAGAAGAAAATAACATTAAAAAGAATTTTATAATTTTAAGGACTGTTTCTAAAGTCGAAATAGTCCTTTTTTTATATGTATGAAAAATTTGGAAAAAATTTACGCGTTGTTTCTTGCGCATTCCCATATCAGCACCGATACACGGAAGCTGGAAAAGGGGAGTCTTTTTTTTGCCCTGTCCGGAGAAAATTTTAACGGCAACCGGTTTGCTGCGGAGGCTATTGAAAAAGGTGCGGTAGCAGCCATTGTGGATGACCCGGAATTTGCACCAAAAAATGATTCACGTTTTTATCTTGTTGACAATACGCTGGATATTCTTCAAAAGCTGGCAAAATTTCACCGGCAGCAGTTTGATATCCCCGTGCTGGCCATTACCGGAACCAACGGCAAAACCACTACCAAAGAACTTTGCACAGCCGTACTTTCTTCCGAAAAAAATACCTGCTCTACCGAGGGAAATTTTAATAATCACATCGGCGTTCCGCTGACACTGCTAAAGATCCGAAAAGAAACGGCAATAGCTATTGTGGAAATGGGCGCCAACCATCCGGGGGAAATCGCAAAACTTTGCCGGATAGCACAACCCACCCATGGACTTATCACCAATATCGGAAAAGCACATCTCGAAGGATTTGGTAATTTTCAGGGTGTGGTCGATACCAAAAACGAGCTGTATCAGTTCCTGAAAAATGATGCAGGAACTGTGTTTGTCAACAAAGATAACCCACTCCTCATGGAACTTTCGGAAGGAATACAAAATGTTACCTACGGCCAGCCACCAGCCGATGTGGCAGGGAGTCTAAAAAATGCCGACCCGTTTATTAATATCACCTGGCATCGGGAAACCGGCAATACGGATATCCAGACACAGCTTTACGGAAGCTACAACTTCAATAATGTCATGGCCGCCATAGCTGTAGGAAAATATTTTGGAATTTCGGAATCAGATATCATCGGGGCACTAAAAAATTATCAGCCTCAGAATAACCGGTCGCAATTTTGCCGGACACAAAACAACACACTAATCCTGGATGCTTACAATGCAAATCCGGAAAGTATGGCGCTGGCCATTGACGACTTCGCTGCACATCAGTTTTCAAATCAGGTGCTTATCCTCGGCGACATGTTTGAGCTGGGAAAAATGGCGGAAGAAGAGCACAATAATATTGTTGAGAAACTGAAAAAATCTGATTTTCAACAAGTTATTTTAGTTGGAAAAGATTTTTACAAAACGGCTCCGGGCAATCTTTTTCAAAAGTTTGCCACCACCTCGGAGGCAGAGCAATACCTGCAAAGCCATCCTGTCAGAAATGCCCATATCCTTGTAAAAGGTTCGCGCGGAATGCAATTAGAAAAACTTATTCAATACTTGTAACTATGACGCAATACACTGCACTCGGAATAATGTCGGGGAGTTCGTTTGACGGACTTGATTTGGCCTACTGTGAATTCTCCGAAAATGAAGGAAAATGGAGCTACCGGATAATAGCTGCCGAAACCATCCCCTACCCTGAAGAATGGAAAATATTGTTGCAGGAGAGCTTTTACGCCAGCGGGGAGAAACTTATGGAGAACGATGTAACCTATGGAAAATTTCTCGGCGGGCAGGCTTCCGGTTTTTTAAGAAAACATGGTTTAAAACCGGATATCATTGCTTCGCACGGACACACTATTTTTCATAATCCGAAAGCGGGATACAGCTTGCAGCTCGGTAACGGACAGGCTATTGCCATTGTAACCGGTATTGAAACCGTGAATAATTTCCGTAACAAAGACATACAGATGGGCGGACAGGGAGCGCCGCTGGTGGCCGTTGGCGACAGATTGCTGTTTTCAGAATATGATTACTGCCTGAATTTGGGCGGTATTGGCAATATCTCTTTTGAAGAAAAAGGCCAACGACAGGCTTTCGATATTTGTCCGGCCAATCAGTTGCTTAACCACCTCAGCCGGCAAATGGGATTGCCATACGACAAAAATGGAGAAACAGCTTCCCTGGGAAAATTAAGCAAAACGTTGTTTGACGAACTGAACAGTGTGGAATTCTATAAACAGCCTTATCCGAAATCGCTGAGCAACGAACAGGTTCAGGAGTTTTTTCTTCCACTGCTGGATAATTCTCCGGCTTTACTGGAAGATAAGCTTTACACGGCTGCCAAGCACATAGCTTATCAAATTGCAAGCGCAACAGACTCTTCTTCCTCAAAGAATATTCTGCTTACCGGTGGTGGAGCGCACAACAGTTTTTTGGTTGAAGCCATCCGCAGGGAGTGCCCGCAGACGATTTATCTGCCCGAAGCACAAATAGTTGATTTCAAAGAAGCCCTCATTTTCGCTTTCATGGGCATATTACGCAAAGCAGGGCGTATCAATTGTCTGGCATCAGCCACCGGCGCCCGCCGGGATTCCTGCTGTGGCGTGATTTATTTACCGTAGTCTCTGAACGAGGTGGAAGGTGAAAACACGTCATTGCGATTCGCATCGGATTGGCCTGTGTGTGGTAGAGCCTTCGCTAAAGCTTCGGCCCTCAATGGCGAAGAAGCAATCTCTGCAACTTACCTGTCTTCCGGTACAAAAGGATACCTCACCTCTTCCAAAAACAGGCCCTGAGCAGGAGCGGAAAATCCGGCTTTGCTACGGTCTTTGGCTTCGATAATAGCTTTCATATCTTCCGGCTTCAGTTTTCCCTTTCCGATTTCGAGCAGCGTTCCCACAATGGCACGCACCATATTTCGCAAAAACCGGTCGGCGGTAATGGTGAAAACGAGCTGGTTTTCCGTTTGCTCCCACCGTGCTTCTGCCAACCGGCAAAGGTTAGTAGTAGCCTGTGTATGCAACTTGGAAAAACTGGTAAAATCCTCATAATCCAACAGATATCCAGCCGCCTGCTGCATGGCTTTCACATCCAGCCTTCCTGTAAAAATCAGGGCCATGTCCTGCACAAAAGGGTCTTTCTGCCTGGAAATGTAGTAACGGTAAGTCCGGCTGACGGCATCGAACCGGGCATGGGTTTCCGGTGAAACTTCCCAAACGCCAAGTACGGCAATATCTTCCGGCAGAAACCGGTTGAGCTTGAAAACAAAATCCTGTGGCTCAAAAGTCAGCGGTTGCCGTAAATCGAAATGCAAATAAAAATTCCGGGCATGAACGCCGGTATCCGTTCGTCCACAGCCCGTTACATTAACAGGCTCTTCACATAAGGTACTTATTTTTTCATTCATCTCAGCCTGTACAGTGTGGGCATTCTCCTGAATTTGCCATCCGTGATAAGCTGTTCCCCGATAGGTTAGTTTTAAAAAATAGCGCGGCATGTTTCTCTGTTTTTTTCTCAGACATCTTCGTTCAGTGCTTTCCACAACAAATCTTTCAATGCCATCAACCCTTTGTTCGTTACCGACGAGATAAAAACATGCGGAACATCCGGCAAGCTTTTTTCTATCTCATCCATCAGTTCCCTGTCAAGCAAATCGGATTTGGAGACAGCGAGAATCCTTTGTTTATCTAACAATTCGGGATTATATTGTTTCAATTCGTTGAGTAGCACATGGTATTCCTTTTTGATATCATCGGAATCGGCGGGCACCAGAAACAGCAGCACCGAGTTCCGTTCGATATGACGTAAAAAGCGCAATCCCAGCCCTTTTCCTTCGTGGGCACCTTCGATAATTCCGGGAATATCGGCCATGATAAACGACTGCTGGTCACGGTAAGCCACAATGCCGAGGTTGGGTTGGAGAGTAGTAAAAGGATAATCGGCTATTTCGGGCTTTGCAGCAGAGACCACCGAAAGCAGTGTGGATTTTCCGGCATTGGGGAAGCCCACCAATCCCACATCGGCAAGCACTTTCAGTTCAAAAACGATGGTGGCTTCTCTGCCCTCTTCGCCGGGCTGGGCGTAGCGTGGCGCCTGGTTGGTAGCCGACTTGTAATGGTCGTTGCCCTGGCCGCCACGCCCACCTTTCAGCAAGACAATCCGTTCGCCATCTTCCATAATTTCACCTATGACTTCGTCTGTCTCCGCATCTTTTGCTACCGTCCCCAACGGAACTTCAATAATAATATCTTCGCCGTCGGCACCCGTACTGCGCTGTCCGCCGCCAGGTCCACCATGTCCGGCACGCAGATGACGTTCAAATCGCAAATGCAAAAGTGTCCACATCTGGGCGTTCCCGACCATAATAATGTCACCGCCTTTTCCGCCATCGCCACCATCGGGGCCTCCCTTGGGGATATATTTTTCGCGCCTGAAATGGACGGAACCCGCACCGCCGTTGCCCGAAAGACAATAAATTTTTACATAATCAACGAAATTGGATGAAGCCATAACATGTTCAGTTTCTGAATGTGCAAAAGTAAAGCAAAAGAAGGAATGATGGTTACAATAGTTTTGACGTATTATAATTTTCTGATGAGCAACAAGCCGTCGCGAATTGAAAGCATCACCTGCTCCACCCGGTTATCCTGTTTTACAAAATCATTGAACGCACGAATGCCACGGGTTTCTTTGTCTGGATTTTTCGCTGTAAAAACCGCTTTTCCGCCCCACAGCACATTGTCGGCCAGGATAAAACCTCCTTTTCTGAGCTTCTTCAGCGAGGCTTCATAATAATCCGAATACTGTGCTTTCTCCGCATCGATAAAAACCAAGTCAAAAGTTTCTTCCAGTTTTGGAATAAGCACCAGGGCATCGCCCAAAAGAAAACGGATTTTGGAGCCATAGCCACAACGGTCAAAAAACCGGCGGGTAAATGTTTCTATCTCTTCATTGTTATCAAGGGTGTAAAGAAGTCCGTCATTAGGTAACGCTTTGGCCATCGCCAACGCCGAATATCCTGTAAATGTCCCGATCTCCAAAATACGTTTGGGTTGCAACATGTGCACCACCATCTCCAGAAACTTCCCCTGCACCTTTCCCGAAAGCATGTTGGGATAGAAAGTTTTCAGGTGAGTTTCACGGTTCAGCGCATACATCAGCGTGTCTTCGTCTGAGGTGTGATTTTCGATGTATTCGGATATTCTCTCGTCTATCATAACACTGTTTTTCAGAATAGTTTTACCGGTTAAAACAACAAACTTCTCTCAGCGGCTTTCAAAAATCAAAGTACTCTGTCGTTCCGGATGAAAAATCTCGGCCGCTACTTCCATCATTTGTACTGCAGTAATTCGCTCTGTCAAAGCAACAATTTCGTCAAAAGTTTTTACCTTATTATTGTAAAGATGACTTTTGGCTATCCCCAGCATCTCGTTTACAGGAGACTCATAACTCATGGCGAGCTGACCCACAAACTGTTTTTTGGCGCGGTCAAGTTGCAAGCCACCAAGCTTTTGACTACTAACCTTATTTAACTCTTTCTGTATCAGTTCCAGGCTCTTCTCCAGATGTTTTTGGTCAGTTCCGAGATAAACGCCAAAAAATCCGGTATCAGAATAGGTCTGCACCATCGATTCAATGGAATAGGCAAAACCGTACTTCTCGCGTATGTTCAGGTTTAGCCGCGAATTCATGGCTGTCCCTCCCAGCAGGTTATTCAGCAACTCAAGCGTCAACCTGCGTGGATGGCTGCGGGCATAAGCTATATTGCCGGTCATACAATGCGAAAGATATGATTCTTTACTAACAACTTTTCGCAGTGGCTGATAATCCTCGAATTTTTCCCGCTGTGTAATGTTCTCCTTTGCAGGGATCTCACCAAAATATTTCTTCACTAAATCGACGAGCTTCCTGAAATCAATCTGCCCCACCGAGGCAATCACCATCTTGTTTGTGGCATAATTACGCCGGACAAAACGGAAAATATCCCGTCTGTGCATTGCTTTCACATGTATTTCATCGCCGAGAATATTTCTTCCGAGCGGATGACCATCAAACAGGAGGTCTTCAAAATCATCAAATATCAGCTCGGCAGGAGTGTCGTTATAGGAATTAATCTCGTCCAGCACAACATCTTTTTCTTTCAGCATCTCTTTTTCCGGGAAAACCGAATGAAAAGCCACATCGGCAAAGACTTCCAGCGACCGTTCGTAATCAGGAGCCAAAAAAGAGGTGTAGATACAGGTTTCTTCTTTTGAAGTATAGGCATTCAACTCGCCTCCCGCATTTTCAATACGGCTCATGATATGAAAAGCTTTCCGCTTCTCTGTTCCTTTAAAAATCATGTGCTCAATAAAATGTGCCAGACCGCTTTCGCCGGATAACTCGTCGCGCGAACCCGTCTCCACCATCAAACCACAATGTGCAATACGCCCCAAAACAGATCGGTGAATGATGCGAATCCCGTTTTTTAACTGAAAATATTGGTAATCCACTTGTTCAAATTTAAGGTGCAAAGATAAGCAGACAGAGATAATGAAAGCATCGGCGCCTCTTTTTCCGAAAGAAAGAGTGGCTCTGTGTCAATTTGTGTGGGTAGCGTAATGATAAAATGACAAATAACAGTCTCCAAATCTCAAATAATAATTAATGATTCAAAAATCAATAACCAAAACCGTATTAAGATCAGGTTCGTAAATGTAGCTGTAAAACAACCAACTTTACGCATTGTATTACAATTATATGTACCGTTATTCATGTCAGGTTTGAATTTTTTGACATTGAATATTGGGATTTCTTTGTTATTTGTCCCTTTGTTATTTGGGATTTTTTGATGTATTTTTCCTGATACAGCAGCAAGATATCCTGATTTACCCCTGTAAACAACATTGGCCCGAAAGATTATTCCCCTGCAAAACCGCTGTGATACCGCAAAGGTTTGCATAAAACTACATTTAGAATAAAAATAAATGTTAATTTTTCAAAAAATAGTTTGCATGCAAACTATTTTTGGTTTATTTTTGTACGCATGCGTAATAAACAGATCAAAATGAAGTTAGACGAAACCATTGAATTTTATATCAGGACGACTTCGCTGGCCCTTTCAAGAATGTATAATTCCTTTGCCGCAAAGTACGGAATTACACAAACCATCGGCTATATTTTAACCTATGTGAGCCGTGACGGAACGCCTTCCACAAAGCTTGCCCAACTGTTGGGAATGAAAAACTCAAGCCTCACCCGTCTATTGAAGAAGATGGAAAAAGATGGGTGTATATATCGCGAAGTTTCTCCCGAAGACAAGCGTGTTGTTAAAATATTTCTGACGGAAAAAGGTGTGATACGAAGAAAGATAGCAAAAAAAACAGTACTTGATTTCAACGAAAGGCTTTTGAACAAGGTAGATGGAAAGGAAATGAAGATTTTTTTCAAAGTCTTTGACATTATCAAAGAGCAGGTGGCCATTGAGTTGGGAGAAAGCCAGTTACCAAAATCCAAAATAGAAAATAATATTAACAAAGAACAACTTGTTCAATAATTAACAAACCTAATCTAAATATTATGGTACGTAGAATAAAAAAAGTTGCAGTGTTGGGATCCGGTGTTATGGGATCCGGCATTGCTTGTCATTTCGCCAACATCGGCCTTGAGGTATTACTCATTGACATTGTACCACGCGAACTGACAGAAGCTGAGAAAACAAAGGGTCTGACAATGGATGACAAAGCGGTCAGAAACAGGATTGTGAATAATTCATTGCAAGCAGCACTGAAATCCAAGCCCTCGCCCATTTACAAAAAGTCGTTTGCAAAACGTATTACTACCGGTAACTTTGACGATGATCTACCCAAAATTAAGGAGTATGATTGGGTGATCGAAGTAGTTATTGAGCGTCTCGACATCAAACAGCAGGTGTTTGAGAAAGTGGACAAACTGCGGAAACCGGGGACACTCGTCACCTCCAATACCTCGGGAATTTCCATTGATGCCATGGCCGAAGGTAAAAGCGAAGATTTCCAAAAACATTTCTGCGGAACGCATTTCTTTAATCCCCCGCGTTATCTGCAACTATTCGAAATTATTCCTTCCAAATATACCGCCCCTGAGGTGCTGGCTTTCCTGGAGGATTATGCCGGAAGATATCTTGGTAAAACGCCCGTTCTCGCCAAAGACACCCCGGCTTTTATCGCCAACCGTATCGGCACTTTCTCCATTATGGAGCTTTTTAACAAAGTAAAAGAATACGGTCTTACCATTTCCGAAATCGACAAACTTACCGGCCCGGTGATTGGGCGTGCCAAATCGGCAACCTTCAGAACTGCCGATGTGGTTGGTCTTGATACGCTGGTTCATGTGGCCGATTATATTCGTGAAACCACGAAAGACGAAGCCAACGATGCTTTCAATGTTCCGGATTACCTGCATAAAATGCTGGAAAGAAAATGGTTAGGATCAAAAACCAAACAAGGCTTCTATAAAAAGGTTGTGGAAGATGGGAAGAAAAAATTCCTCACCATCGATTTTGATACATTAGAATACAAAGAAGACCCCCGTCCGAAATTCTCCGTGCTGGAAAAAACCAAAGGTATTGATGACTTGCACGAACGCATGCCTGTATTGTTGGCCGACAAAGGTAAAGCCGGCGATTTTTATCGTGCTTCTTTCTACAGTTTATTCCAATTTACCTCCAACCGTATTCCTGAAATTACAGAAGACATCTACAAAGCCGATGATGCCCTGAATGCAGGATTTGGCTGGAAAATGGGCCCTTTTGAAACCTGGGATTCCCTCGGCGTAGCCGAAACGGTAAAAGCCATGGAAGAAGCAGGCAACAAACCCGCACAATGGGTTTACGATATGCTGGATGCCGGCATCCCCTCTTTTTTCACTGTTAAAGAAGGCAGAAAATATTATTACGACCTGAAAACGAAAGCCTATAAAGAGGTTCCCGGACAGGAGAATAAACTTTCGCTGGCGCTGCTGCGTAACACTAATGTGGTTTGGAAAAACAACGACGTGAGCATATTCGATTTGGGCGATGGCGTTCTGAATGTGGAATTCCACTCCAAAATGAACACCATCGGTCAGGGCACGCTGGAGGGTTTAAACAAAGCCGTTGACATGGCCGAAGCCGATTACAAAGCTTTGGTAATTTCCAATGAAGGCGATCATTTCTCAGCCGGAGCCAACGTGGGCATGATTTATATGCTGGCCGTTGAGCAGGAATGGGAAGATTTGAACCTCGCCGTACAGTGGTTCCAGAAAACCACCATGCGTTTGCGTTACTCTTCCATTCCCGTTATTGCCGCTCCTCACGGGATGGCTCTCGGTGGTGGTTGCGAAGTGTGCATGCACAGCGACAAGGTAATCGCTCATGCCGAAACCTATATGGGTTTGGTTGAATTTGGGGTAGGCCTGATTCCCGGTGGTGGCGGTACCAAAGAGTTTGCCCTTCGCCTCGGCGATGAGCTGAAACCCGGCGATATCCGTACCAATGCTTTCCTGAACCGTTACCTGAGCATTGGACAGGCCAAAGTCTCCACTTCGGCTTACGAAGCCTTTGATTTGGGGTACCTACGCACGGGGGTTGACGAAGTAATTGTCAGTCGTGCACATCAACTGGCTTACGCCAAGAAGGTTGCTCTTGAAATGGCTGACAAAGGCTATTCACAACCGGCTCCGAGAAACGACGTCAAAGTGTTGGGTAAAGAAGCACTTGGCATGGTTTACGTGGGTTCAGATGGCTTTAAAACCGGACATTATATGTCGGAACACGATGGGTTGATTGCCGAAAAACTGGGATGGGTTATGGCCGGCGGAGAGATTTCGCAAGCACTTACCGAAGTCTCGGAACAATACCTGCTCGATTTGGAAAGAAAAGCCTTTATGGAGCTTTGTATGCAGCGTAAAACGCTGGAGCGTATTAACAGCCTGATTACCAAAGGTAAAATCCTTAGAAATTAAATCAAATCAATTTTAATCAGAAAAATTTAAAATCATGAATGCATATATAGTAGGTGGATATCGTTCGGCAATCGGCAAAGCCCCGCGGGGGACACTGCGTTTTACACGTCCCGATGATATTGCTGTAACAGTCATCAGACATTTGTTAAATGACTTTCCACAAATTGAAAAATCGGAAATTGACGACATCGTAGTCGGAAATGCTTTCCCTGAAGCTGAAACAGGAATGAATATGGGACGTTTGCTTTCGCTGATGGCCCTGGATACCGTGGATGTTCCCGGATCTACCGTTAATCGTTTTTGCTCATCAGGCATTGAATCCATTGCCATTGCTTCTGCCAAAATCAGTGCCGGCATTGCCGATGTGATTGTGGCCGGCGGCGCCGAAACCATGTCGATGATTAACATGGGCGGCTGGCGGCTGGTTCCTAACCCGGAAGTGGCCAAAACCAATCCCAACTGGTATCTCAGTATGGGCTTAACCTCTGAAATGGTAGCCCGCGAATATAATTTGAAACGGGATGACCTGGATGAATTTGCAGCCAACTCCTATGCAAAAGCAATAAATGCCATCGACAAAGGCTATTTCAAAGATCAAATCGTTCCTGTTACCGTTAAAGAAAATTATTTTGAAGACGGGGTGATGAAAACCCGTGTGAAAATTTTTGATACAGACGAAGGTCCGAGAAGAGGGACTACCAAAGAGGGATTGTCCCGCCTGAGACCTGCTTTTGCTGTTGATGGTGTTTCCACCGCCGGCAACTCCTCACAAATGTCCGATGGTGCCGCCTTTGTTCTGGTAGTTTCCGAAAAAATCCTGAAACGTTACAACCTTACCCCTATTGCCCGTTTGATTGATTATCAGGTAGCCGGCGTTGATCCCTATAAAATGGGTGTAGCTCCTATAAAAGCTATTCCGAAAGTGCTGAAACATGCCGGCATGAAATTAGACGACATGGACCTCATCGAACTGAATGAAGCTTTTGCAACCCAGTCTATGGCAGTGGTGAAAGAAGTGGGTATCAATACGGATATTTTGAATGTGAACGGTGGGGCTATTGCCCTGGGACATCCGCTGGGATGTACAGGCGCCAAACTAACGGTTCAAATTCTTAACGAGCTGAAACGCCGTAATAAAAAATACGGTATGGTAACCATGTGTATCGGTACGGGACAGGGAGCAGCCGGCATTTACGAAATGTTATAACAAGTTAGTGCACAGTGACTCATGAGTTACTGTGCACTTTTTTTAATTGAATTATTCATCTATCAAATCATAAAATTATGTCAGACAATGAAGTATTAAAAGGCGGTGAATTTCTAATCAGGGAAACAGAAGCTGCCGATATTTTTATTCCCGAAGAATTTAACGAAGAGCAGCAAATGATGGCACAGACCTGCCGTGATTTTACTGAAACGCAGATTTTACCCAATGTGGAGCAATTAGAACACCATGACAACAAACTCCTGACCAAATTATTGAAAGATGCCGGCGAACTGGGTTTGCTGGGGATTTCCATTCCTGAAGAATATGAAGGCTTCGGTCAGAGCTTTGTTACTTCCATGCTTACGGTGGAAGAAATGGGTAAAGGTTTTAGTTTTGCCGTCGCTTATTCGGCACACACCGGTATCGGAACACTTCCTATTCTTTATTTTGGAACCGAAGAGCAAAAACAAAAATATTTACCTAAGTTAGCTTCGGGCGAATACATTGGTGCTTATGCACTTACCGAGCCTGATGCCGGTTCTGACCCCAACAGTGGCAAAACAAGAGCCATCCTCAGCAAAGATGGAAAACATTACATCATGAATGGTGGAAAGATGTGGATCACCAATGGCGGCATTGCCGATTTGTTCATCGTTTATGCTAAAATTGATGACGACAAAAATCTGAGTGCTTTTATCGTCGAACGCAATACGCCCGGCTTTACCTTCGGCGCCGAAGAAGACAAGATGGGAATCCGTGGTTCCTCCACCATTCAGATTTTCTTCGACAACGCAGAGATACCTGCAGAAAACCTCCTCGGTGAACGAAACACAGGATTTAAAATTGCTTTGTATATCCTGAACCTCGGACGTATCAAACTGGCCGCTGCCACTACCGGCGCTTCCAAAGCCACCATCAGTGCCAGTGTGCAGTACGCTAACGAAAGAAAACAATTTGGTACTGCCATTGCAAATTTTGGCGCCATCAAAACCAAACTGGCCGAGATGGTTATCCGTACATTCGTTACCGAATCGCTGACCTACCGTGCCAGCCAGAATATCGACGACGCTATTGATTCGTTGATTGCAGGCGGTATGGATAAAGGACGAGCTTCCATCGAAGGTATTCGCCAGTATGCCATTGAAGCATCCATTTCAAAAGTTTTTGGTTCCGAAGCATTGGATTATGTAGTAGACGAAGGTGTTCAGATTTTTGGTGGTATGGGATACTCTGCCGAAACGGTAGTAGAACGTGCTTACCGTGACTCGAGAATCAACCGGATTTTTGAAGGAACTAACGAAATCAACCGCATGGTGGCCGTTGGCGAACTGGTAAAAAGAGGCATGAAAGGCGAAATTGACCTGCTGACACCCGCCAAAGCCGTAGGCAAAGAACTGATGGGTATTCCCGATTTCGGCAGCACTTCTATGGATTATTTTGAAGCAAAACACAAACTAATTGTTAACTTCAAAAAAGCCATTTTGATGGTGGCCGGCGCTGCCTTGCAGAAATACACCACGACCTTCCAAAATGAACAGGAAATTATGATGAACATAGCCGATATGCTCATGTACACCTATGCTGCTGAATCAACCCTGCTGCGTGTGGAAAAGCTGTCCGGCATGTACGACGAAAAGAAATTGGCTATCTATAAAGACATTCTCGATGTCTTCCTGTACGACTCTGCTTATCGTATCAATAAAATCGGTATTGATGCTGTTAACTCCTTCGCCGAAGGCGACGAACAAGCCGGTATGCTCATGGGAATGAAACGTTTCACCAAAGTTAATCCGGTGAACGTAAAAGAAGCCCGCAGAAAAATAGCTGATCAACTGATTGATGCTAACCAATATAATTTTTAGTTAATATCCGAGGGGCAGGTCGTTTTAACCTGCCCCTCAATTTTTTTAAAAGAGCAGACAACAGACATGGTAAAAACTAAAGATTTCAGAAAATTGGCAAACAATGCCTTTCGCTTGAAATTATTTTTCATAAAACATATGCCCATGGGCTTTTTGAACGGCCTCCGGATCATCGAACTGGATGAAAAACATGCCAGCGTTTCGGTACCTTACAATTGGCTGACAAAAAATCCTTTTCATTCGACTTATTTTGCTGTTCAGTCCATGGCAGCAGAGCTTTCTTCAGGGGCTATGGCCATTGCAGAGGTCATGGCTGCCCCCAAGCCGGTTTCCATGCTGGTTTTTGACATGACTGCCAAGTTTACAAAAAAAGCCCGCAACAAAGTTATCTTTACCTGCAACGATGGGGAAGCCATTAGTACTGCTGTAAAAAAAACGCTGGAAACAGGAGAAGGACAAACGGTTACCATAACTTCTGTCGGTGTTGACCGGACAGGCGACAAGGTTTCCGAATTTCAATTTACCTGGACCTTCAAAGCAAAATAAAAAAGAATACTTTTAAAATTCAAACTAATAGTCTATTTTTACACGAATCATTCATAATGTTAATCTAAAATTTTTACCAATGAAACTTGAAAGAAATTTTGACATTCTCGTCCAAAACGTAAAAGAACATAACTACAAAGTAGCGCTTTCCATTAAGAGAAACGGACGGTGGGAAAACTTTAGCACCGATGAGTATAAAGAGATGGTCGATAATTTCAGCATTGGCTTACTGGCCATGGGTTTCAAAAAAGGAGATAAAATCCTGACTATCTCCAACAACCGTCCCGAATGGAACTTCGCCGATATGGGCATGGGACAAATCGGGGTTGTTCACGTACCGGTTTATCCAAATATCGGCCGGGGAGAACATCGATATATACTGGAACATTCGGACGCCCGGCTGGCCATTTTATCTTCCAAAGAATATTACGACAAAATCAAGCCACTGGTAGATGAAGTGCCGAAAATCGAAAAAACATTTACCTACGATAAAGTAGAGGGGGTTCCTCACTGGAGCGAAATTGTGGAACTGGGCAAAAAGAACAAAGAAAAATATGAAAACAAGCTACAAAAAATAAAGGATAGCATTTCGAAAGACGACCTGCTTTCTATCATCTATACATCGGGAACCACCGGTCGCTCCAAAGGCGTTATGCTGACTCACGAAAATTTTATGAGTAATGTCATGGATACCCGGAGTCTGTTGGACGTGGATGCCGGCGACCGTTGGCTGAGTTTTTTACCCTTATGCCACGTTCTGGAAAGGATGGTGAACTACCTTGTTCAGGCCAAAGGTCTGAGTGTATATTATGTGGAAAGCATTGATACCATTGGAGAAAACCTTAACGAAGTACATCCGCACGGCTTTGCCTCTGTACCCAGAGTCTTGGAAAAACTTTTTGATAAAATCATGTTGAAAGGCAAAGAGCTGAAAGGCATCAAACGCTGGCTTTTCGACTGGGCTGTAAAACTTGGCGTTCGGTACGAAGACGACCCGGCTAAGCGCGGTTTGCTGTACGACAAAAAGCTGAGCATTGCGAGAAAATTGATTTTCAGCAAATGGCAGGAAGCGCTCGGTGGCGAACTGAAGGTTGTAGTTTCGGGAGGAGCTGCCCTGCAGCCAAGGTTAGCCCGTCTGTTTAGCGCCGTGGGAATTAAAGTAGCCCAAGGCTATGGACTAACAGAAACTTCCCCGGTTATTTCTGTGAACTATGGAGAGTATCCAACGATGCAGGCAGGAAGCGTCGGGCCGGTACTGGAAAATGTGGAAGTGAAGATTGCCGAAGATGGGGAGATATTAATGAAGGGCCCTAATCTCATGATTGGTTATTATAAAGACCCTGTCAGAACAAAAGAGGTTATCGATGAAGAGGGATGGTTTCATACCGGCGATATCGGTAAAATAGAAAACGGAGTGTTATGGATTACCGACCGGAAAAAAGAAATATTTAAACTCTCTACCGGGAAATATGTAGCCCCGCAAATCGTTGAAAATGTTTTTAAAGAGTCCCCGCTTATTGAGCAGATTCTCGTGGTGGGTGAAGGTGAGAAGTTTGCAGCAGCCGTTATCAGTCCTAATTTCCACTACTTACATGGCTGGTGTTTTAAAAATAACGTGAAATTCAGAGACAACGCTGAATTGGTTCGTCATCCCAAAGTGCTGGCCCGCTACAAGGAAGAGGTGGACAGGATAAACAAAACTTTAGGTCGCCACAGGCAGATTAAAAAGTTTGCCCTTACCTGCCGCGAATGGTCCACCGAAACAGGCGAACTTTCCCCTACCCTGAAGCTGAAGAGAAACCAGCTGAAGAAAATCTATGGCGTCAAGCTGGATAATCTTTATGGTTACACAGAGGATCACGGTGATTTGGGCCTTCCTGACAACACCGCAAATACTGAAAAATAAAAAATTACTGATTAATTTGTTTACCAGACCCCGCCTGGTTAAAAATATCAATGCGGAGTGCTTTTTCAGGATAACTTATCTGAGAACGGCTTAAAAATGAACGCTGCTAATTTATAAGAGATTTATATAAAATCGAATCGGTTTCTTGTCTATAGTTTAATAAATTTGCGCCTTAATTACAGCTTATCATTATGTCAAAAATACGCATTGCCATCAACGGTTTCGGCCGTATCGGGCGCATCACCTTCCGGAACATTCAGAAAAAAGACAACATGGAAGTCGTTGCCATCAACGACCTCACCGATGCCGCGAACCTGGCCCATTTGTTAAAATACGATTCCGTTCAGCGGCAGTTTGATGGAACCGTGGAACACAACGGAGGCCATATTTATGTAAACGGTAAAAAAATTCTTGTTTTAAACCAACCGGACCCCGCCAAACTTCCCTGGAAAAAGCTGAATATCGATGTGGTCATCGAATCCACCGGGCAATTTGTGGATAGAGATGAAGCTATCAAACATGTGGAAAAATCGGGCGCCCGCAAAGTCATCATTTCTGCGCCGGCAGAAGGCGAACGCGATGACGTGAAATATGTTGTTTTGGGAGTCAATGACGAAATTATTGACAAAAAGGATGTGATTATCTCCAATGCTTCGTGTACCACCAACAATGTGGCTCCGCTCATCATGATTCTTGACGAAAAATGGGGTATTGAGAAAGGGTTTATGACCACAGTTCATTCTTACACCAAAGACCAGAATATTGTGGATGGCCCGCACAAAGACTGGCGTCGCGGCCGGGCAGCTGCCTACTCCATCGTACCAACAACTACCGGCGCTGCCAAAGCTGCCACCAAAATATTTCCCCATCTGAAGAACAACCTCGGTGGCGCCGGCATCCGTGTTCCCGTTCCGGATGGCTCGCTAACCGACCTGACCTGTACCTTGCGAAAATCTACCAGCGTGGAAGAAATTAATACCGCTTTTAAAGAAGCTGCCGAAGGCAGGCTGAAAGGTATTCTGCAATACACCGAAGACCCCATCGTTTCGGCGGACATTATCGGGAACACCCACTCGGCGGTTTTTGATGCTAACCTGACCGCTGTTTTGGGCGATAAAAACAAACTGATAAAAGTGGTAGCCTGGTACGACAACGAAATGGGATACTCCAGCCGGCTTGTTGAGCTTATTGAGAAGTTTGTCTAATATAAATACCAAACATTAGTTCACTTCAGTCACCCCCGCTCTTTCGGATTTGTAATCCGAAAGCATTGGAAATAAGGATTTTAAATCCGCTATCTGGTGTTGCCCGCTTCAGGCACTTAGTCAATCTGAATAATATTGTTCTTGATAGCAAACTTCACTAAATCGACGGTAGTCTTCAGCTCAATTTTTTTCATAATGTTGTTTTTGTGCGTTTCCACGGTACGCACACTGATAAACAGCTTCTCGGCGATGTGCCGGTTCGACATGCCTTCGGCAAACAATTTAAAAACCTCTAACTCCCTCGCCGACAAGTGTTTCAGCTTATTCTCCTTTTCCACCGGACCGATTTTCTGGTCGGAAAGATAACTGTGCAATAAAATATCGGTAATACTTTTGGCGTAAAATTCATAGCCGTTGCGCAGAGTATAAATGGCTTCGAGAATCTCCGAGCGGTTGGCATCGTTGCCAAGGTGTCCTTTGGCACCCGCTTTGATGGTCCGTAAAATAAATTTCTCATCATTAAACATCGAAAGAATCAGCTGCTTAGCCTTGGGAAAATGTTGCAAAAAAAGCTTTATGTCGTCAATAATTTTTTCTGAAGCAGTGTAAGCCACAGTCAAAGCAACATGTACCGGCAGTTGCGGTGGATTTTTAATTAAATCGTCCAGCGCCTCATAAGGCCCCACAACTACAATATCATCGGAATCTTTCAGTAAAGCCATCAGGGCATCGGAAATAACGGGAAACGGATTGATTAGGGCAACGTAAATCATTAAACCAATATTTTTCTGCCTGCGAAGTTAAAAAAAGTATTTGATTTCCCCCCTCACCCGCAGGTTTTGACTAAATATTTTTTAAGGTTTCAACAAACATTTCTAATTTCAAAGAACCCACTAAAAGCGGATACCTTTCCTATATCTGCCAAGGCGGATTACCATTCTTTGAGAATTTCCTGACTACACCAAAAAGCATTGAGATACCCGTACCCAATGCTCTCTTCATTACCGCTGTCTGTTGTCTCTACGGCAGGTAAATACCTTACCTGATTTTCTTAACATAGTTTTTAAAACTTTGTATATCCATGATTAGCCATCCGAAAAACAACTGGTGTTAATTTAATATTAGTCAAAAAAAGATTTTTGCCGATAATTTAATGTTCGTTTAACATCTAATTAAGACACAGGTAATAATTGAATTTCATCTTTGCATCGAAATGTTAAAAAATCTTATAAACTATTAAAAAAGTAAAAAAATGCACACAACAAAGCAAATGAAAACAATGCTCTTACTGGCAGCAGTAATCCTTCTGGGATTTACAGCCTGTAAGAAAAGCCCACTGCAGCCGGCGGCAAAGCCGCCCACTATGTCAAATCTTGAAGTGAGCGGCACACAAAAAGACTACAAAGCTGCCATCACCTTTAGCGAGGGTGTTTACAAAAATGCCGATAAAACCGGCGCTCTCGACAGAAACAGTTTTATGGTGAGCCTTTCCGGAGGCAAAGCCGGACTGGTTTCCTACACGGTAGTCCATTCAGCAGGAGCTAAAACAGCAGCCATCGATTTAATACTGAGCGATTATCCCGATGGTACCGAGAGTCTTTCCATCAAACCTGCCTCCGGCAGCAGTATTTATAACACGTCGGGTGTTGCCATGGCAGCCTCCGACAACAAATCGGGCACTCTCGGCGAAGCCGAACACAAGACTATCACAATAAAAGATAATGGAAACGGCATTGGCACACAAACCTGGACAGCCAACAACATCTATCTGTTAGAAGGTTTCTGCTTTGTGAATGCCGGCCAAACCCTTACCATCGAACCGGGAACCGTTATAAAAGGGAAACCCGGGCAAGGCGTCAATGCTTCCGCTTTGATTGTTGCCCGCGGGGGGAAGGTTATGGCTGAAGGCACAAAAGAGAAGCCTATCATTTTCACTGCCGAAGCCGACGACCTGAACGGCTCCGTAGGCGACCTTGACGATGGACTTTGGGGTGGTGTCATTCTGTTGGGAAAAGCCCGCCTGAACAGCGTTCCTAACGAACAACAAATTGAAGGGATTCCCCAAACCGAACCACGCGGCATATATGGTGGCGACGATGATGCTGACAATTCCGGCACTTTAAAATATATCTCCATCCGCCATGGCGGTACCGATATCGGCGCAGGTAATGAAATTAACGGACTCACCCTCGGCGCTGTGGGAAGCGGCACGGTTATCGACTACATCGAAGTGATTGCTAACAAAGATGATGGTATCGAATTTTTCGGTGGCGACCCACGGGTAAAACACTTTTTGTCGGTCTTCAACGGGGACGACTCCTTCGACTACGACCAGGGATTCCGCGGATTTGGCCAGTTCTGGCTTGCCATTCAGGGTTTTGACCGCGGTGATCGTATTGGCGAACACGACGGCGGTACAGACCCCGAAACCGGAAGTCCACTCGCAACACCAACCATTTACAACGCTACCTACATTGGACAGGGCGATGCTGCAGGAAAAAGAACCGTTACCTTCCGCGACAATGCCGGCGGAACGTACGCCAACTCTATTTTCTACAACCAGCATCACGGTATTGATATTGAGTATCTCTCTTCCGAATGTAGCTGGACACGCTTTCAGCAGGGTGATTTGCACATTTTAAACAATGTTTTTTATAAAATTTCAGAAACCATGCCGCTGTTTGTGAAAGCATACGCTGGCGTTACCGATCAACAGATTGCTTCCGCCAACGATTCGCTAACCAACTACTTCTCAGCGATGCAAAATATGGTTGCTGACCCGGGACTGTCAATTGAAAACAACAAATGGAATATCATTCCTACAAAACATGTTTCCGACAACCTGGCCGACTACCCCACATCCGCATGGTTCGACAAAGTGGATTACCGCGGCGCTGTTGACCCCAACAACAACTGGATTGAAGGCTGGACATTGTTTTCAAAAAAATATCTCACAAAATAACTTAAATACAAAACTATCATCACCGCTGAGTGGGGATTCTTCTTCGAATTATCCCCACTCAGTTTTGTTTAAAATAAATATCAATTTGAAATCAATAATACCACTACCATGAATAACATAAAACATCTTGGCTTACTGTTGCTTATTCTTACTTCCGTTTCCATAATGGCCCAAACCGGTAAAGTTCGCGGCAAAATTACCGATGCGAAAACCGGAGAAGCGCTCATTGGTGCCACGGTAATGATTAAGGGATCTGCCACCGGCACCGTCAGTGATTTGGATGGAAACTATACGCTCAACAATTTAAAACAGGGGAACCATACTTTGGTTTTTCGGTATGTTTCGTTCACCCCGAAAGTTGTTACAGACGTTAACGTGAAAGGAAACGGAGTCATAGTATTGAACATCCCGTTGCAACCGGCAAGCCTCGGCTTAAAAGAAGTGGAGATCAGAGCCAAAGCGGTAAAGCGCAGCGAAGCCGCCATGCTGACCATTCAAAAAAGATCGTCCAACGTGATTGAAGGCCTTTCGGCAGAACAGATCGGGCGTGCCGGCGACAGTGATGCGGCGGGAGCGCTGAAACGGGTTACCGGCGTAAGCATTGTAGATGGAAAATATGTTTATGTTCGCGGCCTCAACGACCGGTACAGCAAAACTACGCTGAATGGCGCTGACATTCCCGGACTGGATCCCAACAAATATACCGTGCAAATGGATATCTTTCCCAGCTCGCTCATCGAAAATATTGTGGTTTATAAATCGTTTAGTCCCGATTTGCCGGGTGATTTTACAGGCGGCATGGTAAATATCGAAACCCGCGATTTTCCGGAACGTTTTACGCTGGAAGCCGGAGCAAACCTGGGGTACAACATCAATGCAAATCTTAATAAGGACTTTTTATCATATCAGGGAAGCCCCATCGATTTCCTCGGCTTCGACAACGGTTTTCGCAGCATTCCGGCCGAAGCCAAAGGGGCGTTGCCTCAGTATCCCATGGAAAAGAAGAAACTCACGTCCATCACCGAATCCTTCAATAAAATTATGACCCCGGTAAAACACGTGGCAGGCCCTAACGGCAGCTTCTTCTTTGCGCTCGGCAACCAAAAAGACATCGGAAGACACCAGCTGGGATATCAGTTTAGCATTTCATACAAAAAAGAGAACACTTTTTACCACAATGGAATTAAAAACCTGTATCACCTCGGGGGATCCGGCGACAAAACACTCATAATAGACCATAATTATTCTGATGATCAGGGACAAACCGAGTATCTGTGGGGAGCACTGGGAGGCTTGTATTACAAAATATCACCCACGCAAAAAATAGGACTCACATTATTTAAAAACCAAAGCGGTGCTTCTGCTGCCCGCAAACTTTTCGGTCAAAAGCTTTCGGATGATGCAGGCGGTTTGTACATCGAAACGCGTGTGCTCAGCTGGACGGAACGTTCGCTCAACAATGCACAACTTAAAGGAAAACACTATTTTAAAAATCTTTCCAGTCTCCACATCAACTGGATTGGCTCTTACACCTATTCCTATCAGAATGAGCCCGACCGGCGGTTTTTCACCAACAGCTTCTATCCCGATCTTTCCGGCATGTACCGCTATTCCATTCAGCCTTCGCTTTACAACGTCCCGGCACGATACTATCGATATCTCAACGAGGACAATTACAATTTCAAAATAAACTTTAAAATCAAAGCCGGGAAAAACGAAAATGCGCCAACCATCAAATTCGGTAGCAGCCTTGTTTATAAAAAACGAAATTTTCATGAACAACGCCTCGATTACCGGTTTCAGTTTTCGCAATATGTTTATGATGGCAATGTTTCGGAATATATTTCAGACCGGAACATTGGGTTGAATTATGCCGGTTATAATCCGCAAACAGGCACCAACTTCGGACTTTACATGCAGGGAAATCCCGGTGATGACCAGAGAAACAGCTATACAGGAACGCAAAGGGTTCAGGCCGGCTATGCCATGATCGATGCTGTTTTGTGGGAAAAGCTGCGTTTGAGCACCGGTTTGCGCTTTGAACATACCTATATTTATACTGCCAGCCGCGACACAACCTTACAAACAGGCTGCCTCAACAACAATGATTTTCTTCCGGCGCTGAACCTGACCTGGTATATGAAAAAAAACATGAATCTGCGCCTCAACAGCAGCCGCACGCTGGCACGCCCAAACTTTCGCGAACTGGCGCCCTATGCTTCGCAGGATTTTGCCGGCGGGGAAGTGTATGTGGGTAACAGCAATCTGCAACGTACTACCATCGATAACTTCGACCTCCGATGGGAATATTTCATGTCGCGTGACGAACTCCTTTCTATAAGCGCTTTCTACAAACTCTTCAAAAATCCCATCGAGCTGGTGGATAATCCCAAAGCGCAAAATACCGAACTTTCGTGGGAAAATGTGGACAAAGCAAAAGTTTACGGCGCAGAACTGGATTTCAGGAAACATCTTGATTTCTGGAATTTTACCAAAAATTTTAAACTGAGTGTAAACTTTACTTATGTCTTTTCTGCAGTGGCTATCGATTCGCTTGAGCTGGCAGCCATCCGCGCTACTGACCCGTCAGCAAAAGCTACGCGCCCCATGAACGGCCAGTCGCCTTACATTGTGAACGCCATGCTGACTTACGAACATGCGAAGTCGGGATGGGAAGCCAATCTGGTTTACAATGTTACCGGTCCGAAATTGATGATAAACGTAAAAGGCGGCACCCCGGATATTTACGTACAACCGTTTAATTCATTGAACTTTGTGTTAAAAAAAAGGCTTAACAAGAGGTTTGTGTTGTCGTTCAAAGCCCAAAACCTGCTCAATGTTACTTACAAAGAAACCTATACTTTTTTGGGTAATGAATACATTTACCGGCAATACCAGACCGGAAACACATTTGAAGCAGGTATTAGTTACAAACTGTTGCGATAAAAATATGCTGTTTTCCGTAACCGGATTTTTCCGGGAATATTCCTGATAGTATTTTTCGGCAGGATAAAAATTTTTATACAGGCTGATTTCGGTAACAGTGTTTGTCCAAATAGCAGTTTTTGTTCCGCATTAAATAAGCAAAAGCTTTCGTCCGTAAATAAGTTCTTCAATTTCAGGAGGAGGGCCGAGAAACTCTTCACGGAAGCGGTCCATCTCCCCGCGGGTTTTCTCCGAAAGCAACTCCGCCATCTCTTCCATCACCTCCTCGCCGATGGCCATGGGCGGTGTATTCATTACCAAATGATTTCCGCAAAACTGACCAATGAGCTGATACTCTTTCATTTCGTTCACCGGCTTCTCCTTAAAAAAGCATTTGGAAAGCCATTGGTTTAAATCAAAAGACTGCATATCAATCATTATGGGTTGACCTCCGCGGGACGCCATGATATCCTGATAATATTTCTGCAGGTTTTGCATGGATTCTTCCGACATGCCCGTTTGCATCTCCTGATAACAATCCAGACACATAGCATATTCAAAAACTGTGGCGCTGAATTCATAGCCTTCATAATTTTTCATGGCCTTTTCAATAACATAATGCGTTCCATCCTCCAACAGATTCTTTCCGCAAACCACACATGTTTCAAAAGGTTTTCCTTCTGAATCTGAATAAAACTGTCCGGGAATATCCACCAAATAATCACTCATAGCCAACGGATTTTAAAAGACAAATTTACACTTTTCTCCATTACCTGTCAATACTACCGAACGAAAAATCCGGGGAGCATAAAACAGAGTTTTCTTTTTATCACCATTATCCTTATTTTTGTCTGCCGGCTTCGGAAAAATAACTTTTTCTCTACTTGCACCTAATTTTAAAAGTTCCCGAGCCGGCTTTTTCAGGAAAGGCAACCATGTTCAAAGAAAAAATATATCCTTACCTGCTGTCAACCACTCAATTGGCAAGTCTGGCCTTTCTGGTTCTCAGTGCGCCGGTAATCTCCAAAAGCTGGGATGGCATTTTGCTGGAAGGCGCCGGTATTTTCCTCGCACTACATGCCATTTTTGTGGCCGGGGTGCACAATGTTAACATCACGCCCACGCCAAAACCAGGCGCCGTACTGATCACAAGCGGACCGTACCGGCTTATCCGGCATCCAATGTATCTGGCGCAGGTAGTTGCGCTTATTCCTTTGGTCAACGACTATTTCAGCGTACTCCGGCTGAGCATCCTGTTACTCCTGATGATAACTTTGATTTTGAAGATGGCTTATGAAGAAAAAGGTCTCGTCAGACAATTTGGCGAAACCTACCTTCAATACATGAAACAAACCAAAAAGGTGCTCCCTTTTATCTACTGACGACACTGTTGTGAAAATTTGTCATATCTGTAAAATAGTCATACCGCAAGAAAGATTTAGGGAAATGGCATGTTAATTGATGTACCTGCAAAACAAAAAAAGGAATATGAATATGGCATTAAGAGAGATTGATTCGCACGATGAAATGTTGGGAATTTTAGACGAGAAAAAAAAGAATTACATATTGCTTTACAAAAGAGGTTCGGAAGCCAGCGAATGCAGCTATAAGAGCATCGAAAACGCGCTTAGAAAAGTGAAAGGTGTGAATGTGGCTGCTGCCGATGTTACTTCTGTCCGGGATATTCATCCCATCTATTCAGTTACTTCAGCTCCCTCGTTGTTGGTATTTGAAGGGAAAAACTTTATCAAAACCGTTAAAGGTTGCAACGATGAAAATTTTTACCACTCACTTTTTGAGAGTTCGTTTTACTCGTCAACGGCTGCCAATAGTGGCGAAACACCGCAAAAACGGGTTACGGTTTACTCCACACCGACGTGCAGTTGGTGCAACACGCTAAAGACTTATTTGAAAAAGAATGGTATCCGCTTCCGCGATGTGGATGTGTCAAAAGATCAAAAGGCTGCCGAAGCCATGGTAGCCCGCAGCGGACAACAGGGGGTGCCGCAAACCGATATCAACGGCGAAATTATTGTCGGCTTCGACAAAAACCGTATCAATACTTTATTAGGAATTCATTAGAAAAATAAATATTAATCTTAAAAACAGAAAAAGATGAAAGAGTTACAGCCATTGAACGAAAATGTTTTATTGGACATTACCGAAGGAAAAGAAGTACAAAAAACCGCTTCGGGGATCATCATTCCCGATACCGCCAAAGAAAAACCACAGTATGCCAAAGTAGTGGCTATCGGGGACGTTGAAAACCCGGGAATTGTTGTTGGCGACACGGTCTTTTACAAGAAATTTTCCGGCACCGAGTTTGAATTTGAATCGAAAAAATACCTGATGGTTCCTTACGCCGACCTGCTGGCAAAAATCGTGGAAACAGAAGAAATTTAGAAACAAAGGACTGCAAAGTCGTAGAAACCGAGGAGAATTAAACAAGGGGTTGCAACCCCTTGTTTAGTATAATTTCCGAAAAGCTTTCCCCAGCCTTTCAATAATATCGCCAGCTATCATGGCTTCTTCTCCTTGTCTTTTGACAGCAATATCTCCGGCAAGCCCATGTAGATATACGCCAAAAACAGCAGCTTCTACAGAAGCATAGCCTTGCGCCAACAGCGAAGTCAGGATACCGGTGAGTACATCCCCGCTACCGGCAGTAGCCATTCCCGGATTGCCGGTTGAGTTGAAATAACAATCCCCTCGTGGCGTACAAATGCTGGTGTATGCACCTTTGAGAACCACCACCAACTGGTATTTTTCGGCAAATTCACGTTGTTTTTTCAGTCGCTCAAAATCATCTTTCCATTTGCCTGCCAGCCGTTCAAACTCTTTGGGATGCGGTGTAAAGATGGAATAAGCGGGAAGAAAAGCCAGCCATGTCTTGTTTTCAGCCAAAATGTTTAAAGCATCGGCATCCATCACCATGGGGCGGGGATACTGCTGAATCAAAAGCTTCAGTGCCATTTGCGACTGATGCTGCATTCCCAGCCCGGGGCCTACGCCAATAGCATTGAACATGGAAAGTTCGGGGATATCAGAAAAATAATTCTCATAGCGGTCGATGCTCAGCATGGCTTCCGGCAGAGCTGTTTGTATAATGGAGTAACCCACTTTGGGAATGTGTACGTGCAACAGGCCGACACCCGAACGCAATGCTGCATGGGCAGCGAGGATAGCAGCGCCCATTTTCCCATAACTTCCGGCAATAAGCAGCGCATGACCGTAAGTACCTTTGTGAGAGAATTTTTTGCGCGGTTTCAATATCATTGCCACATCCTGACGGGTGGAATAAAAGTTTCTGGCCGGAACACTTTTGATAAAATCAGGATGCAGGCCAATATCCAGCACATGCCAGCTTCCTACAAAAGCATTATTTTCAGGCAACAGGAAAGTTAGTTTCGGAAACTGAAAGCTCAGCGTATAATCCGCCCGAACAATTTCCCCATCTGTTTCCTTTGAAGAAGTGTCCGCAAACAAACCGGAAGGAATATCAATAGCGATTTTCGTCGCAGGAGTTTGGTTAATTTGCCGGATTATTTCACCCGGAAAATCTTTCACCGGCCGCGTTAAGCCCGAGCCGAAAAGAGCATCCACCACCACATCATCCTCCATGACTTCGGGGAACGGGTCGTTCTCTTTCAAATTGTGCAACATTTTCTTGCCCACCGCTTCAAAACGGTCCCAATTTTTCTGAAAACTGTCAGAGGTTTTATCCGAGTATCGGACGACATAAACGTTTACTTTATATCCGGCATCCGTCAACAGGCGCGACAAAGCCATGCCATCGCCGCCGTTGTTGCCCGGACCGGCAAACACAAAAAACCGGTGACTGCTGTCCACCCTTTTGGTTATCCACCGGAAAAGTTGTCCGGACGCACGTTCCATAAGCTCAATATCGGCAATAGGTTCGTTGGCGATGGTGTAAGCATCGGCTTCGCGGATTTTTTCAACAGGTAATATTTTCATGGTTCATTATTTATTTTAGCTCTACTACCATTTAAATGGGCAAATTGTTTTTGCAGTACCGAAGGCGTCCCTTTGAGCGAAGTCAGAAGACCGAAGACGGAAGTTTTCCCATTAATACAATAGCTGATAAATCTGTTATTTATACTGGCCATTACATAGTAATATACTATTTTTCTGCTGACTTCCGGCTGCTGACTTCCGGCAATTTAATAATTACTCGATACAACAGTTTTCCACTAAATTTGCAGTAGTACCATTATTTATTTTCAGACCTTTGTTTGCTCTTCTTCTTTGCTCCAAATTTAATGATAATTACTCCTTAATACGCTACCTTTGCCAAAAAAATTCTGCATACCGATTTGCGAATTTATGCTTACAAAATGATTTACTCCTTATGAACCTTCTCTCGGTTGACAAACTTTCCAAAACATACGGCGACAAAGTACTCTTCAAAGAGATCACCTTTGGGCTGCACAAAGGCGATAAAATGGCACTGATTGCCGACAACGGAACAGGGAAATCCACGTTGTTCAAAATTCTGGCAGGTGAAGATGTGGCTGACAGCGGAAGTTTTATCTTCCGCGATGGACTTCGCATCGGATATCTCGAACAGCAACCGGAGTTTGAGCAGGGCATTACCATCGAAGTGCTGATCAAAACCCACGATTCGGAAGTCCGGAATGTCATCCGGAGTTATGAAACGGCTTTGAGAAAACATGCCGGCAACGACACGGCGGAAAACAGAAATAAGCTGATGGAAGCCACCAACCTGATGGATAAATTCGAAGCCTGGGACTACGACCGGCGCCTGACGGAAATGCTGAGTCGTTTCGAAATAACCGACCTGCAACAGAAAACGGAAACCCTTTCCGGCGGACAAAACAAACGACTGGCCCTGGCACTGACACTGCTCGACCAGCCGGAACTGTTGTTGCTGGATGAGCCCACCAATCATCTGGACATCGACATGATCGAATGGCTGGAGAAATATCTGTCCGCTTCGGATGTTACACTGTTTATGGTTACCCACGACCGTTATTTTCTCGACCGGATTTGTAATCATATTTTGGAACTCTCCCACGGTCAGATTTTTCTACACAACGGAAACTATGCCTGGTTTCTGGAGAAAAGAGCACTCCGCATCGAGGCCGCCAAAGCAGAAATTGACAAGGCCGGCAAACTCATGAAGAAGGAGCTGGAATGGATGCGGCGCATGCCCAAAGCCCGTACCCACAAATCGAAATCACGTATCGATGCTTTTTACGAAACCAAGGCAAAAGCCGAAAGCGGTGTTGTTGAACAAGAGCTAAAGCTGGAAACACGTACCTCCCGACTCGGGGGAAAAATAATAGAGCTGAAACATGTGAATAAACGCTACGGCACCATAAAAATAGTGGATGATTTCAGCTACATCTTTAAGAAAGGAGAACGCATCGGCCTGCTGGGGAAAAACGGCGTGGGAAAATCCACTTTCCTGAACCTTCTTACAGGAGATGTAAAACCTGACCGGGGAATAATTGAACGGGGTGAGACGCTCGTTACAGGCTATTATACACAGGAAGGGCTGAAAGTGCCATCAGAGAAAACAGTACTGGAGGTGGTAAAAGACATTGCCGAGGTCATCCCGTTAGACAAAGGAAAAAGCCTGACCGCTTCGCAGTTCCTGAATTACTTTTTGTTCCCGCCGAAAATGCAGCAGACGACTGTTTCCGAGCTCAGCGGAGGCGAACTGAGGCGTTTGTACCTGCTGACCGTATTGGTAAAAAACCCAAATTTTCTGATTCTGGATGAACCCACCAACGACCTGGACATACTAACACTAAATAAGTTAGAAGATTTTCTTGCGGGCTTCAAAGGTTGCCTGATATTGGTTTCTCACGACCGTTATTTTCTGGACAGGCTCACCGACCATCTGTTTGTGTTCAAAGGCGAAGGAAAGATTAAAGATTTTTACGGAGATTATACTGCTTACAAAACGGTCAAAGAAAAAGAAGAAAAAGAAAACAAACGGCTGAAGGCACTGGAGAAAAAGCCTTCCTCTCCTGTGTCCCGGCAGAAAAAACAAAAGCTCTCCTTCAACGAAAAACGCGAATACAAAACGCTGGAAGGAGAAATCGAAAAGCTGGAAAAAGAGAAAGCATCCTTAGAAACTGCCATGAATTCAGGGAAGCTGGATTATCAGGAATTGGAAAAGAAGGCCTCCCGTGTGGCAGAGCTGATAAACCTGATCGACGAGAAGACCCTTCGTTGGATGGAACTGGAGGAAAAGAAAGAGTAGTGCCTAAAGTTAGAATACAGAAAGATGAAAAGTCTTAAGCAATTATCTCGCCTGCCCAAAGTCTGTCTAAAAAAATATTCCAGGGTAGAATCATAATATTTCCGATTTTTCGAGGAAACGGGTCTGTACTGACAAGAATAAGTTTTTTTACTTTGTATTCCTCAGCAAAACTTTTAAGCCCTTTCAAGTGACGTGAATTTACCTGTTGAGTAGATTTTACCTCAATGGCAACTTCATGATCGCCAAGCACAAAGTCTATTTCAATTTGTGAAGTTGTTCTCCAATAACTCAACGGAAAGAGCAAACCCGAATAACTGGCATACGTGTAAATTTCATGGTATATAAAATGCTCGAATACTTTTCCGAAGATTTCTCCTCCAGGCTCAATTGATTTACGCTTCAACAAATAATTGGCCATACCAATATCAAAATAGTAAAACTTTGGTGCCCGTATCACCCTCCTCTTAGGTCTTTTTTGGAAAGATGGTAAAAAACGGCCGGTCAGTGTATCTTCCAGTATTTGAAAATATTCGCGAATCGTTGGTGCACTTACTCCACACTCCGCGGCAACGTTTGTATAGTTCACAATCTCGCCATTTGAAAAAGCGGCAACTTCCAAAAAACGCGAAAAAGAAACTATATTTCGAATTTTGGCCTCTGCCATAATTTCATCCCGCAGATAGCTGCCAATATAAGCTGAAATAAGTTTTTCGGGCTTAGCTGACAAATAATGCCGCGGTAATAATCCATGGTTTAATGCTCTAACCAAATCAAAATCGGGTATTTCTTTATATATCAGCGGATACAATTCATATCGCAAAGCTCTACCACCAAGGAGATTAGCCCCTGACCTAAGAATTTTTCGCGGACTGGATCCACTTAAAATGAATTGAATATTTTTATTGGTAATCAACCAATGCACCTCGTTGAGTAAGGCAGGGATCCGCTGAACCTCATCAATAATTACCGGCATGGAAGGGGCAGTCGCAAGAATGGTTTCCCGAAGGATGGAAGGATTTCTTTGTAATCGTTCAAAAACATCAGACAATAAAAGGTCAAAATACAGCGCATCAGGATAAAGCATTTTCAACAAAGTGCTTTTCCCTGTTTGCCTTGCACCCCATATAAACAGGCTCTCATTGCCTGCATCTTTAAATATTTGCTTTCGAATATACATGACAATCTAAAGTTATACTTTTATTTATCCTGTTATTTTAAAGCAAAGATAAGAAATATTTTGGAAGTGCCTAAAAGTGAACTAAAGTTGGGAATCCGTTTTCATAAATACTTTTTGTGGCATTACTTTTTCGGGTAATTGATAATATCCCGGATATCGTTGTAGAGCGGCTTCAGCTTACGGTACATCCTGCTGTAAACACGTTTGTAAAGCTGGTCATAAATCCGCACGTTTTCGGGAATGGGTTCGTAAGTTTCTCCAATCCGGCACATTTTTTCGATGGCCGTCTCAAAATCGGGATAAATTTTTAATCCCACGGCTGCATTGATGGCGGCACCGAGAGCGGAAGTTTCGAAGGTGTGGGGTTTTTCCACTTTCATATTAAAAATGTCGGCGGTAAGCTGCAAAGCATTTTTACTCTGTGACCCGCCTCCCGAAACCCTGATTTTATCAATCTTCACACCGGTTTTTTTCTCTGTCCGGATGGCACCATCTTTTAGCGCATAAGCAATACCCTCGAGAATAGAGCGGTACAGATGCGCACGCGTATGCACATCGCCAAAGCCGATGATGGCTCCCTTGGCTTCGATACCCGGTAGTTTAACTCCCGGCGACCAGTAAGGTTGCAATGTCAGCCCCATGGATCCCGGCGGAATATCCGTAATCATCTCATCAAACAACGTCTCCGGCTCAATATCCAGTTCTCTGGCACGTTCCACTTCGCGGTAGCCAAATTCATTTTTAAACCATTTAATCATCCAAAAGCCGCGGTAAATCATCACTTCGGTATTGAAATAATGGGGAATGGCACTGGGATAAGCAGGAAACATACGCACCACTTCGAGATAATGGTCGTTCACCGTTTGAATAGTGGCCGTGGTTCCGTAACTCAGGCAAGCGACATCCGGCGTTATGACTCCCGAACCAAGTACCTCACACGCTTTATCCGAGGCCGCAGCAATAATGGGAAGCCCGGCTGGAATGCCGGTTTGTTCCGAGGCTTTTGGCGTAACTTCCCCGATTTTATCAGAAGGATAAACCAACTTTGCCAGTTTGGCTCTTTCGATGGGAAACATTTTTGAATTCACATCCCGAAGTTTGGAGTAACGCTGTTTTTTGTAATCGAAGGGCAGAAAGCCGACCATATTACCGGTAGATTCTGTATAATTCCCGGACAACCTGGAAGTCAGGAAGCCGGATAGCAGCAGAAACTTATCGGTCTTCTCCCAAATCTCCGGCTGGTTTTGCCGGATCCAGTTGGCTTCGCTTTCTTCAATGGCATAAGCAACCGACTCGTAAACTCCCGCTAATTGCAGGACGGTTTTGGTGATTCCTTTGGGCCAGTTTCCCACTTTTGCCTTGCGTTGGTCGAGCCAGATAATAGCAGGACGCAGCGGCTTACCATTTTTGTCGATGTTTACCACCGTACTCCGCTGTGTGGTAACAGCCATTCCTTTGATTTGTTCGACGGGGATTTGGCTGTTTTTTAACAACAACCGGGTTGTCTTACAAAGTGTTTCCCAGAAATATTCGGGGTCTTGTTCTGCATATCCGGGTTGTGTGGAATAATAAGCTTCGATGGGTGTCTTCTCAATTTCGCAAATGTTTCCTGCCGTATCAATGAGCGATGCCCGGATGGACTGGGTTCCAACATCAATGACCAGAATATAAAGCTTTTGATTTTCCGTTTCGCTGTTCGTCATACAAAGTAGTTTTGTGATTTACCTAAGTCCCAATGTGTTGCCGGGATTCATGATTCCTTTCGGGTCCAGATTATCTTTGATGGCCTGCAACAACCTCATAGCTGTTTTCCCCATCTCTTTCTCCATCCAGGGAGCCAGTGCCCGGCCAATGCCATGATGATGCGAAAGAGAACCGCCGTTGGCATGAATTGCATCTATGAGTCCCTTATGATATTGAAGATAATCTTCCACCTCTTCATCCGGTTTCATTGGACTGAGAAAAGTAAAATAGAGGTTTGCCCCGTTTTCATACACATGCGAAATGTGCGCCATAACATGTGTTTTCTCCCGGCTTTCAAGATATCGTCTCACATTTGTCCACAAATTTAACAAATTATCCCAGGTTACCGAAGTCTCCACCGTATCGGTCATGATACCGACATCCATAAGCGGGTCACGCAGGTAAGCACTCTCATAACGCTGTTTCAGCCATTCTTTCACCGGCTTTTCACCGGAATAAAAGGCACCTGATTTCCGGGCAGTCTTTTTTATTTTTTTCTTCACGAGGTGCGTGTATTCTTTATCACCTTCGATGCTGACAAACATCAGGCATCTTTCTCCCGGCCGGTATCCTTTCATCTTCAAAAACCTGTCGGAAAGCGAGTTATCAAATCCTTTAATTTTAAAAGCGGTGGCCGTTTCCACAGGATCCGAAAGACGGAAAAGATGCGGGAAGCCAAACCCGGCCTGCATGATTTTGCGCATGCTTTGGGTAGCCGATGTAAAATCCTTAAAAACGAAGGAGGCAAAAGCGGTGTTTTCAGGGCGGTACTTTCTTATTTTCAGTGTAACAGAGGTAATAACGCCCAGCGTTCCTTCCGAACCGATAAAAATTTTGTTCAGATCCCAGGCTTCGGCAGTAGCAGGAAAATCTTTGGTTTCGATGATTCCCGCAGGCGTGACAACCCGTAGCGCGAGTACCAGGTCCTCAATTTTGCCGTATCCGGTAGAAGCTTGTCCGGCACCGCGGGCTGCCACCCAGCCGCCAACAGTTGAATATTCAAAAGACTGGGGAAAATGGCCACAGGTGTAACCACGGTCGTTCAAATGCTTTTCCAAAGCCGGTCCGTAAACTCCCGGCTGCACCCGGACGCTGGTGTTCACTTCGTTTACTTCAAGAACTTTATTGAACCAGGCTGTCAAATCCAGACTGATGCCGCCGCGAGGTGTTTCCACACCGCGTGTTACCGACGAAAGACTGCCCACGGGCGTTATGGCAATGTTTTCCTGCTGGCAGAGGTGCAGAATTTGTTCGATTTCCTTTTCCGTGCGGGGCGAGATAACCAAATCGGGTGGTGTGGCGATTTCTCCTTTCCGCAAATTCAACAAATCACCATAAAACTTACCGAAAGCATGAGTGGCACGGGAATAATCATCCCACCGGACATTTTCGCTGCCGGCAATATTTTCAAACTGCTGCCGGATGGCTGCCGGGATTTTCGATTTTTGTTCCAGCCTGACTTCCCGGTCGCCGTAAAGGACTTTTTTGTCGAAATCGGCATCTATGTAATCGAACTGCTCTTTTATGAGTTCGACAACACCTTTTTCAAGCTTTTCTTCGCGTTTGTCTCCCCATTTAAAAATGGATCGGTAGGTTGTCTCCATAGCTGATTATGTTAAATCCTTATTTTTTTATTCGTTGATTACACCTTGGGCAGCATAAACCGTTTTTGTACTTTTTGAATTTCAGATTTGCGCCTTTTCTCATCCCAGTTTAAATGATCTGCTGCCAGCGCAGCTACCTTTTCAATGACGGATTTCCCCGGATTTCCCAATGTGCCGATGCCGGTTCGTCTGAAAAGAATATCGGAAAGCGACAAAGCCTGTTCTTCCTGCAATGCATAAGCCACTTCCGCCAATATCTCGCCATCGTCATTCAAAACTTCCGCTAATTTAGTGTTTTTACGTGCCAGTTGGAAAACGGCATGGCTTTCAGTTCCGTAATTTTTACCGAGATATTCGACGGTAGCTTTGGAAAAATCGGGATATCCGGTGCTGAGTTTGCTCATGAATGTTTCCATATTCTTGATATCACATCCGTAAAGCGGCTGACTGGAACTGATTTCTTTCGGAAATTTATCATCAAACTTTTTTTGTATCTTTTTTAACACATCCACTGCCAGTTGCCGGCTGGTGGTATATTTTCCACCCTCAACGGTGAACAATCCATCCAAACCCTCATCGGTATTATCGAAAATTTCATATTTCCGGGAAGACTCATAAGAATTTTCAGTATCGGTATCAGCAAGCGGGCGCAGACCGCCGTAATAAAACAGGACGTCCTCATATTTTAAATCCGCTCCATTGAAGTTTTCATTAACATCTTCGAGTAGCTCCATGATGCTTGCTTTGGTCACTTTGTAATCGTCGGGGTTTCCAAAATACTCTTTGTCTGTTGTACCGATAAGGCTGTGGCTGCGCCAGGGCATCACCATAATGTGCCGGTCTTGTTTGGTCATCACTGTAACGGCATGGTCTTCGCAAATTCTCCGGGTAACGATATGGATGCCTTCGGAGCGCCGGATGTTGTGTTTTGTGTTGCCGGTATTGGCCGATTTTATAACCATATCAGCCCAGGGACCGGCACAATTTACCGTTACCGGAGCTGTAAAACGCCCCTCCTCTCCGGTTATCAAATCCTTTACCAAAATGCCTTTTACGCGGTTCTCTTTTCTGATAAAGGAAACCACCTGCGCATAACTGGAGAGCCGGGCACCATAAGTTTCAGCAGATTTCAGAAAAGCAAGGGTCAGCCTTTCGGGAAAAATATTCTGACAATCGTAATAAACGGTTGAGCCGGTCAGCCCTTGCTGTTTTACGCAATGCTCCAGCGCCAGCGTCCGGCTTCGCGAGTACGATTTAAAATGCGGAAGACTTTTGGTCGGATCCCAGGTATGACCCTTGTCATAAGAGAGCACATCGTACAGCACCATAGCGGTAAGCATCAGCCATTTACGACTCTTGAACTTTCGGTATGAAGGCATCATAAAAGGAATGGGATAGACGAAGTTGGGGGCAATATTACTCAGAATTCTTCGCTCTCTCAATGACTCACGCACCAAGCCCAGTTCAAGATTTTTGAGATAACGCAACCCGCCGTGGATAAGTTTGGAAGTAGCCGAAGAGGTAGCCGCGCCAAAATCATTTTTTTCAAACAAAGCAACTTTCAAGCCTCTTGTACCGGCTTCGTAAGCGAGCGAAGCCCCTGTGATACCGCCCCCGATAATTATCAGGTCGAACGATCCTGACTTATGTGTGCTGATAAAACGTTCCATAGTCTTTGTTATTCGTTTTTTCAAAGTACAAAGTTTGGAAACAAATAGCAGAATTTTTTTAACATTTGGTAAAAAATGAAGGCAGGAGGGACAAATCTGGCGGAAAGGAGAACTAAAACCGGTGCAAAAGTCCCGTCATTGCGATGAGCCTTAGGGTGGCCTGCAGGGTGGCGCGAAGAAGCAATCTGTTTAAATGAGCAGCCTGAGCAAAGAGATTGCCATCGGCCTAAGAGACAGGCTTCACACGCCATTAGGCTTTTTCAAACAAAAATTATTTCCGTGTGGTTATCCCGATAGTGCATTAAAAATTTTCATCGTCTATAAAAAAGCTCTGAAAATCTTGATGCGAACCAATTATTAGAAGTTCCCTATAGCTCAAAATAATATTTAGCCAATTGAAGGGGGTTGAAAAAATTATTAACTTTGTAACATGGAAATGAATATTCAAAACATAAAAATCGAATTAATTCAATGGTTAACAACCTTGGATGACAAGAATTTAATTCAAAAAATTCTTGATTTGCGTAAAAGCCAAACAAAAGATTGGTGGAATGAAATATCTGATGCAGAAAAATCATCGATAGAAAAAGGTATTTCTGATGCAGAAAATGGAAAACTAAATTCTCATTCCGAAGCGCATAAAGTTTATGAAAAGTGGTTATAAAATTGAGTGGACAGACAATGCCATAGCTGAACTAAAAGCGACATATAAATATCTTGAAGATAATTGGACAGAGAAAGAGTTGAGGAGTCTGTCGGCTGAGATTGAGAGAACCATACATTTAATTTCTAATAATCCGGAGCTGTTTCCCATATCTGAAAAATTGAACATCAGAAAAGTTGTCATTAAGAGCCTGAATACATTATATTACAGAGAAAAGGAAAATAATAAAGTTGAAATACTTTCATTCTTTTCAAACAGACAAAACCCTGATAAGCGGAAGATATAGCACAAGTACAACAAGCCCCAATCCCCGCTTCAATCGTCCAAAAAACTCCCAACCCCGGCACAGGATGGAAAGAGTCCCGTCATTGCGATGAGCATAGCGTTAGCCTGCAGGGTGGCGCGAAGAAGCAATCCCAAACGAAAACAGCATCTCATTCCCTCCGTTTTCCCCGTCACAGAAATATTTAAGGATTGTAGCCCTTAGTTGTCAAACTGCACCGTTCGCCGCAAGCGACTCAGCGACTGAGAAGTAATGCCGAGATAAGAGGCTATGTATTGCAACGGAACATGCTGGAAGATATCCGGAAACTGTTTCATCATCTCCTTATACCTTACTTCGGCAGGCTGTGTGATGAAAGCGTAAATCCGGCTTTGCGTCTGTACAAACATCTCCTCAATCACCCGGCGTCCCACACGCTGCCAGTTATTGTATTTATCATACAGGGATTCAAGATGATCGCGATAAATCACCAACAGTTCGCAATCGGTTATGGCTTGAATGATTTCAAAAGAAGGCGTTTGTGACACATAACTGGGAAGCGCCGTAACAAAAGTATGCAATGGCGAAATGTCGCGGGTAATTTCATTTCCATCATGGTTGTACAACACACGCAGATAACCGTTTTGTGTAAAGGAGATGTAGCGGGCTATCTCTCCTTCCCTGACAAAATATTCGTTTTTTTTGAGATTTCTGATCTTGATAAAAGGCTTTACAGCTTCCCATTCTTCCTGACTCAGGTTGGCAAACTGGCTCACAAATTGTTTTAAATCGCTGTACATGTATGTTTTATTATCAGGATTATTCAAAAGTAAAGATATTTTCCGGTCCTATGACCTTTGTTGTTAAACTTTTCCTATTCGGCTGGCGGAAAAACCAAAAAAATCGGTAAGATTGCTTCTTCACACCAACACACAGGCCTGCCCGATGTTCATCGCAATGACGTGGTACAATTATAAATCCGGGGATGGCGGACAGGCTCCCCTCTAGGGGTTGGGGGTAGTGCAGATAAAGCAGAATAAGCAAAGCCTTGAACGTGGGCGGATTAACCTTTCAGGTTTTGACCAACCTGAAAGGAGAGGCAACTTTGAGATGTTATACATTATCACCGGGACTTAACAAAAAAAATAAATTCCTGCCTGCCGGGAAAAGCCAAAAAATGATTTCCTTTGTAAAGAAACAGACGAGCAAATGTTTATTTGACTGTCAGCAATTTAAAATAAAAATCATGATTAAAACAGTAGCTCTCGTAGCCCACGACAACCGTAAACAGGATTTGATGGAATGGGTGGAGTATAATTACAAACGATTAATGGATAAAAAGCTGGTTTGCACAGGAACCACAGGCCGGCTGGTAAAGGAGGCACTGGAAAAACATCTTGACGGGAAAAAGATAAAAGATATACAGCTGCTGAAATCAGGCCCGCTCGGTGGCGATCAGCAACTGGGAGCCATGATTGCCGAGGGAAAAATTGACATGGTTATTTTTCTGTGGGACCCTATGGAACCACAACCCCACGATGTGGATGTGAAAGCCTTGCTGCGCATTGCAGTCATGTATAACATACCCACCGCCAATAACCGTTCCACAGCCGATTTTCTAATCACGTCTGAGTTGTACAGCACAGATTATCACCCGATTCTGAAAGACTATTCTACCTACATTAGAAGGAAAATAAGATGAAAGATTACAAACAATACATCAGCATTCATGCGGAACCGGAGGATGTGTATGCCTGCCTGACGAACCCGTTTACCATTGAACTTTGGTCGGATATGCCGGCGAAGATGGAAGCCAAAGAAGGTACGGAGTTTGAAATGTTTGAAGGAGATATTACAGGGAAAATTCTGGAGCTGGAGCCCGATAAAAAAGTGGTGCAACAATGGTATTTCGGCGACCAGAAAGAACCATCCATCGTCACCTTTAAGATTCATCCTGACAAAGGAAAAGTTTCGCTGGAGCTACGTCACACCAACATCCCTGATGAAGCTTACGACGAAGTTACAGAAGGTTGGAAAAAATATTTCCTTGGTCGGATTAAAGAGTTTTTGGAACTTTGAGGCGTGAGATGAAATGTCATTTGCAGTTTCTCAAATCTTATGCCGGTTGGGGATTGCAAATCCCCCTTTAAAAACCTCCGATTTGTAATCTGGAGGAGCAAAAAGACGCCAAGAACACAAAACGCTTATTTACAATTATTTAACTTTTGCGTATTTTGCGTTATATTTTTGCGTGCTTTGCGTGAACTTTACTTTTTGGACATCCCCAGCAAAGATGGACAAGGCCGGTTAAGCCTTCATGGTTCTTAACTTCTTAATGGTTCAAGACAAAGAGAATACAATTTCCTCAAAAACCGATAGAAAAAAGCCGGTTTATGCTTAATTTTGCCTCCACAATTTCAAATTGAGAAACACCATAGATCGGAAGAGCGTCGTGTAGGGAAAGAGTGTAGATCTCGGTGGTCGCCGTATCATTAAAAAAAAAAATAACAAAAAAACAAGTAAGAGCACAATCATGAGACAAACAACAGACTAACAGACACATA
>CAJVXP010000015.1 GCA_913009685.1 uncultured Bacteroidota bacterium
CTGGAGTTCAGACGTGTGCTCTTCCGATCTCTGGAGAAAGCAAAAAACGGTAATTTATTACAGTGAAAAATGTGAATGGAAGTATTCCAATCAAAAAGGCATTTTTGCATGAATCTAAGAAAGTTGGCCAGTTCCAACGTGCTGTTGGTGCTTCTATAAAAAAGCCCATAAAATATATGGCAATGCCCATTCCCAGTAAGACAATAATAATGGCTGCCAACTCTTTTAAAAATGTCCAGTCTTTATTGCTTGAAAAAAAACTAAAGGTTTTCAAGATTTTAACGAAAATAAAAACAAAGATGGCAGACAACAAACTGTAAATAGCCATGGTTACGTCAAAACTAAATGGATTTGCCTCGTGAGCATTAAGCGGCCTGTACAAAGCCATAAACCCAAAATTGGTTAATGATAGTATTATGATACCTGTATAAGGTTTCTGTATAATGTAATTTTGTGGATATTTTCTATTTAACCACTTGTAAGCCTGATTAATCATTTCAATGTTGTAGTTTATATATGCTAATTTTCTGTAGTTATTTATTTTGCTGCTTCCTTAAAATTTATTTAAATTCAACCTGGTAATTCAGCCTCCAATCTAACGCCAAAATTAATTGTTTTACATTCAGTTAATTATTGTTTTTCAATTTTATTCATTTTCTAAACTTTTTTCCCATCGTTAGCGAAAATATTCAACCGGAATTTTTATGGCAGGGGGATTGGCTATAACGGCAGGATATCCGCATGTTTCCATCGTTTTTATCATTTTTCAAGTCAGGTTTCCTATTCATCAAAAGCCGGTATCATCCCATATACTTCCACACCCCGACAAAAATTCTGCCCGCCGGAAACAAACAAAATCTTTTACCTTTACACTTTGAAAACAGACTGAAATTAAGTTGCCGAATGAACACCAATCTTTTTTATGCACCTGATATTGAGCCACCGGTTTTTCAACTTACCACTGAAGAGTCCAAACATATTGTGAAAGTCCTGCGGATGAAAGCCGGGGACGATATCCTTTTTACCGGTGGGAAAGGGATGCTATACCATTGCCGTATAGCCGAAGCTAACCCGAGAGGCTGCTTTGTGGAAGTGCTCAAAACAGAACAGGGAAACGACCGTAGAAATTTCTTCTTACACATGGCTGTGGCCCCGACCAAAAACATCAATCGTTTTGAATGGTTTATGGAAAAAGCCACAGAAATGGGTATCGACCGGATCACGCCGTTCATCAGCGAGCATTCCGAGCGGAAAACAGTGAAAACCGAACGCCTGAACCGTGTCATTACCGCAGCCATGAAACAGTCGCTCAAAACGTTTCATCCGGTTTTGGATGAGACTGTCCGGTTTGAAGAACTCATCCGGCAGCCTTTTGAAGGCGAAAAATTCATTGCTTACATTGACAGTGCGGTAACGCTGGAGCTCTCCAAAGCTTACCATCGCAGTAGCCATGCCCTGATACTGATTGGTCCCGAGGGCGATTTTAGCAGGGAGGAAGTAGAAGCAGCCAAATCTTTCGGCTTTGTCCCCGTGAAACTGGGACCTTCGCGACTACGCACAGAGACGGCAGCAGTGGCAGCTTGTCATACTATCAATCTATTAAATTATTAATCCTCTTTATTCATCTCGTTTTAAACGAATGAATGTACGACACTGTGGGAAGCAAGTCAGGCAGGAAAATACTTTTAGGAGAAAGCAGCCGGCATTTTAACAGCAGAATAGCCAATAGATTTTCCTGATAACATTGTAAACCACACTTAGTTTTGTATCTTTGCATACAACTAAAATTAGAAAGAATATGGTGGCGATGGATTTTGAGAACATCAGGCCCTATAATGAGGAAGAGGCACTGCAGGCTATTCAGCGCATTGTAAAACATGACAAATTTTACAGCATCCTTTCATTCGTTTTTGGCCAGGAAAGAGGAAAAGAGATGGCCGCCCAAGCAGCCCGTTCACAATCAATTACCGAGTTTCAGCACAATTTTATGAGACCGCTTGTTTGGGAAATTGTAAAAAACACTACCGAAAACCTGAGCGTTTCCGGTTTCAAAGTGTTGCAGTCGGAGACTCCCCACGTTTTTATCGGCAATCATCGTGACATTACACTGGACTCTTCTATTCTGGCAACACTGCTGCAAGATTATAATATAACGTTGGCCATCACCTGGGGCGACAACCTGATGGCTTCCCCGTTTGTTACCGACCTCGGTAAAATCAACCGGACGATTACTGTCTTTAGAGGTGGTTCGCCACGCGAGATACTCCTTAACTCAAAGCGGCTTTCGACTTATATCCGCAAACTCATCACTGAAGAAAACCTGTCGGTATGGATTGCCCAACGAAAAGGGCGTTCCAAAAATGGCGATGACAGAACAGACCCGGGGGTACTGAAAATGCTTAGCCTGTCAGGGAAAGGCAGTTTTCCTGACAAAATAAAAAGCCTGAATATCCGGCCGGTGTGTGTTTCCTACGAGTGGGAACCGTGTGATATTCAAAAAGTTAAAGAACTTTACATCTCCTCAAAAGAAAATTATATAAAAAGTGAGGATGAAGATTTAAACAGTATTTTAGGGGGAGTTACCGGACAAAAAGGCCGGGTACATTACTCCATAGGAAAATCTGTAAATGAGAAACTTGAAAATTTTAAGACAGGTATTCCCAACAACGAGCACCTTTTGCGGCTATCTGAACTTATTGATGTGGAGATATTTGAGAACTACCGCTTATGGCCTAACAACTTTCTGGCCTGGGACAGATTAAACCATAGCAGCAAATTTGAATCACGCTATTCTGCCGATACGGAACGAGCTTTTGAAAAGCGAATAGCAGAACTACTGGAAAAAGCAAAACCTCTCGGAGGTAACGATGATGAGTTTATAAAACTATTCCTTTCACTTTACGCAAAACCTTTGCAGAATAAGCTGACACACGGATTGTCGTTGGATTCGCCAATGTGATCCTGTGCTATTTACATCCCGGAAATACACCCAAAACATAAATACAAACGGTCCGGGCTAACGCCTGAACCATTAATACAGGAAGACACCCATCGCTCTTTCAGAGCTCGTGTTTGTTTTGATAGAATACCCCGCGTTCACTGCGTTGCACACCGGATTAAAACCTTTCGGGGCGTTGTCCCTTTCGGCTTTTTGCCTTCCATCATCCCATCATCCCTTCGCTCCTTCGCCACTTCGCAATTTCGCTCCTTCGCCACTTCGCAACTTCAAATTTATTTCTTCTTCGCCCGAATCATAGCCTCCAGCATATCCCACATGGATTGAGGAATATGTTCCAGCATATTAAACTCACCGGCGCCCTGAAGCCATTCGCCACCATCGATGGTAACAACTTCGCCGTTGACATAAGCTGAGAAATCCGACATGAGGTAAGCGGCAAGATTGGCCAGCTCCTGATGTTCGCCGACACGTTTCAGGGGAACTTTTTTACGGATGTCAAACTTTTCTTTTAAGTCGCCCGGCAGTAAACGATCCCAGGCTCCTTTGGTAGGAAACGGTCCGGGAGCAATGGCGTTCATACGGATGCCGTATTTTGCCCATTCCACTGCCAGCGAGCGAGTCATAGCCAAAACCCCGGCCTTGGCGGTTGCAGAAGGAACCACGTAAGCACTTCCCGTAAAAGCGTAGGTGGTAACAATATTTAAAACGACAGCCTTTTCCTGTTTGGATTTAATCCAGTGTTTCCCCAGCGCCAGCGTACAATTTTTGCTGCCTTTCAGGACAATGTCTATCACTGTATCAAAAGCATGCGCCGACAGCCGCTCGGTAGGGCTGATAAAATTACCCGCCGCATTGTTTAGCAGACCATCCACCTTGCCAAAAGCCTCCAGCGTGGCGGCAAGCATAGCTTCTACTTCGTCGTAGTTACGCACATCGCACTTCACCGACAGCACTTTTCCGCTGGTTTCGGCCTCCAACTCCTGTGCGGTATTCTTTAGCTTCTCCAGATTCCGGGAGGTGATTACCACCTTCGCTCCCAGTTGTAAAAAATAACGTGACATGGATTTTCCCAGACCTGATCCGCCACCTGTCACCACAATTACCTGATCTTTCAACACTTCCGATGTAAACATCGGCGTATTATACACGTTTCCCATCTTCTGCTGTTTTTTCGTTGTACAAAAATCGTTTTATCTTTTTTGTAGCCGTTTTAATAAATTCTTCTTTTTGAGGGATGATTCGCTGGATCTTGGAAAAACGACTCACCCGGCTGTTGATATATTCTTTCAAATCAACGCTCAGCTCATTGTAAAAATTCTCCACATATTCCGAAACACCTTCTTTTATCTCGTTGAATTTTCTCTCAATTTCATCTTTGTCGAAGTGAACCAGCGCCACCAGTTTTCCTTTCTGCTCAATAACGAGTGATTCAACGACATGTTTGAAATTATTGATAACCGATTCTATCTCTTCGGGATAGATGTTTTCACCACCCGGACCGATAATCACATTCTTAGAACGTCCGCGGATATGCAGATAGCCCTCTTTGTCAAAAATGCCGAGGTCACCGGTGCGAAACCATCCATCCTTCGTCAGCACCTGAGCCGTAAGTTCAGGTTCTTTGTAATAACCTTTCATCACGTTAGGGCCGCGTGCCCATACTTCACCTTCGCCAGTGGTTTTATCAGGATTATGAATTTTCACTTCCACACCATCAAGCACTTTTCCGGCAGCTTGCAACCGTGCCTCTTTTGTATCGAAAGCCGCCAGCAACGGAGCCGTTTCCGTCAGACCGTAACCAACAGCATAAGGGAATTTTGCCTCCAGCAAAAATTTCTCCACCTGCTCGTTAATTTTGGCACCACCAATACCGAAAAATTTCAGTTCGCCTCCAAAGGTTTTGAGTAGTTTTTTCCCAGCTATCCGATTTAGTTTTTTTCTAAAAAACGGCTTGCCATAAAGCTTTTTCATTATTTTTTTATCCATGAAAGCCGGTAAAATTTTCGCGCGGAATATCTTCTCAATAATCAGCGGAACCGTCAGCATAAAGGTGGGTTTCACTTCCTGAAGAGCAGGAAGCAACACCGAAGGCGAAGGCGCTTTTTTCAAATAATAAATGCAGGCACCATGAGATAAAGGCAAAATAAAGCCAATAGTATTTTCATAGGTATGAGATAAAGGCAATACTGATAAAAAGCGGTCCTTATCGGTTATTTTCCGGATTGTGCTGCCCTGGACTACATTAAACGTAATGTTTTTGTGTGTCAGCATGACGCCTTTCGACTTTCCTGTGGTTCCGGAAGTATAAATTATGGCTGCCATATCATCTTCGGCTACCGTATATTCTTTCTCAGGAATAGCATCTTCATCAAAAACAACTTCAGATTCGCCTTCCAACAGACTAAAATCTTCAATAGCGATTTTGTATTTCAGCGAGTGGATATTAGAGGAAGCAATCTTTGACTCCAGCCCTTGCGAAACGAAAAGTGCCAAGGCGCGTGAATGACGAAGCACATTTTTTATCTCCTCGCCCGAAAAGTCGGGTAACAGAGGAACCACCACCGCTCCCATGGAAACGATGGCAAAATAAGCTATCCCCCAGTGGGGCATGTTCGCACTCAGCAAGGCTACCCGGTCGCCGGGCTGTACCTCCAATTTTTCAAGCATAGCCGTTACAGCTTTAGTTTTCGTAAGGAAGTCCTTGTAAGAAACGGGCTCCTCCCCCACAAAGGCAACTGCCGGACGGTTTACGTGTTGCCTCACGGTTGTTTCCAGCAAGGCAGGTAATGTTAATACGGGAAGTTCTGACATAATGCTTATTTTATCACCAAAGATATGACTTTTGTTTAATAATAACAACAATTAATAAACACAAGTCTGAAACACAAAACCTTACAGCTCCCGAATAAGCGATTCAAACAGGAGTACTAAATCCTTTTCGGCTATCATGGCATTACGAATGATGTCATCAATATCTACCGGATGCAAATTATCAGGATCGCCTTGATCTGTAATCACCGAGACAGCAGCTACCTTCATCCCCATATGGTTGGCGACAAGGACTTCCGGAACCGTGGACATGCCCACGGCATCTGCGCCCATAAGCTTTATAAACCGGTATTCGGCGCGGGTCTCCAGGCTGGGGCCAATCCAGGCTACGTAAACACCCTTGTTTATTTTGATACCTTTTTCCGCTGCTATCTTTTCCATAAGGGAAATCAGTCCGGGATTGTACGGCCGGCTCATATCGGGGAAACGCGGTCCCAGCTCATCCAGGTTTTTCCCCACAAGCGGACTCCCCGGAAGCATGTTGATGTGGTCGTCGATAATCATCAGGGAAGACTTGGGCAAATTCAGGTTTACTGCTCCGGCAGCATTTGACACCAGCAGATAATTGATTCCGAGCATTTTCATTACACGAACCGGAAAAGTAACTTCCTGCAACGTATAGCCTTCATAAAAATGAAAACGGCCATTCATAACGAGGACTTTCTTTCCGCCCAGCTCGCCATAAAGCAGTTTTCCGGAATGAAACTCAACGGTTGACAACGGAAAATGCGGAATATCCTTATAATCAAGGGTTATCTCCACATTCACATCGTTGGCCAGGCTTCCCAGTCCGGTTCCCAAAATAATACCGATTTCCGGTTTTTCGACTCCTTTGCTTTTCAGGAAGCTTACCGTCTCATTTAATTTTTCCATCATTGTATTTCAAATTTAGGACGCAAAGCTAAAAAAATCCTGATTTTTGCATATCAGACCTGAGGCAATGAAACCATTGTAAGAAGTCCGAAACTACCCACAAAAGTGTGTTAAGTAATCTTTTTCGGTCTCAACCCTATTCCTCTCAAATCTCTTTCATGGATTGTTTCGGCAGCCAGCCGATACTACCGTTTTGCAGCTTGATTTTTTTCCAGCCATCGACCTCGTCGAGCAACCTGACTTTGGTACCCTGATGAATGACAAACAAGTCCACCGAGTTAGGTGTGGGTGAGCTCTTTGCAGTGATAGTCGGTGTAAAAATAATGGCTTCGCTATGATGTTGCGAATAGTAAGCTTTTTGCGATGCCAGTCCGAATGCCACAAAGGAGGCAACCAACATAAACACCCCCAGGAAGAAAGACAGCTCCCGGCGGGTTCGTCGTCCCGGAGATAAAATAAACACCCCCAGAAGAAAGACAAACAGCGCAAAAGAAACGAGAGAAAGAACAGCCCACGTGTTGGCATTAAAAAGATCATAGAAATAGTTCCACCATCGTTTCAAAAACATTTCGGGTACCTTTTCAATTTTATCGGGGATCATTGTGTTGGCCAGGTTCAGATTGTACTGAATGTCAGCGTTGTTGGGGTCCAGTTTTTTAGCTTTTTCATAATAAAGAATCGCCGAAGGCATATCTTTTTTCCGGAAATAAGCATCTCCGAGGTTGAAGTAAAGCTTAGGCGAAACCAATCCCAGTTTCAGCACACGATTGTACATATTTACGGCCGAATCGTACTGCTGATGGTCATACGCACGGTTAGCCCGGACTATCAACGAATCAGGGTTGATAGCCGAGGCCTGGATTGAAAAAGCCACCAAAGTCAAAAATAAAATATGTTTTAGTATCCGTTTCATCTGTCAACTTATTTTAAGGACTTTTCGGCCTGCATAATGGCGTGTAAAGTTTCCGAATAAATATTTTCCATCTTGCCTTTGGTATCACCAGGGGCAAAACGGGCGTATTCGATACTGTTCATCGTATCCGTGAAAGCTTTTATCGTCTCCCCGGCTACCTGTTTTTGCTCCAGCATCTCTCTCACTGTCTCCATAGAAAGCTCGGATTTTTGTAAATCAAACTTATCGGAGATATATCCCCATAAAGCCTGGGCAATTTCATCGTAAAAGGCTTTATCGTTACCCTGTTTTTTCATCTTTTGTGCCTTGGTGAGCCGGCTGCGGGCAATCTTTTGTGCTTTGCGGTTTTTAGTTAGAGACACGTTGGCTTTGCGCTTTTTCAGCACATTCCAAAGCAGCAGAACCAACAGCAGCAAAACTACCGGCAAGGCAAGAAGGACATAATACAATGTCGTCCCGAAAAGAAAGTCGTTGGCAGGATGCAAATCAAACGGTCCTTCTTTGATGTGCCGGATGTCTCTGCCTATAATATGAATACCCTGCTGGTCGGTAGTAGTATATGTCACGCCGGTACCTTTTCCCTTTTTTACATGAATATGAAAGGTCTTTGACTGATAAACATGGTATTGCCTGTCTTTGGGATTAAAAAAGCAGAACTTTACCGGATTAATGATAAAATCGCCGGGGGTACGTGGAATGGCAAGATAGTCAAACTTTTTTGTTCCGGAAACACCACTACCGGTATTGTTGATCTTCGTTGTTATTTTGGGGTCATAAGTTTCAAAATCAGAGGGGAATTTCACTGCAGGTGCACTCACCAGTTCAATGTTTCCGCTTCCGCTGACAGTGATGCTGAGTGTGAGAGCATCGTTGGTGGTCAAATCGGTTTTGTCGATATTGCTTTTGAAAGTATAATCGCCTACGGCACCTGAAAAACAGACCGGCTTACCTTTGGCAGGAAGCGGTTTCACCTTAAACCGCAGCGCATTGGAAACCAATGTCTTCTTTACGTTTCTAACATTCTGATTGAAGAAAGGATCATTAAAAAAAGAGTCAAACGGGTCTCCGGAATTACCGGATGGATTTTTCACCCTGATTTGTACGGCACAATCCAGTTGCATGGGATCAATCACCAGTTTTCCGGTTTGCTGAGGTATCAGCGCCAGTTTACGAATCACCGCTACCACATACTTCTGCCCGTTGATAATTTCGTTATGTTGCTGCAGGGTAGAATTATCAGCAAGCAAATCTTTCGACCAAAAGCCTTTAAAAGAAGCCACCTTGTTAATACTCAGGTTCGACACCGGAATACGGGTGTAGATACGGTAGGTAACCACCACCTGCTGACCGAGATAAGGACGGGTATTGTTCACCGTAGCTTTTATGTAAACATCTTTGCTGTTTATTTTGACATTGGGGGTTGTCTGAGTTTTCCCGGAGACTGCTCCCGCCCTGTTTTGCGATGGGACGCCCGGGTTGCCTGTCTGGCTTTTTGCAGATGTACTAACTTTCAGGACATTAATCTTCAGTGTACTAGAGGCATATCGTTTTCCTCTCACCTTTACAGTTGCCGGTCCGATGGTAATTGCGCCGGGCCTGGTGGCCATAACAATGTAGGAATAAGTCATTGTGTACGACTGGCTCATTTTTCCATTGATAAACTGGATGCTGGAGCTGCTCGAAGTATTGGGACCGGATAAAATTTCCAGACCGCCAAAATCAGCGGGAGGTGTAAAATTCCTGCCGTTGGCATTCACCTCAAACAGAATCTGAAACTGCTGCCCAACCAACACCTGCTGCCTTGCCCTTGCGGTGAAAGTAACCTCTTTACCAGCCCAGGCACCCTGCGAGACAAACAGCAACAGAAAAATAATATAAAATCCCCTCTTTTTCATTTAAGCCATAAATTTTCTTCAAAAATAAGGATTATATCCAATGCGGTTTTCTATCAAATATTGCACCAAAACAAGCATTGTCGTCTCTCCTTTACCAATTAATAACATTTGCTTTCGCTTTTGCAGCTTTGGCTTTTGCTTTGGCTCTTTCAAGCTTTTTAAGTGTGTTCTTCTCATTATTTTTCAAAGCATTCAAAATCCGCTGAGCCTCCTGCGGTGAAATTTGCTGTTGTTTTTTCTGACTGTTTTTCTTTTGGTTTTCCTTCTGATTCTGAGGCTGCTGTTTATTCTTATTTTGATTTTTCTTTTTATTTTGGTTTTTCTTGTTCTGGTTTTTCTTGTTTTTGTTCTTTTTATTCTGTTTTTGTTTCTTTTTTTGTTGTTTTTGTTTTTTCAGCATCTTACGGGCATACTCCAGGTTGTACTTGGCATCCATATCCGCAGGCTGTTGTTTTAAAGACTGAATATAAGAGCTGATACTTTTTTCATACTGTTTCTGCTGCATGAGAGTATTCCCGAGATTATACCATGCACCGGCTTTATATTCGTGAGTTTTAGTCTGTTGAACCAGATTTTTAAAAAAGTTCTCGGCTCCTTTATAATTTTTCTCCTGATAAACAGCATCACCAAGATTAAAAGTGCTCTTTTTGTATTTTGGATTTTTAGCCTGTGCTTTACGGTATTGCACCTCAGCCTCGGAAAATTTCTTCTGCTCATACAGTTTATTTCCCTTTCGTATGAGCGTCCTGGCACTCTGTGCGGAAGCTCCGGCCGAAATAAGTCCCAGCATCAGGATAAAAACCAGCTTTATTTTTTCTCTCTTTCTCATTTTCCAAAAAAATCTATTTTTTCAGCCCACTTTGACTTACGCTCAATTAGCAACAATTCCACCACAAGGAAGAAGAAAGCAATAGCGAGAAACAGTTGAAAATGATGTGCATAATCGGTAAACTGTTTGGTGGCCAGTTCCTGTTTTTGAATGTGGTTGATATTTTTCAAAATTTTCGACAACCCCACACTGGCATTGTTGGCGCGGGCATAAGTTCCATGACCCGCATTGGCAATTTCCTGCAACATCTGTTCATTCAATCTGGTAATCACCACCTTACCCTGTCGGTCTTTCAAAAAAGTCCGGTTACCCTGCGCATCGTAAATAGGGATGGGTGCTCCTTCGGGCAGCCCCATGCCGATGGTAAATACTTTAATGCCTTTTTCAGCAGCCATCCCGGCAGCCTGCACCGGATTATCCTGATGGTTTTCTCCATCGGTTATGATGATAATCGCTTTATTGTGTTTATCCTTTTCAAAAGAATCTGTGGCCAGGTTAATGGCTGAGCCAATGGCAGTTCCCTGCACGGGAACAATTTTGTTATCCACCGACGAAAGGAAAAGCTTTGCTGCAGAATAATCAGTTGTAAGCGGCAGCAGCCTGTAAGCACGTCCGGCAAAAACTATCAGTCCGATTCGGTCGCCATCCAGTTTATCTATCAGGTTGGAGACAGCCATTTTGGCACGGCTGAGCCGGTCGGGTTTAATATCTTCGGCCCGCATGGAATTGGATACATCCAAAGCTATGTACAAGTCGATGCCTTTTCGCTTCACGGTTTCCACTTTTGTACCCACCTTAGGGTCGATAATGCCGGTAATCAGAAAAACCAGGGCAAAGAGTAGTAGCAAAAACCGTAAGGCCGGCCGTGTAGCAGACTGATGTCTTATCAAATGTTCCATCAGCAGCTTGTCGCCGAACCGTTTGGTTGTCCGCCTTTTCCATCCCTTAAAAAGCCAGTAAATCAAGATGAAAAACAGCAACAGCAGGTAAGCCCAAAAAAACTCTATATGTTCAAATTGAATCATTTCTCCCTCTTTGTTTTACGGTAACCTTCTAAAAACCAAATATCTTAAACTTATCTCCAGCACAAAAATCAACAGAGCGACCAACGCAAACGGAAAATACAGTTCATATTTTTTGCGGAACTGCTGTACATTAATTTTCGATTTTTCCAGTTTGTCAATCTCCTTAAAAATAGCGCTCAGCTTATTGTTATTATTGGCACGAAAATATTTCCCGCCGGTTTCCTTTGCTATTCTTTTCAACAAAGCTTCATCAATCTGCACTTTCATCTGCTGCATTTTGATTCCGTATGGCGTCTGTACCGGATAAGGAGCATAGCCATACGAACCTATGCCAATGGTATAAACCCGTATTCCGTACATTTTAGCAAGTTCGGCGGCAGTTTCCGGGTCGATGGCGCCGGAGTTATTTACCCCATCGGTAAGCAACACGATTACTTTCGAGCGTGCTTTTGAATCTTTCAGCCGGCTGACTGCCGTAGCCAGCCCATCACCAATGGCTGTTCCATCCTGAATCATACCGCTTTGCACCTCTCTCAGAAGGTTTTTAAGAACAGAGTGGTCGAGGGTAAGCGGGACTTGTGTAAAGGCAACCCCACTGAAAATCACCAAGCCGATGCGGTCGTTGGGACGGCCATCGATAAACTGAGCGGCAATTTTCTTGGCCGCGCCAATACGGTCGGGCCGGAAATCGCGGGCACGCATACTTCCCGAAACATCCAGAGCCAATACAATGTCAATTCCTTCAATATTAATATTACTCTTTGAGGATATCTTTTGTGGTCCGGCAAGTGCAATAATCAGCAGCGTCAATGCCAGCATACGCAGCACAAATAAACTGTGAATAAGGCGCGTTTTCAACGAGCGCGGAGCCCCCTCGAAAGGTTTCAGCCCCGAAAAAAGCAACTCAGGCGTGCTTTTGCGAAAGCGATACACATACCAGGCAATCAGTATCGGTATCAGCAGCAGCAGATAAAAATAATCGGGACTTCTCCATGTGTCTATGCCAAACATCGCTATTTCTCCTCCTTATTTTCCGGTTGTGACTTTTCTTCCGTTTGTCCTTCATTTTCGGTCTGTACCATGTCTCCCTGTGTTTGTGCCGGTTCTTCCTGCGGTACAACTTTGGTTTCATTCACAAAATCAAGGCAGTAATTCAGACTCGTATCATTTTCCAGCGGCGAGGGTTTCAGCCTGGCAAATTTCACAAGGTCGGCCAGCTCAAAAGCACTCCGGGCCTTTGCCAGTGCCTCTTTGTTCACCTCTTCTTTTTCCAGATTCCGCATAATCTCTCCGGTGGTCATCTCTCGTGCATCAAACAGGAACCGCCGTGCAAAATAATTACGCATAATGTCAGTAATAGCCGTGTGGTATGTCTTCAGCTTACCCGCCTGCCACAACCTGGAGAGCCTGACTTCTTCCAACCGCTGAATAGCTTCCTGATCCGGCGGCAACTTGGGTTTGGGTTTACGGGCAAACAGCGGTTGGTTCTTTTTTCGCCTGCGCAGATACCATACGAGGAAAACTATACCGGCCAGCAACAAAAGCCCCAGTAAAATCCAGGGTAAAATTTCTCCGAGTGTGTAAGGTTCAGCCATCGGCCCTTTGATAGCTTTAAAGGGTTTGGTAGTATCCACCTGCGGAGCATAGACCTGCAAAAACAAATCTTGCGTGGCAACGTTTACCGCATTATGACTGCCGGGCAATTGTATCTGAAATTTTAATGGTGTGATGTTAAAATAACCCGAATCAAAAGAGGTAATCACCAACCGGCGTTTCAGGTTCAGGATATTATGCTCCACCATGCTGTCGGTTTTTCCACGTTTAATGATTTCCACGTGAGGAACCAGTGTATCATTCAGCACAGGCCAGGTTACCTGCGATCCGGCAGGCACTTTCAGCGCAAGGGTCAGACCTATCTGGTCACCAATCATAATGGCATTTGTATCCAGCGAAGCATTCGCTTTCAACGTCTGCCCGCGGACAACTGTAAAAGCTGTCAGCATCAATATCAGTAACCCTGTATTTTTAACGTTCCTCATTTTTCGTGGTTATTGTTAACTTCTTGCCTCCCTTTTTCTGAACATGTTCATAAGTGGTTTCACATAATCTTCGCCCGTGTAAGCTTTTACCATGTCAACTCCCATCCGCGAAAAAAGCACATCCAACTCCCGGCTTTTGTCTGTTGCCCACCGGCTCAGCTGATGACGCACGGAAGCGCTTCCCGTATCTATCCACATTTGTTTTCCGGTTTCTGCATCCAGCATACGCACCATCCCCACATTGGGCATAATTGTTTCCCTGCGGTCCGTTATACGAATAGCAATAAGGTCGTGCTTATGATTGGCAATCTGCACGGCTTTCTCAAAGTCATCGTCCATAAAGTCGGAGATCAGAAAAGCAGTAGCCCGTTTTTTAATCACATTGGTCAGGTAACGCAGGGCTTCAGCAATGTTGGTTCCATTATTTTCGGCCCGGAAATCAATCAACTCCCTGATAATCCGTAGGATATGCGAAGAACCCTTTTTGGGAGGGATGAATTTCTCGATTTTATCGGAAAAGAAAATGACCCCCACTTTATCGTTATTCTGAATGGCTGAAAAGGAGAGCGTTGCGGCCATCTCGGTAATCATCTCCCGTTTTAGCTGGCCGTGGGTTCCGAACAGATTTGAGCCTGACACATCAATTAGCAACATAACCGTCAGCTCACGCTCTTCCTCGAAAATCTTCACAAACGGATGGTTAAAACGCGCTGTAACGTTCCAGTCGATGTTGCGGATGTCGTCGCCAAACTGGTATTCGCGCACTTCGCTAAAGGCCATTCCGCGCCCTTTAAAAACACTATGGTATTCGCCTGAGAAAATCTGTTTGGACAATCCCCGTGTTTTAATCTCTATCTTTCTAACCTTTTTAAATAATTCCTGTGCTTCCAATTTTGCCTGTTGTTTTATGTTATCCGCAAAAGTTATTCATAGAATAATTCTTTAAACCAGCTAAGGTATAATGGTTTACGGCACTTCAACCGAATTTAGAATTTCGTTGATAATGTCTTCGCTGGTAATATTTTCAGCTTCGGCTTCATAGGTCAGGCCGATACGGTGGCGCATCACATCGTGGGCAATGGAGCGAATATCTTCGGGGATGACATAGCCACGCTTTCTTATAAAGGCCAGCGCCTTGGCTGCCAGCGCGAGGTTGATACTTGCACGCGGTGAAGCGCCATAGGAGATCATGCCCGAAAATTTCTCCAAATGATACTCATCCGGATAACGGGAGGCAAAGACAATATCGATTATGTAATTCTCAATTTTTTCGTCAAGATAAATCTGCCTTACCAGTTCTCTTGCTTTCAGCACATCTTCCGGTTTCAGAATAGTATTTGTTTTAGCAGAAACATTGGTAATGTTCTGACGCAGAATCTGTTTCTCCTCAGATTTCTTAGGATAGTTAATTACCACCTTCAACATAAAACGATCCACCTGGGCTTCCGGCAGCGGATAGGTTCCTTCCTGCTCGATGGGATTTTGTGTTGCCATAACGAGGAAAGGCTCTTCCAGCTTGAAAGTGTTGTCGCCAATAGTAACCTGGCGTTCCTGCATGGCTTCGAGCAAAGCACTCTGCACCTTGGCAGGCGAACGGTTAATCTCATCTGCAAGGATAAAATTAGCGAAAATAGGGCCTTTTTTCACAACAAATTCCTCATTTTTCATGCTGTAAATGAGCGTCCCCAACAAGTCGGCAGGCAACAAATCGGGTGTAAACTGAATCCTGCTGAATTTGGCATCAATAATATTGGCCAGCGAGGTGATTGCCAGCGTTTTTGCCAAACCGGGAACCCCTTCTAACAAAATATGTCCGTTACCGAGAAGACCGATGAGCAAACGTTCGGTCATGTGCGTCTGTCCCACAATTACCTTATTCATTTCCAGTTTTATCATATCAATAAACTGGCTCTCTTTTTGAATCTTTTCGTTTAGTTCGCGAATGTCCGTTTCTAACATGGGTGTTATTTTTTCAATTTGTAGTGCAAATATATAAACAGGCTTGTAATTAGTTTGTTAATGTTTGTTAAAGGGAAATAGAAAATGTTAATACAGACAGGAATTCACCTGGCAGAGGCTTTTGGAAACAACACGCACAAAGAGGCTGGTATAAAAATATAGGAACAGAACAGCAGCCGGTGTTTTAGTCATAATCTTTGGATTTTGCCGGACCATTTCGGTACAAAAGGCATGGCTTGTATCCGGCTTTCGCCGGTTTGGATGACGGTGATCACACCGACCTGTTCGCAAACAATACCATAAGAAATCTGATTATTATTCACAACAACGGCATTTATTTCCTTGAAACCAAAGGAGAAAAAGTACAATATTCATGATAATTTGTGGTTTTGCAGGAAGCGGGATGCCTAAGGCGCGGACATCTAAAGCAGGGCTTGTTCGCAGGCTGGCCCTGACTTTGAGCGTGGCGCACAAAGCGGTGTGAATGTTAAAAAAATAAAAAATACAGAAATAAGTCGCTAAAACAAACATTTTCTTATACTTGCAATTTATTTTTATAACCTGTAAACTTTCAATGATATGGCTCAGAGTAATGAGGGCTGGGGTTCCCGTGTTGGATTGATTTTAGCAATGGCGGGAAACGCAGTAGGACTAGGAAATTTTTTACGATTTCCCGTTCAGGCAATTCAAAATGGTGGCGGAGCTTTTATCATCCCTTACTTTGTCTCTTTTTTACTTATGGGTATTCCACTGTTGTGGGTAGAGTGGGCCATGGGCCGGTTTGGCGGTGTCAGAGGCAACCATTCCACCCCCTTTATTATGGATAGCATGTCCAAGAAAAGATTGTGGAAGTATGTTGGCGTTTTCGGGATTTTTACCAATCTGGGAATCCTTGCTTACTATACTTATATTGAATCCTGGACATTAACTTATACCCTCAAATCGTTAGCCCAGAGTTTTACAGGTATGAGCAGAGGACAGGTCAGTACGATGTTTGACAGTTATGCCGGAGTTCATGGTACCATGACCGATGCTTTGGTAGCTATCAACATTCCCGGTTGGGCAATAGTAGCTTTTCTGGTAACTTTAATATTAAATATATATATTCTGTCCAAAGGACTAAGCGGAGGGGTTGAAAAAGTGGCCAAAATTGCCATGCCACTTCTTATCCTTTTCGGTGTTTTCCTTGCCATAAGGGCTGTTACGTTGGGAAGTACCGGTATGGCAGGATGTTCTACCTGTAACTCAGGCATTGGACTTGACTTTTTATGGAAACCCAAACTTGACAGTCTGGCCAATCCCAAAGTCTGGCTTGCGGCGGCAGGGCAAATATTTTTCACGCTATCGGTCGGCATGGGTACAATTCACTGTTATGCTGCTTATGTTAAGAAAAACGATGACATTGCGCTTAATGCTATGTCTGCAGGCTGGATGAACGAGTTTGTGGAGATTGTTTTGGGCGCTTCCATTGTGATTCCCATTGCCGTTGGATACATGGGACTCGACTGGGTTAAAGATAATGCAGGCTTTATGATGGCTTTTAAAACGATGCCTTTCCTGTTCAACCAGTGGGGGGCTGTTTTAGCAACTTTGTCGGGAGTAGCCTGGTTTGGGTTGTTGTTTTTTGCCGGAATTACCAGCTCACTCGCGATGGGCACTCCTTTTATTGGATTTGTAGAAGACGAATTCGGCTGGAGCAGGATAAGAAGCTCCGTCATTCTCGGGGTCATTATTTTTGTCCTGGCGCTACCCACAATCCTCTTTTTTGAAATGGGCGTTTTCAACGAATATGACTACTGGACAGGAACCGTTTCACTGGTTGTGTTTGCTTCAGCTGAGATCATTTTGTTCTCATGGGTTTTTGGAATGGATAAAGGCTGGAAAGAAATCACCCGGGGTTCTGATATCAGAGTGCCTAATTTTTACAAATTTATTATCAAATGGGTTACTCCGGTTTTCATTTTGACTATTTTTATCACCTCCCTTGTCAAACCCCTTCACGGAGAAATGAGTGACTGGCAATTAGCTTTCCATCAATTATTTACACATGGAAGCTGGCCATGGGCCAATGATAGTATCATCGCTCAGGCATTTCATCTAAACCAAAAATGGATTTGGTTTAAAGTGGGACATCCCACAGTTATGTTTTATAAAGATATGTCACGACTTTTGCTGACCCTTACTTTTGCCGGGTTAGCTGTTTTGGTTCATATTGCTGCAAAGAAAAAGAGAAAAACCGCTAAAATCACTAAGTTATGAGTACAGAAGCATTGATATTTATGGTGGTTGTTCAATCAACCGTTACTATTATTACCGTTTATCTTTTCGTAAGGGTGCTGAGATCGCCCGGGGGACCAGGTGATAATGAGGAAGAAAAATAGCCTGATTGACCGGAGTTGTTATTTTTTCTGCTATGTTGCGGTAAAATCACTATTTTTGGGTTCAGTTGAAAACCCGGAAGATTTCCCGGATTCCTTCATTTATTATGCGCAACAAAACAGGGTATTGGATTCGTAGTTTTTTCACACTGAACAAAAGCGAACAGCGGGGCATCATTGTTTTGTTGGTTATCATCCTCTCGTTGCTTCTCTTCAATTTGCTGTTACCAAATTTCTTCTCACACAAAAAAAGTGAATTCAGAACTTATAACAGGGAAGTGTCACAATTTCTCCGGACACAAAAAGCTTTAACCGATTCTTTACAACTTGTTCATTTACAGAATGCCGGCAAGCTAAGTCCTGAGCAGGCGGACACTAAATTGCATCCTGTTCCTTTTGACCCCAACCACCTTTCTGTCGAAAAGGGATTACAGATGGGATTGAGTGTCAGGCAGGTAAAAATCATACAGCATTACGTAGCAAAAGGAGGCCGTTTCCGTAAAAAGGAAGATTTGAAAAAGATCTATTGTTTGTCCGGGGCTGAGTACAGTGTGCTTGAACCGTTTGTTCGGATAGCACATTCCAAAGTTTCTGCTTCTGAAAAATCTCACCGGAAAAAGCCGGCAAACCGGATGAAAGTGGAAATCAACTCGGCGGATTCGGTTGCGTTGGTACAAAAACTTCAGCTGGCACCATGGCTGGCACGTCGAATTTTGAAATACCGTACGTTGCTCGGCGGTTTTTATTCCCGTACACAGTTGCGCGAAGTGTATGGAATGAAAACAGCAACTTATAGTGCCATAAAAACCTTTGTCCGTACAGACACATCGGAAATCAAAAAAACAGACCTGAATACAGCCACTTTCAAACAGCTTTTGCATCATCCCTACATCGATTACGAAACCACAAAAGAACTTGTTAATGCCCGCAGGAAAACACACGGTTTCAGCAACTTCCGTCAGGTAAAGAAGCTGACCGGATTGCCCGATACGCTGCTAAACAAAATTCGGCATTATTTGTATCTTCGCCCCTTAAAAAATTAACCGAAATCAAAATGAATAGAATCAGTACAACTTTCAAAAAATTTCCACGTACATTCTGGGTTGCCAATTCCATGGAGCTGTTTGAACGCTGGGCATGGTATGGATTATTTGCTGTTTTAGCCTTATATCTTACCCAATCTACCGATACCGGTGCTTTAGGCTTTACGCAAACGCAAAAGGGAAGCATCATGGGAACAGTAACTGCTATTTTGTATTTCCTGCCGCTGTTTACCGGTGCGCTTGCCGACCGGTTTGGATATAAAAAAATGCTCATTATTGCCTTTGTTATTTTATCATCAAGCTACCTGCTTATGGGACAGGTCAGAAGTTATGCAGCTGTTTATGGCGCTTTCCTTCTTGTTGCGCTTGGAGCGGCCATTTTTAAACCTATTGTCTCGGCTACAGTAGCCAAAACCACCGATGAATCAACCTCCTCCATTGGCTTTGGTATTTTTTATATGATTGTTAACATTGGCGGTTTTGTGGGCCCCATATTCTCATCAAAATTACGCCATATTTATGGCTGGGACATTGTTTTTGTTATGGCAGCATCTGCCATTCTCGTGAACATATTGCTCGCTTTGATTTTTTATAAAGAACCCGGACGTGTAAAAAATACAGACCCTTTCTGGGACTCCCTTTGGAAGTCTCTTAAGCACATTATCACGGCGTTATCGGATATGAAACTTACCGTATTTCTTATCATCATGATTGGCTTTTGGACAATGTTCAATCAATTGTTTTACACTTTGCCCAATTTTATTGACCAATGGGTCGATACGGCAATGATTTACAATTGGGTACACGGATTTTCTCCTCTTATTGCTGAAGCCGTGGGGACAAAAAAAGGAATTATAGCCCCCGAAATGATGGTGAACCTCGATGCGGGTTTTATCATTCTTTTTCAAATCATCATCTCATCGCTGGTTATGCGTTTCAAACCTGTTAACGCCATCATTACAGGAATCATGGTCGTTTCAGTAGGTATCGGTTTTGCTTTTGGAACCAATAATGGTTTTTATGTAATCCTCGGTATCTTCATTTTTGCTATTGGCGAAATGGCCAGCTCCCCTAAATTTACGGAATATATCGGGCGAATTGCTCCAAAAAATAAGGAGGCTTTGTACATGGGAACTTCTTTTCTGCCGGTAGCTGTTGGAAATTATCTGGCCGGTATTTTTTCAGGTCCTGTTTACCAATCCATGTCAGATAAAATTAGTTTGCTTGAGCATTTTGTAGCCAAACGCGGGTTACATATCCCGGCTATTAGTGAAAAATTTACCCAGAACGATTATCTGAAACGGGCTGCCGAATTGCTGCACACCAACCAGCACGGCTTAACACAGATGCTTTGGAATACTTACCACCCTTATCGTATTTGGGTGCTTTTCAGCGCTATTGGAGTAGTTACAATCATTGCCTTGTTTTTGTACAATCATTTTGTCCTTGGAAAAGTCAAAACGCAATCAGCATAACTCAATTTCAATATTCATCACACAGCTGTTTTCCCATTGTCTGACAACCGCTTGACAACTGTTTGACTATTGTCTGACCACTGTTTGACCATTGTTTGACACCCGTTTGACTATTGCTTGACAACTGTCTGACCATTCCATTAATCATCCCTGTCTATCCACATGCTGGTTGTGCTATTCCAATAGGTATTCTCGTCATCTTCATCTTCCGCTTCTTCTTCTAATTCCCAGGAGTATTTTTTCCGTTGCGGACCTGATTTCCGGTAATAAAAAGCCATGACGATCCCTGAAAACAAACCACCCAAATGTGATTCCCACGAGATGTGCTCTTTAGGGAAAAATCCGGGGATAGCCCCCCAAATAAGACCGCCGTACAGAAAAACAACCACCAGTGCCAGCGCTGCCAGCCCGTTGTTTTTACGGATGAGTCCGCTGAAAAACAGAAAGGAAGCCATTCCGTAAATGATACCACTGGCGCCGATGTGCCAGGCATCGCGTCCGCCAAACCAAACCAGAATACCGGTCATTAGCCAGATGAAGAGCAGAACTTTAAAAGCCAGATCACGGTAAAAATAGAACAGCGCAACGCCCAGTACCAAAAAAGGAACGGAATTAGCGCCCAAATGCTTAAATCCAGCGTGGATGAAAGGAGATAGAATGATACCCGGCAGACCATTAGCATGCAGCGGGTGGACCCCGAGAAACGCCAGGTCAATGCCAAAACCATACTCCACAAACCGGATGCCCCACATGAGCAACAACAGCATCACGGGGATCGTGGATGCGCCAATCAGTCTGCTTTTTTCTTGTGTCAAGGTCTTTTATTTTGTAATGTACAATGCTGACTTTTTATAAAACGCCGAAAGTTAAAAATTATAATGGGATTTTGCATCTGTCAGCCTGTTTTTGTTCTCCTGATACAGTGGAGTTGTTTATGGCTGTAGCCAGACTGAAGCCTGTTGCTGTCCGGAATTCTGAACCGCTTGTTTCTTGTCATTCGCTGTTAACTATTTTATCCGGGTTACTTTCTCAATGCCTTGTACCATTTTGATTTTATGGATAAGCTGGTCAAGGTGTTCATGATTACGAATCATCAGACTGACACGACCTTCAAATTTCTTGCCTTTGGTGATGAAGTTTATGGTGCGCATATTCACACGAAGGTCTCCGGTAATGGCTTTAGTAACAGCTTCTACAATTCCCAGCTCATCGCTCCCATTGATTTTTAAATTAATACGATAAAAAGGCTTGTCTTCCGAGCCAATCCATTTTACTTCGACAATGCGGTAAGGATAACGTTCGTCCAGCCGTTTGGCATTTGGGCAGTTACGACGGTGAATGGAAATGCTGCCGAGTGTGGTAATAAACCCGAAAACGCTGTCGCCGGGGATAGGATTACAACATTTAGCAAACCTGTAGTTGATATTTTTTACGTGATTACCAATGTATAGGATATCCTCTGCTTTGTCTTCCTGTTTGGGAAGCGGTTTTGGTGGTTTTTCTTCAGCTTCGGTCTCAGCCTCCTCCGGTTCTTCTTTCAGAAAATCGTTGAGAATAGATTTAATCAATGCCAAATCAATTTTATCGATGGCCAGCAGATAATAAAGGTCAACGGCCGAATCCATTTTAAAATGTTTTACCAGAACATTTATCAGATCATCACTGCTTTTGAGTTTCCAGTTTTTAAATTTTCGCAACAGCAGCTCTTTACCCGCTTCTGCTTCTTTGTATTTTTCTTCTTTAAGCTGGCGTTTGATGTGGTTACGGGCTTTGGCGGTATTCACAAAACTTACCCAGTCGGATTTTGGTTTTTGATTTTTCGTGGTAACCACTTCCACTTTATCACCATTTTTCAACACATAACGTATGGGCACCAGCTTATTGTTTACGCGGGCGCCACTACACTGATTTCCTATGTTTGTGTGGATATCGTAGGCAAAATCAAGGACGGTAGCACCTGCCGGAAGACGCTTCAAATCTCCCATGGGGGTGAAGATAAAGACATACTCTTTGGTTTTCTGCGATTGATAAGCATATTCGGAACCAATACTTTCGGGATGTTCCAACACGTCGCGCACCTGTAGCAGCCAGTCGTCCATTACTTTCGATTTCATAAGCCCTTTGTATGCCCAGTGGGCAGCCTGGCCTTTCTCGGCAACTTCGTCCATGCGAACAGTTCTGATTTGTACTTCCACCCATTTTTTGTTGGGGCCCATGACCGTGGTGTGTAACGATTCGTAACCTGAGGCTTTGGGGGTCGAGATCCAATCGCGCAGCCGCTTGGGATTAGGCTGGTAGATGTTGGTAACAATGGAATAGACCATCCAGCAATCCTCTTTTTCCTTTTTGGGCGATTTGCTGTTGATGATAATGCGGACAGCAAAAATATCGTAAATCTGTTCAAATTCCACATTCTGCCGTTTCATTTTTGCCCAGATGGAAGGCACCGACTTCGTCCGCCATTTTATTTCAAAATCAAACCCTGCAGCGTGTAATTCATGTTCGATGGGCTGAATAAAATCGTTGATATAAACTTCGCGCTTGCTTTTGGTAGCCTGAATTTTGTCTGTGATGGTCCGATAAATATCAGGTTGTTCGAAACGCATCAGGTCGTTTTCCATTTCGCTCTTAATACGGTAAAGACCAAGGCGATGGGCAATGGGAATGTAGATGTATTTTATCTCATTGAAAAACTTCCTTTTCTGTTTTCTTGTAAGTAGCTCGGGAGTTCTTACATCGTGCAGCCGATGGGCCATGCGAATGAGAACGACCCTGATATCGTCCACGAGGGAGAGAAACATATTACGAAAAGTATCCGACTGGAAAGAGACACGTTCGGTCTGCAGGGCGGAGATTTTCTTAAAACCTTCAATAATATCCAGGACGTTGCGGTCAAAATTTTTTAGTATTTCTTTTCTTACCTGAGGGTCTTTTATGTCCATACTGTGTAGAAGAGCACAAACGGCAGATGTCGGGCCCAGGTTCACCTCTTTCATAGCAATGACGGCAATATCAAGATGATGCAGAATCAGCGGTGAGCCATCCGGCATTTTTTTGCCATCGTAGGCTTTAAATGCCATATCAAATGCCTTCTGTATCTGGAGATGAGAATCTATATCTCCTTTTACATCCGTCCATTCAAACAACTCTCCCAGCTTTTCGCGAACTAACTTATCTTTATCTGTCATTTGCTTTTTTAACTGTTCCTGTTGAAGGAGGTCATTCTGCGACATAAAGGTTCACGTTTATTTATTTTTTCCCGCCAGGCTCTGTCCCCGGATCTTCTGCAATGGAATCACGCATTTTGGTGTCGGCCTGAATATTTTTGTACCGGTAATAATCCATGATACCGAGATTTCCCGAACGGAAAGCTTCGGCAATAGCCATGGGGATTTCGGCTTCGGCCTGAATTACATTGGCTTTGGCTTCCTGTGCCTTGGCTTTCATTTCCTGCTCGCTGGCTACGGCCATAGCCCGGCGTTCTTCGGCTTTAGCCTGAGCAATATTTTTATCGGCGTTGGCCTGATCCATTTGCAAAACGGCGCCAATGTTTTTACCAATGTCGATGTCGGCAATATCGATAGAAAGAATTTCAAAAGCGGTTCCCGAATCAAGTCCTTTTTCAAGAACTACCCTGGAGATACTGTCAGGATTTTCCAAAACCTCTTTGTGCGAACGTGCTGAACCAATGGAAGATACAATACCCTCACCCACACGTGCCAATACAGTTTCTTCTCCGGCGCCGCCGACCAGCTGCTGAATGCTGGCGCGTACCGTAACCCGGGCAGTGGCAATCAGCTGAATCCCATCCTTGGCAACGGCAGTTACTCTTTTGGTGTCGATTACTTTTGGGTTTACCGACATTTGTACTGCTTCGAGCACATCGCGACCCGCGAGGTCAATGGCAGTAGCTGTTTTAAAATTTAAATCAATATTGGCTTTGTCAGCCGAAATTAGCGCATTGATCACTTGCTGTACCCGGCCCCCCGCAAGGAAATGAGCCTCCAGGTCATCGCGCTTTAGATGAAGACCCGCTTTGGTTGCAGTAATCAGACTTCTGACAATCACCCCCGGAGGAACTTTTCGCCAGCGCATAAGGACCAACTGAATGAGAGAAATGCGAACCCCGGATACAAATGCGGTAAACCACAAACCTACCGGAATAAAATAAAATAAAATCCAAAGGATAAAAATAGCACCAACGGCCCCGGCAATGATAATATAAACATTTTCCATAATATTAAGTTTTTATGTGTTTCACAAAAATTTTATCTCCGTTTATTTTAATAATTTCAATTATTGTTCCTGTTTTCAGGTAAGAGGTTCCCGCATCGACTTCCACATAATTATCGCCAAAAGCGGCCTTGCCGGTAGGGGCGCAACGAGAGATGGTTTTACCGTGCATTCCCACTTTTAAATCCATGTTATCAAACGTCCGCACTTTACCGGAAACGTAAGTTTTTAGTTGTGCTTTTTCCCATGTCTTTGAACGAAGCATCAGTGTCATGCTGACAACATTGAGCAAAATCGTAACAAGTAAAGTAATATTTCCTCCTGTGGAACCCTCTTTGGCATAAGCAAGCCATACACCGGAAACCATCAGCAAGAAGCCGATAACTCCGGCAAATCCCGCTCCCGGGATTACCAGAACTTCCAGCACCAACAGCACAAGCCCCACCAGAATTAAAATAGCAATAACAGCCCACATAAGCTATTGTATTTTCACAGTTAACCTCTTCAAAATCAGTGATTCATAACAGAGCTTCAAATCTTCCAAAGCCCCGATTTTTATTGCACATTTTCCTTTGAAATGGGCAATGAGGGCACAATTTTCAGCCTGATGAGGGTCATGGCCGCAAACTTCTATTAATGTCTCAATCACAAAATCAAAGGTGTTTATATCGTCATTAAAAAGAATTAGCTTCCTCCCGGAATCTTTCCGTGTGTCTGTACCAGCATCAGGCAGCTTTTTCTCTTTGATTGTCATGGTTTTTTAAAATGATGTTTTTACAAATGTAATGAAAAATGGATTGTACGGAACAAAAATATCCTAATCTTTGTTAATTCGTTGTTTTATACTAACAATGACCCTGGATTACCGATATAAATTGTTTCTTTTTACCTTTCTTATTGTTAGAAAATCTTTCAATAGCTTAGGCTATTCAAAAATTTTCTGCCGCAATAAAGATAACAATAATTCAATTTATTTATCGGCAATTCAGAATCATAATTAGTATTATTCATACCTGAGCGCCCGGGCCGGCTCAATGCGCATGATGTAAAATGAGGGGATGATGAGCATGAGCAGGCAAAGAAAAAAAGTACCGGCGTTGAGCATTAAAAGATGGGGGACGGATAGCTCGACGGGGACATAGGAAACATAATAGCTGGCCGGATTGAGCCGGAACACACGAAAATAATATTGCACAAAATAAAAGAGCAGGCCGAGGAGGTTACCCCAGAACATGCCACGTCCGGTGATGTAGGCGGCTTTGTAAAGGAATATTTTCTGTATCGTACGGTTGCCTGCGCCGAGGGTTTTCAGTATGCCGACCATGCCGGTGCGTTCGATGATGAGGATGAACAACGTGGAGACCATGGTAACGCCGGCCACGAGTATCATAAGTACCAAAATGACGACCACGTTGGTATTGAGAAGGCCGAGCCAGTTGAAAATCTCTGGATAATTTTCGTAAATGGTGTTGATATTCAGATTGTAAGGAATGCTTTGGTAAATGTTCTGCGCTATGGTTTTCAGCTTTTTGAAATCACGTACCTGCAGCTCCACACTGCCTACCTCGTCAGGCCCCCAGCTATTGAGCTGTTGAATCTGCCGGAGGTCACCAATGAGAAAACGATTATCGAATTCTTCGATGCCGGTGTTGTAAATGCCGCTAATGACAAGTTTCCGGCCAAGCGCTGCAGTAGCATCTTTACCGATAAACCAGACACGAACAGCATCGCCCGGCTTAAGCTGAAGTTTTGTGGCAAGTTTTTGTGAAATAAGAATTTGATGGCTGGCGCTGGTTGTTTTGAAATCAGGCAGATGTCCTGCCGTGAGGTTTTCTTTTAAAAATTGCCAGTCGTAATGTTTCCCTACACCTTTCAGAATAATGCCCTGAATCTGGTTCCTGGTTTTTAGCACGCCGCCTTTTTGGGCAGTGTATTGGATATGTGTGATTTCGGGATTGGTGCGGAGTTCTTTTAGAAACTTTGTGCCGATGGTAACGGGACTCTCTTCGAGTGATTCGTTGTTCGTGAAAGCCACCACCTGCAGCGGCGCAGAGAAGCCTGTCACCTTGTTAGTGATAGAATTTTTAAAGCCAATGACTATGGCCACCGAAACGATCATCAGGGCCAACCCCAGCGCAATGCTGATAACGGCAATACGGATAACCGGACGCGAGTAAGCTTCCGTGCGGCCGGGGGCAATGTGTCTGGCAATGAAATAGGCAACGTTCAAAACAGATTTTTTTACAAAATTATCATTTCCTGCTTTAAAACGGCAGGCTTTTGTATTTTTACCTTCTAAAATCGATGATTTCACATGAGGATACGTATCTTGCTTTTTGTTTTGTTTCTTTTTTCCGGATGGGTGAGCCAGGCACAGAACCTGCCGCCGGTGTTAACAAACTATAATCAAATTATTACCGGCGACGAGCAGACGTCTGTTTATTTTCCTTTGTTGCAGGGAAAACGGGTGGCGGTGGTAGCCAACCAAAGTTCTATCATCGGGGAAACTCATCTCGTGGACAGTCTCCTGTCTTCCGGCATCCGGGTAGTGAGAATTTTCAGCCCCGAACATGGTTTCAGGGGAAACAAAAGTGCCGGTGCTGTGGTAAAAGACGGGGAGGATGCAGTCACGGGTCTTCCGGTGATTTCCCTTTACGGGAAACACAAAAAACCCACCGTCGATGACCTGCAGGATGTAGATGTGGTGCTGTTTGACCTGCAGGATGTGGGCGTACGTTTTTATACTTACATCTCCACCATGACACTAATTATGCAAGCCTGTGCAGAAAATAATATTCCAATGATTGTTCTCGACCGTCCCAACCCCAATGGTTTTTATGTGGACGGTCCGGTACTGAAACCCGGATTTACTTCTTTTGTGGGGATGCAGCCCGTCCCGGTGGTTTATGGGATGACTCTCGGCGAATATGCCCGGATGGTCAACGGCGAACACTGGCTAAAGGACGGCATAACCTGTGATTTAACGGTTATTCCGTTGAAACATTACACCCATAATATGATGGTGAGGCTTCCCGTGAAACCTTCTCCCAACCTTCCCAATTGGAAAGCTGTTTATCTCTACCCTTCGCTTTGCTTTTTTGAAGGTACCGGCGTGAGTGTGGGACGGGGCACTTCAAAACCTTTTCAGATTTTCGGTTATCCGGGGATGAAAGGTAACTATGTTTTTACTCCCAAAAGTACGCCGGGAGCCAGTCTGCATCCCAAACTGGAAAACAAAACCTGCCGGGGGGAGGATCTGACCGCTTTCGCGGAAGATTATCGAAAGAACCCTCCGCAGCTTCATTTGCAGTGGCTGTTGAAGGCTTACCATGAATTATCGAAGAAGCACACGTTTTTCAATAATTATTTCGATAAACTGGCCGGGACGGATCAGCTACGCAAACAAATTGAAGCAGGTTTTACCGAAGTGCAAATCCGCCAAAGCTGGCAGAAAGATTTAAAACGATTCAGGAAAATCAGGAAAAAGTATTTGCTTTACCGGTGAAATACATAAAAAAGATGGCTCGATGTTAAATACTGTGGGTAATTTTAAAGAAAAAACAAATCTCAAATAAGCACCAAAAATTAAATTCAAAATCCCAAAAGCAGTCAGACAACCTTTAGGGGACTTCTAACCAGATAGAATTAGTCTGGCACGTGTGAAAGCTACCAAACCAGTATACTGGCCAAACATTTAAAGTGACTTTGGAAGTGAAACGCACAAAAAGTTCATTTTTATTGATAATCAGCATGGGTCTTATTTGGGTAATTTTAAAATTAGGGATTGTAATTTATTTGTATTTTGGCGCTTGGGATTTGACATTTCGTTACCCACATAAATCAACATAGAACCAAAAAGATGAGTAGTAAATTTGAAAATATATGGAACGATTTCCATGACCGGTTATCGGCTTTTGTAGAAAAACGCATTTTCAACAGGGAAATGACAGATGACTGCGTACAGGAAATATTCATCAAAATTTACAACGGCTTATCCTCACTTAGAGATAACAGAAAATTGGAAAGCTGGATTTTTCAAATTGCAAGAAATACTATTGTTGACCACAACAGACATATAATAAAGTATGCGACTGTTCCTATAAATAGCCAGGACCCGGAATTTGAAATTGATGATAATAAAAATGAAGAAATTGCCAAAAGTATTGTTCCGTTTATTAAACAACTTCCTTTGAAATATTCAAATTCACTCATGCAATATGAAATAGAAGGACTGTCACAAAAGGAAATATCGGAAAAAGAAAATATCAGCCTGTCCGGTGCAAAGTCAAGAATTCAAAGAGGGAGGCTGAAACTTATAAAAGCGCTGAATGAATGCTGCAAATTCGAAATTGACAAGCGGGGTAACGTTCTGGACTACTGCCAACGACAAAATAGCAGTAAAAAATGCTGACTTTTTTGCGTCTTTTTTCTGCTTTCTGCGACTCCATCAATGAAAGTTTAATTTCTAATAATTAAAAAGGAGTTTTATAATGGGAAAAAAATCAAAAAACAAGATTAGAGAATCCGTGATGGAAAGTTACAAAGAAGTAGCATTGACAGATAGTTCGTGCGGTTGCAGCAGCTCAGGATGTTGCAGTCCTTCGGAAACAGATGAATTGTCTGACATTTCGGAAGCGATGGGATATTCCAGGGTAGAATATATTAATGTACCTGAAGGATCTAATATGGGACTTGGTTGCGGCAATCCGCTGACAATAGCCTCACTGAAACAGGGAGAAACAGTTTTAGACCTCGGAAGCGGAGGTGGATTCGATTGCTTTTTATCATCTAAAAGTGTTGGAAAAACGGGAAAAGTGATCGGGGTGGATATGACTCCGGAAATGGTCTCAAAGGCAAGAGAAAACGCTGAAAAAGGAGGGTTCACCAATACAGATTTCCGGCTTGGCGAAATTGAGCATCTTCCCGTTGCCGACTCAACGGTTGATGTTATCATTTCAAATTGTGTCATCAACTTATCTCCTGAGAAAGAGAAAGTTTTTGCTGAGGCGTTCAGGGTTTTGAAACCCGGCGGGCGGCTGGCCATATCCGATGTGGTTTCTTCTGTCGAATTACCAGAGGAGCAAAAAAATGATTTATCGCTTTATTCCGGCTGTATTGCAGGAGCTTCATCTATTGATGAAATACATACCTTACTTCATAATGCAGGATTCTCAAAAATTAGCATCGAACCAAAAGACAAAAGTCGCGAATTTATAAAAGACTGGGCTCCGGGAAAAGGAATTGAAAATTATGTCGTATCCGCAACTATTGAGGCTGTAAAAGAAATATAATCAGTGTCTGCCCGAAAACGCCAATCTCTTCGTTGGACTCATCTCGACCTTGACATTTTCGCATCAGCCAGGGATAGATTATCTGCTATTGTCCGGCAAAAGCATACAACATTTCAATTTCCTGCGGCCACAGGCTGGTGTCGGGGGTTTCCAGTATCAGCGGCATGTCATCAAAGCGCGGGTCGTTCATAATCCGGCGGAAGAGATCAAGACCGATGAAGCCTTTGCCGATGTTGTCATGACGATCTACACGCGAAGCCAGTTCCTTTTTCGAGTCATTCAGATGTATGCCTTTCAGGTATTGAAAACCCACAATCCGGTCAAAATCGGCAAAAGTTTTGTTATAGCCGGCTTCGGTTTTTATGTTGTAGCCCGAAGTGTACGTATGGCAGGTGTCAATACATACGCCCACCCGGCTTTTGTCCTCCACGCGGTCGATGATATAGGCCAACTGTTCGAAACGGTAGCCAAGGTTTGTGCCTTGTCCGGCTGTGTTTTCAATGACAGCAGTAACGCCCCGGGTTTTGTCCAGCGCCCAGTTAATTGATTCGGCGATAGTATTTAGACTGGCTTCTTCGGTTATCTTTTTCAGATGTGAGCCGGGATGAAAATTAAGCCGGTCGAGGCTCAGCTGCTCACAGCGTTGCAATTCGTCCAAAAAGGCGGTGCGTGATTTTTCCAAAGGTTCTTTCTCAGGGTGGCCGAGGTTTATCAGGTAACTGTCGTGGGGCAAAATCTGATGAGCTTCGTAGCCGTACTTTTCGCAGTTTTCCTTAAAAAGCCGGATGCTTTTCTCCGTCAACGGTTTGGAAAACCACTGACGCTGGTTCTTGGTAAAAAGAGCAAAAGCTTTTGCTCCGATAGCATGAGCATTCACCGGGGCATTTTCAACGCCTCCCGAAGCGCTTACGTGGGCACCGACATATTTCATAGATGATATTTTTAAATAAATTTTTGAGCATTTCGCGTGAACTTTACTTTTTGGGCATTCTCATTCTACTGTGCTCATTCGAATGAGCAATATCATTGCAAATAGTTAATTATTTGTTCTGCCCGGATAAACTTTCAGCGCTTCAGCCAGCACTTTCACCGAACTTTTCAGATCTTCCACTTTCAGCACATAGCTGATACGTATTTCGTCCTTCCCTTTGCCGGGGGTGGAATAAAACCCGGAAGCCGGTGCCAGCATAACCGTTTGGTTTTCAAATTCAAAATCTTCAAGCAGCCAGCGGCAGAATTTATCCGAATCATCGATAGGCAGCCGGGCTACCACATAAAAAGCACCGGAAGGATTGGGACAAAATGCACCTTCAATCTTGTTGATGCCTTCCACAACAGCGTCTCGCCGGGCGATGTACTCTTTTAACACAGCAACAAAATATTCGTCAGGAGTGTCCACAGCCGCCTCGGCAGCTACCTGTCCGAACGTAGGCGGACTCAACCTGGCCTGGGCAAATTTCAATGCCGTGGCTATCACCTCTTTGTTTCGTGAAATCATCCAGCCGATACGCACCCCACAGGCGCTGTAACGTTTTGAAACCGAATCAATAAGAATTACATTATCGTCAATTCCATCGAGATACATGGCCGAATACTGGGTTTTACCATCGTAGGTAAACTCACGGTAAACCTCATCGGCAATCAGATACAAATCGTATTTTTTAACCAGATCGCGCAGGGTTTCCATCTCCTCTTTGGAGTACAGATAACCCGTGGGATTGTTGGGATTGCATATCAGAATGGCTTTGGTTCGTTTCGTGATGGCTTTCTCAAAAGCTCCCATAGGCGGCAGTGCAAAGCCGGTTTCGATATCCGACATAATGGGAGTTATTTTGATGCCTGCATTGGTGGCAAAACCGTTGTAGTTGGCGTAAAACGGTTCAGGGATAATCACCTCATCATCCGGGTCCATAATACTTTGAAAAGCAAACAGCAACGCTTCTGAAGCACCGGTACCAACAATAATCTGGTCGGCAGTGACATCAATGTTTACCGTTTTGTAATAATCCGTAAGGCGCTCACGCAGCGACAGCATCCCTGCCGAGTGGCTGTATTCAATGACTTTATGGTCATAATTCCGGACGGCATTCAGCGCTACTTCAGGGGTTTCGATATCCGGTTGGCCAATGTTCAGGTGATAAACTTTCCGGCCTTTTTTCTTAGCCTCATCGGCAAAGGGAACCAGCTTACGAATGGGTGACTCGGGCATCTGTTGCCCTTTTAATGAAATATTTGGCATTTTATTGATTTTTAATTACTTACTAATGGGGGTTCCGCCTTTGTCGGTTTGTTTTACCGGCAACATGGGTTTCGGGCGGGGAATAACCTTGCCATGAATATGCAGCACTACCGGCTTTGGTGCGTTGGAATAAACGGTAACCGTTTTGTTGAATTCGCCGAGAATGTTGGTGTTATAGGCCACATTGATAGTGCCTGAGTCGCCGGGAAGTATTGGCGCTTTGGGCCAGGTAGGAACCGTGCAACCGCAGGAAGAGCGCGGACGGGTCAAAAGCAGCGGTTCTTTGCCGGCATTCACAAATTTAAAATTATACGTTCCATCCGACCTGTAATAAATCTTCCCGAAATTATAGGTCGTTTTGTTAAATTTCAAAACGGCTCCCAAAGTGTTTTTTGTCTTCTGCTGCGCTTGCATTTGCAAAGCAAAAAATGCAAAAAGTATCAAAATTCCGATTTTTTTCATGGCAGACAATTTGTTTGTTTTTACCGTACAAAATTAGCAAAAAAACGATGCTTTTGGAAGGTAAAAGGAATGATGAATGAAATAAGGGGACTTCTAATAATGACAAAGGGGACGACACCATCAAATGGCATTACCGCCAGTTTTTAAAAGGATTTTTCGTTAGCATGGAATTGTAATACCGTTTGTCGCCGGTAACTTCTTCTCCCAGCCAGCCGGGTTTTTCAAAGGAAGATTTTTCGTCGGGGAGTTCGATTTCCGCAATCACAAGTCCTTCGTTATCGCCGTGAAATTCATCCACCTCAAAAAACAAACCACCTGAAGTGGGAACGATGTGCCGGATTTTGTCAATGATACCCGGTTCACAGAGCTTCAGCAATTTTTCTGCTTCCTCCACGGGAATTTCCATTTCCCATTCAAAACGGCTGGTTCCGCTTTTATTCGCCGCCCCTTTAATGGTAAGATAGCCTGTATCATCTTTGACACGAACTCTGACAGTTCTTTCCGGTACTGATGACAAATAGCCCTGAATAATACGAAAAGACTTGATAACAAAAGGTTTATAATCATCTTTTGCCAAGAATTTCCGTTCAATTTCCTGCGACATGACGCAATTTTTTTTTTGCAAAAGTAGCTTAATCATGCGATAATAAACGAAGACGGTTAATGTGGACAGGGCAAACGCATCATAAATTTAGGACCTTCAGGAGGTACTTGTTGTCCCAACCAGCTTTAAGTCTTCTGCTTTTAACACCGAGTTTCAGTGTTTTTTCGTTTTTTAACAGATTCAAAGCAATCTTGTTCAGTGTTGCAAACATTCAAAATTTGATTTAATACTGCATGTCCTTGTCTCATCCTCCCATGGTCCAAATCAATCGTTGTATCTGACAGAATGAACTTGGAAGAAAACCTAAACTCATCCTCAATGTCTTGGTATAGTTGCTTTTGGCTCTGCTTTACAGCTAAAATATAACTTGCTTTTTATCCATGACTGTGCCCCGGAAATTACTGCCATAATTCCTATGAGAAGGATGTCATCCAATTTGTGAAGTTTCGTTACATCGCGTCCGGGATCCTTTATTTGCCCAAAAATCAACCTTAATTTATTTACCATTTTATAACATTTAATATGTTGTAATTCAATACAATATACAACATATATCGTTATGAAAAACACTCTTCCATGGCTTTTTTTTACTGTTTTTAACCTCTTTCCTTTTGATTCCTTTTGGAAAAAATGATGCGTTTGCCCTGGGTTGGTATAAGATAATTCCGTTTTTTTGCAGATAAATATCCCTTTATGACAGAAAAGCAGAACAGTCCCAAGCAGTTTTTTGAAGATCAGGTTCAGCATTACAGCCGGCAGCTTTCGCAGATACAAAAAAATATCCGGCTTGAGATATGGAAAAATCTGAAACATCTGTTTATTGACCCGGCGGTATGTGTGGGTAACCCGGTGGATATCGCTGGCTGGAGCCAACATGGCCGGGAAAGCACCTATTTAAGAACTGCCGGAATAAATTATGTTTTTGCCATGATCGGCGCTCCCGTTTTGGCAGACTGCTTTATTTTTTCCCCCGTTCAGCTTTTTACCCGGTTTAAAATCACCCTGGATTTAATTCAGGTGATCCCGATTCAACAGATTCCCCGGAAGAATTCCGGGAAGATTAATTATGCCAGCTTTGGGTTTTAGTTAGGTCAAAAATCATAATTCAAATGAGATGGAGTTGAAAACCATGAATGCAAATCAAGATCACCAAATTCTCTATGCGACTTTCGAGAATGATATTCAAATTCCGATACTGGATATTACTCATCCCCTTTTCAACGCAAGTATTGATGAACAGGCGTATCATTTGAACTGTCTCAAGTCAGCCCGGAGCATTGAATCATTAAAGAAGATGCCTGGCTTTATCCGGAACATCTTTGTGAAAATGTCGAATGTTGACAATTCCCATCTTAGCGGCATGCGTACCTTGCTGTACAAACTTGGCCCTGACTTAAGCCGGGGAATAAAATTAGGTTTCCGGGACAAGTGGGCGGTGAAGCAAACCTCTTTCATGGGACTTCGTATCAGGCTGAGGGATCTTTGTCGGCGCCAGTCGAAAATTTTGCAGCCCCAGCTCAAATTATTCCCTGAACGGAACCTTTGTTTCTTCAATATCGCCGGGGGGGCCGCCACCGACAGTATCAACACCCTGATTCTAATTCAGGAATCGGACCCGGAATTACTCAAGGGACGGAAGATTGAGATCAACATTTTAGATATCGATACCTACGGACCCAATTTCGCAAAACGATGCATCGATGTTTTGAAGCAGCCGGGGGAACGCTTCCATGACCTGAACATTACCCTCAATATCATTCATTATGACTGGAGCCAACCGGAGACATTACGAAAGATGAGTTTGGAACGATCCGACTGGATTCAGCTCTGTTCATCGGAGGGCGGTCTTTTTGAGTACGGTTCGGATTCAGAAATTATCGAAAATTTAAACTATTACTATACCAACTCCCCGGCGGACGCCCGGGTCACGGGCTCCTTAATTTTCGATCGGGCGCATGTAAATCCGGGATACCTGGGATTTACAGAGTTAATTGGCGTGAAAATCCGATATCTTGGGATGGAGGGGTTGCAGCGAATTTTAGCCCAAACCTCGTGGGTTTTGGAAGAATCTCATGAAATTGATACGATCTATATTCTATTTTCATTGAAGAAAGCGTGACTTAAGTCAAAGTTATCGATTCATTAAATTCATTTTGTGCGCCGTCAGACGGAATTTAGGACTGTTTTTCTCCGGGTTAAGGTTGTGCAACTCTGTATCATAAACATTACTGATTACCCATTTGGAACCCAATCCGGCCTTTTCGAGCGTCAGGAACAGCAAATTATTGGGAATCAATGGTAGAGAATACCCTGTTAAACGTATTAACCTGAGTTCGACATAAGCCTCTATCTCATTCCATGACTGTGCCCCGGAAATTACTGCCATAATTCCTATAAGAAGGATGTCATCCAATTTGTGAAGTTTCGTTACATCGCGTCTGGGATGCTTTATTTGCCCAAAATCAACCTTAATTTATTTACCATTTTATAACATTTAATATATTGTAATTCAGTACAATATACAATATATATCGTTATGAAAAACACTCTTCCATGGCTTTTTTTTACTGTTTTTAACCTCTTTCCTTTTGATCCCTTTTGTAAAAATGATGCGTTTGCCCTGTTAATGTGGAAAAAGGCTGCTAAAATGAATTTTAAAAAATATTTGCATAATCATTTAATTTTTTAATTTTGCAGCCTCAAAACGGCGAGGTAGCTCAGTTGGTTAGAGCGTCGGATTCATAACCCGGAGGTCCCGAGTTCAATTCTCGGTCTCGCTACAACAAAAACCTGTTGCTTTCGCAGCAGGTTTTTTCTTTTGAGAAAAATTCCCGGCTGCTGATTTCTGTTAAATTCAAAGGGAAACTCTTTTCCGTGGCAAAAAGCCTGTACTTTTTCCTTATTTTTGACTTTTTCAGGAAAACTATGATGAGAAAAATCATTCTTCTCTTTTTCAGCCTTTTATTTATAGGGATCCCTACAAAAGGGATGGCTCAGGTTCTGCAGAAGACCTATCCTTTTGTTCCGCACGAAGACCTCAAACTCAGGGTTTATTACAATTTAGGCCCTATTTGGGTCTATGCCGGTAATGTGGAGTTGAAAACGGATACCGTTACTTTCAACGGAATTAAAAGTGTACAGTTTACCGGCACCGGTTATTCCCTGAAAAAGTATGCTTTCATTTTTAAACTGGAAGATTACTATCGGTCCATTACGGCAATCGATGGTTTTAAACCCCTTTTTTACGAGAAAAAGACGCTGGAAGGCGGTTTTTATATCCATAACATTTATCATTTCCACTGGGATAAAAAAGTGGTGAATGTCCATACTGAGGCTACCCGGCATCCCGAGAAAGACACTGTACTTCCCTTACGGAAAACACTTTATGATGTTTTGAGTGCAACTTACTATTTGCGTATACTCGATACAAAATCACTGGTCGTGGGTGATACAATCCCTGTGCCGTTGATTATTGATGGCAAAAAAACCACTTACTACATTGTTTATCATGGCAAGGGACAAATGGTTTATAGAAAGAAGCATATTCCGTGCAATATTTATGCAGCTATTATGGGAAGCAGTACTTTTTTCTCGGATAACGATCCTCTAAAAGTTTATGTAACGGCAGACAAAAATCGTTATCCCATTTATGTGGTAGCCAATATTATTGTGGGTTCCGTAAAAGTATATCTGGCTCCCTACGACGATTATAAACCCAAACGCAGTTCAAAAAGGCGTTGATGAAGAAATTTCAAATTCATATCATTGCCTTTGTCTCCATGTTTTTCTGGGGGATGTCGTATGTGTGGTCAAAGATTGTTTTTGAAACCTATTCGCCATTGACGACCATCTATTTCCGCCTGCTCATTTCGTCTGTTGTCCTTTTTCTTTTTGCTTTTGCCACAGGTATGTTGGAGCCGATTCAAAAGAAAGACCGCTGGCTGTTTTTGGGAAGTGCCTTTTTAAACCCGTTTCTCTACTTTATAGGCGAAAATTATGGGTTAAGCCTCGTATCGGCTTCCCTGAGTTCAATCATTGTGGCTACTATTCCGCTCTTTGCACCGTTTGCTGCTTATTATTTCTTTAAAGAGCGCCTGAAACCGCTTAACGTAACGGGATTAATAATTTCTTTCATGGGATTGTTATTGATTATTGTAAATAAAGATTTTGGTCTGAATGCCAATCCATGGGGTATTTTGCTCCTGTTTTTGGCGGTTTTCTCGGCTGTCTTTTACATTATAGTTTTAAAAAGACTTAGCCTGAAATACAGGCCTGTTACCATCATAACCTGGCAGAACATGATAGGCTCACTCTTCTTTCTTCCCTTTTTTCTCTTTATTGACGGGGCATCTTTTATCACGATACGACCTGACATCATCACTGTTGCCTCACTCCTCATGCTCGGAATTTTTGCCTCCTCGGTGGCATATGTGCTTTACACCTATGTTGTAAAATACCTTGGAGTGATAAAATCCAGTTTATACACCAACCTGATTCCTGTTTTCACCATCATTTTCTCCTTTTATCTTCTCGGTGAACATTTCTCGCCGAAAAAAATGATCGGGATGCTGGTGGTCATTGTCGGGGTGGTTTTGTCAGAAATAGGGAAAACTGAATCTTCAAAAGAATTTAATTTTTAAGCGTATGAAAACAAAAGTGATTGTTCTGGGTGCCGGGCTCATCGGAAAACCGCTGGCCATCGATCTCGTCAAAGACGAAGATTTTGAAATAACTATAGCCGATAAAAGCCGGCTACAACTCGAAAGTATTGAAGAGGCAAATCTACAAAAGAAACATCTGGATTTGAGAGAATCTTATGAGCTAAAGAAGCTGTTACAACCTTTTGATCTGGTGGTGAATGCCGTCCCCGGATTTATGGGCTACGACACGTTGAAAACTGTGATTGAAGCCGGGAAAGATTGTGTGGATATTGCCTTTTATCCGGAAGATGTTTTTAGCTTGTCGCAGCTTGCAAAGGAAAAGGGCGTACGTGTCATTTCGGATATGGGCGTAGCGCCGGGCATGAGTAACCTGTTGGCCGGCTTTGCTGCATCCAAAATGGATGAGATTGAGAAAGTGGATATTTTTGTGGGCGGATTGCCGGTTGTCCGGAAACTTCCGTGGGAATACAAAGCCGTTTTTTCTCCCTCCGATGTTATTGAAGAATACACCCGCCCGGCACGTCTTGTGGAAAACGGGCAAATTGTTATCAAAGCACCGCTTACGGAAATTGAACTACTGGAATTTGAAGATGTGGGAACGTTGGAGGCTTTCAACAGCGACGGTCTGCGCTCGCTCATGTTTACGCTGAAAGCCAGAGATATGCGAGAGAAAACACTGCGTTATCCGGGTTATGCGCAAAAAATAAAACTGCTGGCGGAAAACGGTTTCTTTGATACCGAAAAATTAGATTTTAACGGACAGGCTGTCTCCCCGCTGGAAATGACCAGCAGGCTGTTATTCAAACAATGGAAATTAGAAGAAGGCGAAGAAGATTTGACGGTTATGAAAGTTGTGGTGGAAGGCAAAAAAGCCGGGAAAACCCTGCGTTATGTCTTTGACTTGCTTGACCGCTATGATACCGAAACCAAAACACACAGCATGGCGCGTACCACGGCTTATGCTGCTTCACAGGCGGTTCGCCTGATGGTTTCAGGTCTGCACACGCAAAAAGGAATTGTGGTTCCGGAACAGATGGGGGAAAATGAAAAAATTGTGGATTTCATGCTTTCCGGACTGGCCGAACGTAAAGTAATTTACAAAACAAGCATCGACAAAGAGTAAAGTTTTTCATGGCACGCGAAACATTCGCGCGCCAGTGAGTTTTCCAAAAGACTTTCGCCACTGGCGCGCATTTGCAATGCGTGCCCACTGGTGCGCATTTGCAATGCGTGCCTTCATCATTATAATTTTATATTTTCTGTCAGAACCAAATATTATCCTGTCATCATTACAGTCATGGCACACGGAACATTCGCACGCCAGTTAGGTACAAGACAGTTTACCGCCGATTCGATTCCTCAAAAGGCAGCCGGTTCAGAATAGAACGTCCAAGAGTAATTTCATCGGTGTATTCCAGCTCGTTTCCCACGGCCACACCCCGTGAAATTGTCGTGATGCGGAGCTCAAACGGGGAAAGTAGTTTGTAAATATAATAGCCGGTAGTGTCCCCCTCCACCGTAGCCGGCAACGCCAGGATAACTTCTTTAATGTCTTCTGTACGAATACGCCCCACAAGGTGTGTCAGGTTAAGATCGTTGGGGCCGATGCCTTCCATGGGATTGATAATGCCACCAAGCACATGGTATAGTCCGCTGAATTGGGAGGTGTTTTCCACGGCTAGCACATCGCGGGTATCTTCTACCACACAAAGGGTCTTCTCATCACGTTTGGGATTGTTGCATATTTCGCAATATTCTGTATCGGAAATGTTATTACACCGCTTGCAAAACATGATTTCTTCCCGCATTTTCACTAAAGCTCCGGCCAAATGCTGTGTCGCCGAAGTATCTTCCCGTAGCAGATGCAAAGCCAGCCGTAAGGCCGTCCGTTTGCCAATGCCCGGCAGCCGTGATAATTCTTTCACCGCCGATTCCAATAATTTTGAAGAATATTCGTTCAATTGATGTTACTTTTGTAAAGGAAGTTGTTTAGAGTTAAACTGAGAAACTACGAGAAACATCTTGACTTCATTGGACTTCAGCTATTTTTTATTTTATAGCTGTGGCTATGAAATAAAAACCGAGCTTTGCCACTAAAGCCAATCTGTTCCTCTCGAAAATCCCATTTAACTTTAAACAGCTTCAGGCTGTAAAATTAAAACATTTAAACCAGGCCTGAACCAAAAAGATGAAGAAACTATTATTCATACTGTTTTTTTCGATGGCTTTGATACCAATAGCTGTGGGACAAAACCGAACCGATTCCCGTGGTTTGCGGCAGGGGAAATGGGTCGGGATGTACAGTAACGGCGACATTCGATATCGGGGACAATTTCGCGATGGCAAACCTTACGGAACTTTCATCTATTTTTATCCTGCCGGAATGCTTAAAGCTAAAATGACTTATTCTGACGACGGACGGACAGCATATCTGAAGTCGTTTCAATTAGACGGCAAAATCATGGCCGAGGGAAAATTTATCAACCGCAAAAAAGACAGCACCTGGCTCTATTTCAGCGATGTGGATGGCAAACTGGTTTTGGAGGAAAATTACAATATCGGGGTGAAACAGGGACCAGTTATCATTTACTATCCCAAAACCGGTAAGCCTTCCGAACTCACCGACTACAAAGACGGACTAAAAAACGGTCGCTGGATAAAATATTTTCCCGACGGAAAGATTTCCTCTTCGGGTGTTTATGTAAACGATACGCTACAGGGGTCTTTTAGTGTTTATGATATCAACGGGAAGCTGCTTATTCAGGGACAGTACGAAAAATCGTTGCAGGAGGGATTATGGATAACGTATGATTCGTTGGGAAATATTCAGAAAAAACAATATTTTCATGGCGGGTTACCGGTGAAAAAGTAGAAAATAAGAGCAACTTCATACGAATAAAATCCGGCTCATGGAGATTTTTTTTACTTTTGCTCGGTACAAAAATTTAAAGCAGTGGTTTTACTATTTTTTGACTTAGGTACGGGAGAGATTTTTCTGATAGTGTTGGCTATCTTCCTGGTATTTGGCCCGGGAAAGATTCCGGAGTTGGCACGTGGCCTCGGGAAATTTATAAATGAGATAAAACGGGCTTCGGAAGATGTGAAAACAGAAATTAACCGGGAAGCAAACCGCATCGACCGGGAGAAGAAGCGGGAGGCTTTTCAACAGCAAAAAGAAGCGGAAAAACCGGAAAAGGAAGAAACTGAAGATGGACAGGAAGATGAAGTGAAAGCAAAGCCAACGGCAAAAGCAGGAACGAAAACACGACCGAAACCGAAGACAAAAGCAGCTTCAAAACCTTCTGCCCGGAAGAAAAGTGAAAGTATTAAAGAAAAAACCACACAGAATAAAAAAACCGGTACCACACCAAAGCCTAAAGCAAAGCCCGGACCAAAGCCCAAACCGAAAGCCAAAGTAAAACCGGCAAAAAAGGTAAGCCATACGAAAGCCGAAGTGTCACAACCAAAAGAAACGACTTTAATAGACGAGATAAAAATAAAACCCGCTAAAAACGCAGTAAGCACGAAAAGGTAAATTGTTTTGCAGTAAAATGATAAGCGGGTGAAAAAATAATTGCATGAAGCTACCTCTCAATAAATACTTTCTGTTCTTTTTGATGTTGTTGCTGCCGATGATTTCGCTTGCTCAGAAAAAAAGCCCGACACATGCAGCGGATGCGCTTTTTGAGAGACAACAATATTATACCGCCATCGACAAATACAGAAAAGTTTATACCAAAATTAAAAATAACAGGGAAGAGAAAAACAGGATTATTTACCGACTGGCCGATTGCTACCGGTTTACCGAAAATTATCGCCGTGCAGAAATTGCTTATAAGCGGCTTGTCCGATATGGCTGGGCTAAAAATCATCCGGAAATTCTGCTGCATTTGGCCGATATGTTGAAAATTGACGGAAAATTTGATGAAGCCATCGAACAATACAAAGCCTATGAGGAAAGAGTCCCCGATGACCCGCGCGGGAAACTCGGCGCGGAAACAGCAGCTAAAATCCAGGAATGGATAAACAACCCCTCTAAATACAAGGTAACCGATGTAAAAAAACTCAATTCGCGTGAAGCGGACTTCGCACCGGCTTTTCTTTCGGATAATTATAATGAGCTTGTTTTTACTTCCACAAGAAAAGGAACTACCGGAAAAGCGACGGATAAATGGACAGGACAGAATTTTAGCGACCTTTTTGTTGCAAGACAGGGCCATAACGGCGAATGGAGCACACCGGTTCTCATCGACAAGGACAAACGCATCAACACCGATGCTAACGAAGGAGCGGCACAGGCCAACAGCCGGTTCAACACGCTTTATTTTACCCGTTGTCCGCAAATTCCGGATAAAAAAATGGGTTGCCAGATTTATACGTCGCGGCGAATCGGTCGCATCTGGGGACAGGCTCGCAGGCTTGTCATTCGCGGGGTGGACACCACGCAAACTGTCGGTCAACCCACACTGAGCAGCGACGAGCTGACCATCTATTTTTCCTCTGACCGTAAGGGCGGCGCCGGCGGAAACGACTTATGGGTAGCTGTCAGGAAAAGTAAAAGCGCTCCTTTCGGTCATCCCATTAACCTCGGCCCGGACATCAATACCAAAGGCGATGAAATGTTTCCTTTCCTGAGAGGAGATACGACGCTCTATTTTGCCTCCAACGGCCATGGCGGCATGGGGGGACTGGATATTTTTGAAAGCAAAATCGATTCTTCCGGCCATTGGGGAAAACCTGTCAACCTGAAATATCCTATTAACTCAACGTATGACGATTTCGGTATCATCTTTCATCCGACGGAATCGTGGGGCTATCTGAGTTCCAACCGCAAAGGAGGCCACGGCAAAGAAGATATATACTATTTTATTGAACCTCCATTGGAATTTACCCTTTCGGGAACGGTTACAGATAACCGTACCCTCTTTGGCGTTCCCAATGCCCGGGTTCAGTTGGCAGGCTCCCGCGGACTTACAGTGAAAACAATTACCAACAACAAAGGTTTTTACTCTTTTGGCAAAAGCCAGATTAAACCCAACACAACTTATAAAGTGAAAGTGAGTAAGACTAATTATTTCAACAACCTGGAAAAACTGACCACCGTTGGTGTTGAATTTAGCAAAGACTTCAAAAAAAATATTGTACTGAAACCTATTTCACACAAGTTCATCGTTTTGCCCGATATTCTTTACGATTTGAATAAATGGAATTTAAAATCCCAATATCAGGACTCGCTACAAGGCTTGATCCAAACTTTGCGTGATAATCCCAACCTCGTGATTGAGCTGGGTTCGCACACCGACTCGCGCGACACCAAAGAGTATAACGACATTCTGTCGCTGAAACGTGCACGTTCCGTTGTTAATTATCTGATTATGCGTGGGATAGACCCAAAACGACTGGTTGCCAAAGGCTACGGCGAAAGAGTACCCCGTTCGCTACAAAAAGATATTGAAATAGATGGTTTCCTCTTTAAAAAAGGAACCACCCTCGATGATGCCTTTATTCAGTCGCTGAACAGTAAAACCGAAAAAGAAGCTGCCTTTGCCCTTAACAGGCGGACGGAATTCAGGGTGCTGCGCAAGGATTTCGTACCCAAATCGACCAATATGGCTATCGATACCAATGTGCGTATTGCCATCAATCCCAACGAAAACACCGTAACTTTTACCAGTGATAAGAAAACAGGATTGTACATTACAAACTGCATGATGAACGGATACGCCGAATCGTTTGTTTACGACCGTAACAGTAGCGGTATGGTTTCTCTGAAAAAGGCTCTCGAATTACTGAAGGATGGTGTTATCAGCAAAGAGAATTTTGAAGGAAATACCGGGGAAGTACTGAGAAATAATACCATTGCCGACCATGCTGTGATTCATTTTGACGAGGTAAGGATTGCTAACAAAACGGTGAAAGATGTGAAAGTCATCGTCAACTACCGGCTGAATTTCGGCATTGTCTTTGGCGATTATGTTCTCCGGAAATTCGGCAAATACCATTTCAATATCCAAAAACACGAACTAATCTTTGATGAAAAATAAAAATCCGGAATTATCACGTTATGAGGGCAGAGGTGTCTCTGCCTCAAAGGAGGATGTGCATGCAGCCATCAGGAATCTCGATAAAGGTCTTTATCCTAATGCCTTTTGCAAGGTTATTCCGGATATCCTCGGAGGGGATAAGGCTTTCTGCAACATCATGCATGCGGACGGAGCCGGCACCAAATCGGCGCTGGCTTACATGTACTGGAAAGAAACCGGCGATTTGAGCGTTTGGAAAGGTATTGCTCAGGATGCCGTGGTGATGAATACCGATGATTTACTGTGTGTTGGCGTTACCGACAACATCCTGCTCTCGTCCACCATCGGACGCAACAAAAACCTGATTCCCGGTGAGGTCATCGCAGCCCTCATCAACGGAACAGAAGAATTTCTGGAAAAAATGCGCCAGAGGGATGTGGAAATTCATCTGACAGGAGGTGAAACTGCCGATGTGGGCGATCTGGTACGCACGGTAATTGTGGATTCCACCGTTACCGCCCGGGTGAAACGCTCTGAAATCATTGAAAATAATATTCAACCCGGCGATGTGATTGTGGGACTGGCTTCTTTCGGACAGGCTGTTTACGAAGAAAATTACAACGGGGGCATGGGCAGTAACGGACTCACTTCTGCACGCCATGATGTTTTTGCACATGCGCTGGCCAAAATTTTCCCCGAAAGTTACGACCCGCATGTGCCGGATAAGCTGGTTTATACCGGAAACCTGAAACTCACCGGCCCTTCACCGGTGCCGGGCATCGATGTTGGGAAACTGGTGCTCTCGCCCACCCGGACTTATGCTCCCGTGATAAAGGCCATGTTCAAAGAATATAAAAAACAAATTCACGGCATGATTCATTGCAGCGGCGGAGCACAGACAAAGGTGTTGCATTTTGTTGATAAACTGCATGTTATCAAAGACAATCTTTTCCCGGTACCTCCGCTTTTCGAGATGATTCATCATCAATCCGGTACGCTGTGGAAAGAGATGTATCAGGTTTTTAATATGGGACATCGTATGGAATTGTATGTTCCTGAAAGTATTGCAGAAGCACTGATAGCTGTTTCAAAAAGCTTCAACGTGGATGCAAAAATTATTGGCCGGGTGGAGGCTGCTGACATCAAAAAATTGACCATTCGTTCAGCATACGGTACCTTCGGGTATTAACCCGAAAAATGCATGCCATGAATAATACCAACAATGACCCTGAATTTTATCCATTAAGCTTAACGGTACTTCCCCGTACTATTAGTTCGGTGTTGACAATGCGAATTTGCTGATATTTCCCTTCCGGATTTTCAATTCGCTGAATTAATAAATCAACTGCAACCCGCCCCACACGTGAAAGAGAGTGATGGATAATAGAAATAGCCGGTTTATACATCAGGGATATAGGCCCATCGCTAAAACTGATAATTGCCACTTTCTCAGGAATACGAATGTTAAGTTCCTGCAAAGATGGGATTATCCCGGTCAGAACTTCATCGCTGATGCTCATAATTCCATCCGGGATATCTTTTCTACCGAAAAGGTCAAATGTTTTGTGTCGGGCATCTTCCGCATCACCGGCAAAAACGACGGTATGCTCTTTCATATTATAGTCGCGAAGTGCTTTTCTAAAACCTACAAGACGCTGTTTGGTAATAAACAAAGAAGGACTTCCTCCGAAATAAGCTAATTTTTTCCGTCCGGTTTCAATCAGGTGTTTGGTAGCTGTATAGGCTGCCCTGTTCCCATCTATCATTACTTTTGATTTTCCATAGTTCTTAAAGACCCGATCAAGAAAAACAACCGGGATTCCTTCTTCTTCAAGTAGCTCAAAATGATCGTATTTTTTTGTCTCTTTAGAAATGGCTACCAACAGACCATCAACCTGACTCGATAACATAAGTTCGGTATTTTGGACTTCTCTTTCGTATGATTCGTTAGAGGAAAGAATGATAACATTATAACCGGCATTATAACAAAATTCAGAAACTCCTTTAACCATCGAAGGAAACGCATACAGAGTGATTTCGGGGATGATCAGACCAATAAGTTTACTGTATGAATTACGTAAACTAAGTGCAAAAGCATTTGGGTTGTAATGCATGCTTTTAGCGAGATTTCTAATCTGCTCCTTCCTGTCAGGACTGATATCGGGATGATTTCTGAGTGCGCGTGAGACGGTTGTATGAGAAACGCCTATTTTGTTGGCAATATCCTTTAAGGTAACCCTCCTTTTTCTGTTAGTCATGTTGAAAATATATTGTTGGCTAAAATATAGAATTTCTGCTTTTAAAAAAACATTAATGACAATCTGAATAATCCAAAGAAAGTTATTAACAAAAATTGATTAGTTACAAACAATTCAGGTGTGTGTTCACGTGTGCGTCAAAAAGGAGAGGAATAGTCTTGTTTTTCAGGTAATTAATATTTTATTTTTAACAATTCATTCAATATTAATTTAATAAAAAACACTTGTTATGAAAAAGATCGTACGTATTATTATGGTGATGCTGACACTGACTTTTTCGGTGGGATTAATGGCCCAGGGGACCATTAAAGGCACCATCACCCAGGAAAATGGAAAGCCGGCTGCCGGTGTTACCATTTTGCTTCAGGAAACCACCACAGGAACAACTTCCGATGCTAATGGGAGTTATACTCTGCAGGTTCCTGTGGGGAAAAACACCCTTCGCATCTCCTTTATCGGATTCAAACCCATTGAATACACCTTTACTATAGCCAATGGGGCAACTGTATCCAAAGATTTTGTTTTACATGAAGACCTTCTTTCTCTTGATCAGGTTGTTGTAACGGGGGTGCAAAACAAAAAAACCAAGCTGCAATCCAGCGTGGCTATTACAACAATTTCAGCAAAAAAAATTGCCCAGGTTGCTCCCCGTGGTACTGCCGACCTTATTAAATCAATACCGGGTTTTTATGTGGAAAGTTCCGGAGGTCAGGGTAATGCAAATGTATTTGCACGTGGACTACCCAGCTCGGGAGGATTACGTTATGTTCAACTTCAGGAAGATGGAATGCCGGTTTTTGAATATGGAGACCTGATGTTTGGGAATACGGATATCTTTGTGCGTGTTGACCAGAACGTCTCCAGGGTAGAGGCAGTAAGAGGAGGTTCGGCCTCCATACTTACCAGTAATGCTCCCGGCGGAATTATCAATTTTATTTCCAAAACGGGTGGTGAAACAACCAGGGGTTCATTTTTACAAACCGTTGGATTAACTTATATGCATTCGCGTACGGGTTTTGATGTGGGTGGTCCTGCCTCGAAAAATATTCGCTATCATATTGGTGGTTTTTACCGTGCTGATGATGGTATCCGTTCACCGGGTTACACAGCCAACAACGGTGGTCAGATAAAAGCAAATGTTACTTACCTTTTTAAGAAAGGGTATTTTCGGTTGAGAGGAAAATATCTCAACGACAGAAACATCGCTTATCTTCCTATTCCTTTACAGGGAAGTCCTGCCAAAGGCATACCCGGATTTAATCCCAATTATGGGACTATGAAAAGTCTGGATCTGATGAGACTTCATGCTGTTACTCCATCCGGAACAGAGGTAAATAAAAACCTTGCCGATGGAATGCATCCCATTGTCTTTACTTACGGCGGTGAATTTTTTATGGATTTGGGTAATGACTGGAGTATTAAAGATAATTTCCAGAAATCGATAATCAAAGAAAAATTCAATTCCATTTTTGCAGTTGATGGCCCTTTTTCTGCTTCTGATTATGCAGCGAAAAGAGGATTAACAAACTATCATTATGCTTTCGCAGATGGATATAATGCAGGGCAACCTATCAATAATATGAGTACGCTTAATGGAAACGGACTGGTTGGTGTTTATGGCTGGTGGGCTGTTGATCTTCCTTTGGAACAGTTTGTCAACGATTACAAATTAACAAAACAGTTTAAAAACAACACTCTGACAGCCGGCTGGTATTTTTCGACCAACAAAGTGTCTTCAAAATGGTGGTGGCATAATATGCTGGTTGACATTTCCGATAACACCCGGAAACTTAATCTTGTTAATGATGCCACAGGGCAATCGCTTACAACAGACGGATATACACAATACGGGTCGCTTTTCCGTGATTATTATGCTTTAACCCGTATCAATGCCCTATACCTTAACGATGAATGGGACATAGGCATGTTGACAATTAATGCAGGACTGCGTTATGATATGGGCAGAACTTATGGTTACACCGAAAAAACTTCTAAGTATACCTACGATATGAATCATGATGGTGTAATCTCACCTGCAGAAACAAATGTTCAGTACGGTAACGGCCAATTTATTCCTGTTAAGTACAGCTACGCTGTGTTGTCGTGGTCTGTGGGGCTTAACTACGAATTTAATGAGAACGCTGCTGTTTTTGCCAGAGCAAGTAAAGGGCATCGCGCTCCGGCCGATCGTTCTTATGCCTTTGGCGGTACCGAATCGACAAGCAATGGGTTCCCGGCTTCCGCAAGAGTTGAAAGTATTTATCAATATGAATTTGGTTATAAATATAATTCTTCGAAAATTGCCCTTTTTGCAACCGGATTCTATAGCTATTTTAACCACATTGCTTTCACCGATTTTGTTCAGGAAGGCGGAGTTCTGAAAGCTATTCAGCAATATTATAATACCTCTGCCGATGGTTTGGAACTGGAAGCAGTTGCTAAGTTTGGCAAATTTAATGTTTCATTTTCAGGTACATATCAAAATATGAAATACCACAACTGGATTTACCATCCTGCAAGTGATCCCACAAAAACAATTGACTTTAGCGGACACGTTATTCAACGTCTGCCTAAACTGTATTTTACCCTTCGCCCTTCTTATCAGATTGGCCGGCTCAATGCAAGTATTACCTGGCAATATTTCGGCAAACGTTTTACAAATCCTGCTAACAAGCAAGTGCTTCCGCAATTTTCGCAGATTAACGCTCGCTTGGATTATGCAATATCCCAGCATTTCAGTGTTTCCGCTTCCGGAGATAACCTGTTTAATGTGATTGGGTTAACAGAAGGAAATCCCAGGACAGGACTGACAAGTGTCAATAGCCAGTACTTTTATGCCCGGCCAATACTTGGACGTTCTGCAGTTTTGTCATTTCAATACAACTTTTAAAAAGTCTAATGTTCTTTAATTTTCTTACTTTGTACTCCATTAATCCGGAACTTTTGTTCCCGGGCTAATGGAGTGCAAAAGTTTTCAGTTTCTATTGAATTAATTTAGTCGAATATCGATAATTTTTTGTTTAAAGAGGGGCTGTTTCAAAAGGTTTTAACTGCTTTATTAATAAAGTTTCGCGAAAATGAGTTTTTTCAGGAACCTTAACGTTAGCATAACCGTTATATATATCCAAAGCAGGATAAAACTTTTGATGCCCCTCTTTTTGTAATTTTCCAAACCGGTTTTAAATACACACTATGAAAGACATTGTTATAAGCCCCATAGACATTACCATTATATTGGTTTACATTGTGGGGATCACCTTGTGGGGGTTGGCCTACAGCCGGAAAAAAACAAAAAACAAGACACACGAAGATTACTTTTTAGCAGGGCGAAAGATGACCTGGCCTATTATCGGGATTACCTTATATGCGGCCAATATGGGCAGTCCCGCGCTGGTTGGTCTCGCCGGAGACGCTTACAGCACGGGCATTTCTGTTTTTAACTACGAATGGATGGCTTTGGTGGTGCTTGTTTTTTTCGCTATCTTTTTCCTTCCTTTCTATTTGAGGAGCAAAGTATATACCATGCCTGAGTTTCTTCAGCGCAGATTTGATATTCGTTCAAGGTATTATTTTTCGTTTATTACACTCGTTGGAAATATTATTATTGATACAGCCGGCATTCTGTATTCGGGAGCTATTATTGTTAAAATGATCTTTCCCTCGCTCGAATTGTGGCAGATAGTCGCTATATTGGCCCTCATTACGGCTGCTTATACGATTACCGGTGGCCTCTCGGCAGTGATGTACACAGAAGCTGTGCAGGGAGTGTTGCTTATGCTTGGCGCTATATTCTTAACTTTTTTTGCTTTACAAAAAATTGATTTTGATATCCCGCGGATATTTGCGGAAACCCCAAAATCCATGTTAAGCCTCATCCGGCCTATGAGTGACAAAGCGATGCCCTGGCTGGGGCTGGTGATTGGGGTTCCTCTGCTCGGGTTTTATTTCTGGGGAACCAATCAGTTCATGGTTCAAAGGGTTCTTAGTGCCAAAAACAGATCGGA
>CAJVXP010000016.1 GCA_913009685.1 uncultured Bacteroidota bacterium
TACCCTTGTGTTTTTTTCAGAATTCGCTATTTCAAAATATTTGTCGCTCTTATCGGAATATGTCGAACTAACAGCACTAGAAATCCGTATTTTGTAGTATTTACCTGTGGGAATTGATACCGATGTTGAGGATAACGTTCCATTCGTATATTTTTTAGCTGTATTAATATACCACGAATAGCTACTCCCGCTAACATTTGATGCTAACCTCAAGGTGTCGTGCGTGCCATAATTAACTAAATCTATGTTCACTGGTTTTGTAAAATTATCATTCCACGAAATCAAATGTCGTGTTTTTAATGCCCATTGGATATTGGCATGATTCGGCTGCAATACCTTAACAAACGGTGTTCGTGCGGCTGCGCTCATCGTCCCGGCTATCATCAAAACAGCAAGGAAAAATGTCGTCAGTAAGTGAAAACGTTTTTTCATGATTTTAAAATTTATAGTTTATATTTCTTCATTTCTTTTTTTATCTGTTCAAATTACTTTCTTACAACGAGTTTGATGGTTTTTGTATATTTTCCGGACAAAAGTGTTGCGAGATAAACTCCGGATGGAAGTTGTGCTGTTGAAATCTCAAACCGGTATGTTCCTTTTTTTAATTCTCCCTGAAATATGGTGGCAAGTTTCTCACCGGTCAGGCTGTATAAATTAACACGTACCCTTTCACGGGAATCCACCCCGAGATGAATGGTTGTATGATTCACAGCCGGGTTGGGGGCAAAACGATATTGGAGAACAAAATCTTTCACATCACCAACACCCGTAGAAAGCGGAGCATTATATTTAATTATTACCTGGTATCCGGTAAAATAGGCTAAAGCACTGCCATAATTATAGAAAATCTGTAAGACTCCATCGTTATTTTGCGACCAGCTTCCCGTTGTATCCCAAGAATAGTAATTTCCAACGTAGGCGTTTCCAACGCTATCGTAATTATATTGTGCCAGGAAAACATTCCCCCAGGCAGTATCATTTTCCCATTTCTGATATAAATAGGCCTCTATTCCGCCATAAGTATCGTAAGTATATTGTCCTTTTTCAAAATAAACCCAGGTACTGTCATTCCAGTTTTCACCAATGCCGCTTTCAAGCCAGCCAAATTGATTATACGAATAATGGTAACGTTGGTCATTTACCCAAACACTGTCATTCCATATTTCCCCGGTATAGGACATCCTGTTCCTTACGGAATCGTAAGTGTAACTTTCCTGATAATAATTAATCCAACCGGTATCGCCCCGGTTTTGCACAAGACCATGTATCAAATTGGAAGCCGAATCATAAGCATATCTAACCATCTGACTATTAACCCACAATGAATCCTCCCACTTCTCGGATAAAGAAAGTTCGAGGTTCCCCAAGGAATCATAAGAAAAAAGATTGAAACTGCTGCTTATCCAGGTGGAGTTTGTATCGGACCACACGGCGCTATAAGAAGCCACTTTATTTCCGTTGGCATCATAAGTAAAATGACTGCTGTCGGAATAGGTCCAGCCATTACCGTCCCACACTTTCCCGATTTGAGAAACAACATTGTGATTCACGGCATAAGTGTTAATGTTGAGGGAGGCATTCTCCCAGCTTCCGTTGTTCCATGTTTTCGAAAGTGAAGTCAACCTGTTGCCAACCGAATCGTAAGTAGCGGTATCTTTGGAGACATATGTCCAATACCCGTTAATTGTCAATTCTGTATAAGAGGACACCTTGTTGCCGGCAGAATCGTAGGAATAAATATAGCGTTGGGGATTGGTACCATTGGAATAAACCACAGCGGTATCGATATGGTAGGTAAATCGATTGATGGATTTTTCTTTGTGCCGGGGTTTAATAAATTTTTGCCATTGAAGCCCCATCCGGAACCCGGCAGGAAGTGTTGTCGTGTTAAATTCATGTAATATCTGCCTCCGGGTTTGATTGTTTTGAGGAACATTTTGCCCCCAAACAAAAGAAACAGAACAAAAAATAACCGAAAATAAGATCAATATTTTGGCAGATGTTTTCATTAAAGTTGTTCAGTAAAGTTTTTTACATATAAATTATTTCAAGTACCTTATTACGTTACAAATTTTATTCCAAAATTTCATCATGTTGCTATCTTTCAGTATTTACAAGCCCTTCCGCAACATTTGGACTTTTTATCAATTCGACTTTTTTTTTCCGAAATGAGATATTTTTCCCAATATGAGACGTAAAGAACTTTGCTTCCCATCCTAAACAGCTTATTAACAACTCACCACCCTCTATCTTCAAATAGAAAAAAGCATGTAAAGATACAAACTTTTTCTATTAAAATCAACTATTATTTATTTTTCCTTCGTTTTTAACGTGGAAATGTTGGTTTTTTCACTTTCCAATACGAAGTTGTTTAAAGTTAACTTGTTGTTTTTGAATGGAAAATACTGTAAATCAGCAAATAAATATCTTTTATTATTGACCCACCTCTACGCTCCTCCCAAGAGGAGAATAATGGAATTTATTTGCTGATTTACAAAGATTTATCGTTGAATTGTTTTTTAAACTTTAAACAACTTCTACTTAAAAAGGAGACGAATAATCATAAAATCATTTCCTGAATAACTATTTACAGCACATCGTATTCAAAATTTAATTTTTAACTATTACAAACTAATGCTCTTTAGCGTGAATTTAAAAACAGTAGTTCATTACTAGTATGATTTTTTTTACATTTGTCGGCCTGATACATTTTGGCATCCTGTTTTTGGGGGTTTGGATATTCAAAACTTCTTAAAAACAGGGCCGGAACAATTTGAAATAATATTTTTCAACAATAATACTATTCGATTAAAAATTAATAACATATGAAGGTTTATAAAACAAGTGAGATTAAAAACGTAGCACTTATTGGCGGAGCCAAATCGGGAAAAACCACCATGGCCGAAGCCATGCTGTTAGAGGGGAAAGTAATTAACCGAAAAGGGAGTATAGAAGACAAAAACACTGTTTCCGACTACAAAGCCATAGAACAGGAGAGGGAACATTCGGTTCATTCCTCCCTGCTTCACACCCTGTATGATAATAAAAAGATTAACCTGGTCGATGTGCCCGGCTTTGCCGACTACGTGGGCGAAACTATTGCCGCATTAAACGTTGCTGATACTGCTTTTCTGCTGATTAATACCCCTTCGGGAGTAGAAGCTACCACCGAAACCGCCTGGAGGCAAGCGGTTGCTGCCAACAGCCCGGTTGTTTTTGTTATGAACCAGATGGATCACCATGCTGCACATTTTGATGATGCTGTAAATTCGGTAAAAGATTATTTTGGTGATAAAGCTACTATTGTTCAGTATCCTGTAAATGCAGGCGAAAATTTTGATACCATTATCGACCTGGTTTTAATGAAACAATTGAAATACAAAAACGGTGGCGGGGAAGCTGAAATTTCAGATATTCCGGACAGTGAGATGGCCAAAGCCGAGGATTTGCATTTAAAGCTTATTGAGAATGCTGCCGAAGGGGATGAAGCTCTCATGGAAAAATATTTTGAAAATGACACACTAACCATTGAAGAGATGCGCGAAGGGCTGCGTCTGGGACTTATCTCTCGTGCTATTTTCCCGGTCATGGTCTCTTCGGCCAAAATGGGTATCGGTGTAAGCCGTCTCCTCGACTTTATCAGTAAATCGTGCCCCTCACCTGAGGATATGCCGAGCAGAAAAACAACTGACGGAACAGAATTTCATTACGGTGCTGATGACCCGGCTGCCCTGTTCATCTTTAAAACCTCCATTGAACAACATCTTGGCGAAGTTTCCTTTTTTAAAGTGTATGGCGGAGAGATTTCAGAAGGCATGGATATGATCAATCCCCGCACCGGAAACAAGGAACGGATTACCCAGTTGTTTATCCTCAATGGGAAAAACCGCGATAAAGTGGAAAAAGTGGAAGCCGGAGACATCGCCACGACCATTAAGCTGAAAGATGTTCAAACAGGCGACTCGTTGCTTGACTCCAAAAAAGCAGATGCCGGTTTTGAGCCTTTCACCCTGCCTAACCCGCTATATACCGTAGCCATTAAGGCCGTCAATTCGGCTGATGATGAGAAGCTGGGGGCCTTGCTCAACGAAATGCATAAAACAGACCCCAGCCTCGGTATTGAGTTCTCACGCGAGCTGAAACAGCTTCTCGTAAAAAGCCAGGGAGAGTTTCATGTGAACACCGTAAAATGGTACCTCACCAAAGCCAACGGCTTAGAGGTAGAAGTTTTTGTTCCAAAAGTTCCTTATCGCGAAACCATTACCAAAATTGCAGATGCCAGCTACCGCCACAAAAAACAATCAGGCGGATCGGGGCAGTTCGGCGAAGTACACATGCGCATCCAGCCGTATGTAGAGGATTATAAAAAGCCTACTGACTTCCCGGTTCGTGGCACCGAAGAACATGACCTTCCATGGGGCGGTAAACTTATTTTTAACAATTGTGTTGTCGGTGGTGCTATTGACGCCCGTTTTATGCCGGCTATTATGAAAGGCATCATGGAACGTATGACCGAAGGGCCTCTTACAGGCTCGTATGCCCGCGATATTATTGTGTACGTTTATGACGGGAAAATGCACCCGGTCGATTCCAATGAGATTTCTTTTAAACTGGCAGGCAGAAATGCTTTCAGCATGGCTTTTAAAGATGCCGGGCCGAAAATTATGGAGCCTGTTTACGATGTGGAAATTATTGTTCCCGAAGATATGATGGGCGCTGTGATGACTGACCTGCAAGGTCGTCGTGGAATGATCATGGGCATGGGCAGTAAAGGTAAGAACCAGGTTATCCGTGCCAAAGTACCGGGTGCCGAAATGGCAAGGTACGCTACTTCGCTTAGTTCCATCACTTCGGGAAGAGGCGTTTTCTCTATGACATTTGACCAATATCAGCAAGTTCCGAGCGATGTTCAGGAAAAACTGCTAAAAAAATACGAAGCCTCACAAAACGAGGAAGATTAAAAGTGAAAAAAGCCGGAGATGGTGCCCTCTCCGGCTTTTTTTATACCCGTTTTTTGGGGGCAAAAGTTTGAGAACAAAACATCTACTTGTTTTGTTTTCTCTTCGTTCTGTATTGTGATTTACCTGGTTCGGCTTTGGTTTGCGTGATGGATTGAAAATTCTTGCGGTTTATCGTGTTGATACCGGGAATCATGGTTGCTTTTAACCCGCTGAAAATGGTTTTCCAGAAAAAATTACCAAATCCTTTCTCCACATCCCTTTCGAAAAACATCTTTGCCACCTTAGGCTCTTTACCGACTCCTTTTCCGGGATTATTTTTCCGGATAAAGGAATTTACACTCCAGCTTAAAAACGTATTTTTCGTGTGCTCATCCTTTTTCATAACAAACAAATCCAGGTTGTGATAAAGCATTTTCATGGTTCCGAATGAATAGGTCGTATTGGCGCTTCCTTTTAATATCAGGCTGTCCAATACGCCGCCATTGAATTTCAGGCCGGAAGCAGGAAAAATTGCCGGGTTAAATATTGACAAGGGAACCGGTTTGTAAATATCCGCTTTGAAAAAGAAAGTATCGCTTCGCGCTGCAAGAGGAAAAATAATTTGTACATCCAGTGGCGCTTCCTTCATAAGGCTCCCCCGGAGACTCACTTTCATGTTGTTGTTTTTCCTCCATAAATATGAAAAATTGGTAATATGTGTAATAGTTCCTGAAAGCCTGCTGAAATTCACGGTTAGTGTCTGACTGGTTAAATTCGTTTTTTCACCATAATCGAAACGGGCATTCTTAATCCGTATCGTATCGATTCTTATTTTACTTTTCATTTTTTTCAACACCTGGATCGGCAACAGCGGACGCCGGCTGTGGTCAAACGGAACTCTTTTGTCGCGGTATAGGTTAATGGCCGGATTTAAAATAACAATTTTCTTTATTCTGATTTCATTTTCTGTTAAAAAACGGTAAAAATCGGCACCGGTAAAGGCAATTTCATCCGCTTTCATATCAAAACGTTCCTGCTGGAACTTAATGTGTTTTGAAAAATCGGTTTTTGAGTAAAGCGGACGGAAGTGAAATCCCTCGAAAATAAGTGTCTGGTCTTTTAGGTTAGCTTTGAGTTGTTGAAAAGCTATCTCATAGAGGTTGCTGTTAAGTTTCAGAATATTATCTTTCACTTCGAGCGATGCATCTTGCAGCGAAGGATAAAAATAGTTGTTGTTATGCCAGCTTTTCTTTAGCTTTAGGCCATGTATGGTTACTTCAATATCTTTGTTGGTAAGTACGTACTTTTTCTCTTTATAGTTATAAATTTCCAATTTGCTTTTTTTAAAGGTTACCGTTCCAATGGACAAGCCTGTAATTCCCGGCACTTTAACAGAATCCCCAACGGTTATATTTTCATGTTTTTTTATCCTCCCCCGTTCGGAAGGAAGTTGTTTCCCATTAAGTTTATATAGTTTTATCAATGGTTTTTTGATGGTTATTTTTCTGATAATCCAATCATTATCTTTTAATGCCGCTATAAAATCAATGCCGGCTACCACAACTCTTTTTACCTCTATTTCAGGAACAATATAATTGTAGCCGGTTTTATTCAGGCTATCCAGAAAAGCCGAATCAGGGAGGAGCTTGAAACCTGTCAGGTTAACCGAACGGTTGAGGATATTAAACCCTGCACGGCTATACTCAATGTGATAGTTTTTTAGATGCTCTTTGACAAGAAACCGATCAATTTTCTTTTCCAGAATCGTTGCTGTAATGCTGTTAAAGATAAGGATAAGAACCACAAGAATCAGCAAAACAATTCCCAAAATCCTGAGAGTTCTCTTTTTTATTTTAGCCATTTTTGAGCATATTAGCAGGAGTATGACAGGTTAAAAGTAGCGAAAATTAAATTCATAGCAACGTTGTGTAAACAAAATAATATTTTTAAGACCGGATTCAGGGCACAGAACCTGCTAACCCTTTGGCTTGTGCCGGAAGACACTTGCCGTTTGTGAAAATGGTGTATAAAAATGGCGAAGAAATTTTATATTTTCTCCAGACGCTAAAGTTGTGAATAGCCACGATTTATACCGGTTATTTCTATGCAAACCTTTAGCTTCCGGTCAGCCTTAAAATCCCGGGCATTTTTCAAGTAAAAGAAAAATTCAAATTAATACTTCAGCAATTTACGGCTAAAGCTATGTCCGTTAGATTCCGTAAAACGCAGGATATAAAGCCCTTTAAACAGGTTGCTCACATCCATGGTCAGTTGCGAATCTCCTTTGGAAACGGAAAACTCCCGTTGCATAACCTTCTGGCCCAGCAGCGAGAAAACCTCCACTTTCAATGAGGTTGTTTTGGCAGCATTAACCTTGAAATTCAGCACGTTGTTCACCGGATTGGTAAAATCCAACTGATCAATATCAGAATGCATTTGTGGAATGCCAACAGGTTGGTTTACGGTAACCTTCAGGGTAACCGGAAGATGGTCTGAATTATTATAAAGTGCATTCAGCACGTTTTTCGGAACAGAGGTATTCGCAGGCGAATCATCAATAGCCAGATTAAAGTGTTTGCCATCTTGTCCTACCACATCGAAACTTCCGGAAATATATTTTACCTTTTTGTTCCCGGATTTTACGTTATTGGAAAGTAAGATGAAATCAAAACGGTCGTCCATCCCGCCGCCAACGGCACAGCCTCCACCGGAAGTATGTGTACTTTGTGTGTGATAATGACTGTATTCGGGGTTATTGTGCCAATTGCCAATTTGATTAACCGGATCGTTAAACCGGATAGCTGCATCTTTGTAGTTTATAAACGCCTGAAAAGCAGGTTCAGTATCCGTATAAACATTAAAGTCGCCCATCATCAAATAATTTTCGTCAGGATGGTGTGTGGCAATATAATCCATGGTGTTGTCGGCCATAACAGCCCGCTTAGCTACGTCACCTGATTTATTTCCGGCTTTCAAATGTGCCACCACACAATAGATAAAAGTAGTATCGCCCTGGTTCAGATTGGCTGACTTATAATACAGTTTATATATATCAATATCGCGAATATCAGTTTGGGCAATGGTGTGTCCGGCTTCTCCCAGTTTGTTTTTGTTGTAATAAAGTACGTTCATGGTGTACTGATACCCATTCGACTGCGTATCGGAAGCTTTGGCGTAATAATCCACGCCATCAGTATTCAGGCCGTTGTTCAGCAGATAATCGTGGTAAGAGCGTGTTGTTGTCATTTCGTTTACCGAGATAATATCCGGTTTGACATAGTGCACAATAATAGCGTCATAGCCGGTTTTACGGGCAACATTGTTATTAGACGATGTGCAATAGCTTGTAAAATTCCCGTAATTCAATAAGTTATATTGCATGATTGTAAGCGTGTCCTGCGCCTTGGCGGTAAGGGTTCCGAGAATAATGAATAACCAAAGTAATAGTTTTTTCATAGACAAAAAGTTTCTGCAAAAATAAGGAACACAGATGAATTCCGGATAATAATTTCCGTAAAATCAACAATTTTAAAGAATCTTTAAGATTTTTTCACAAAAAAGGCCGGAATGGTAAAATCAGAGCTTTGCTTCCTCTTCCACAGCAGCTTTCCGTTTTTTATAATATCGTGCACCCACATACTGTCCCAAAAAGAAAGCCCCTACCAAAAAAGGATAGGTGTAAAGCTGGAAACCAAGTTTAAAATGAAAACGCAGAAAGACAATCACCGGGATGGGCAAATGTACAGCAAGAAACCACCGTAATGAAAATTTTTTCACCGAGGCCCGCCAGTAGCCCCAGGGTATATTGAAGAAAAAGGTAATCAAAGTAACAATCCCAAGATTAATATATTCTTGCATAAAACGTGCTTTTAGTGCTGGCAAAACTAATAAGAAATGTTTCAAACAATTCTTATAAAAGCAAATTTAATTTTCTTTCCGTCAGAAAAACCGTAAACTGCCGGCAACAACCAGACTAAAGTAATAATACCCGGGATTTTTATCCAAAATATCCCTATGTTTGTGCGCCAAAATATTTAAGCCAATGGACAACAAAATTGCCATGAATCCGAATCCGGTTATTCAGTATCTGAACAAGCCGGCGGAACAGTTAACCAAGGAAGATCTTATCCGTTTTATTGAGGATTACGATATACAGATGATAAACTTCCGGTACATGGGTTGGGACTGACGCCTTAAAACGCTGAATTTTATCATCGGCAGTCGCACATCTCGACAACATCCTAACTGCCGGTGAACGTGAGGATGGCTTCAGCCTTTTTCCGTTTGTGGAAGCAGGTTCCAGCGACTTGTATATCATTCCGCGATACAAAACCGCTTTTCTTGATCCATTTTCCGAAATTCCCACGCTGAACATCCTTTGTGCTTATTACAACAGGGATGGAATGCCTGTGGAAAGCGCACCGGAACATATTTTGAAAAAAGCGCATCAGGCATTTAAAGATAAAACCGGCTATTCGTTTGAAGCCATGGGCGAACTGGAATATTATATCATCAGCAAAGATGACGGATTGTTCAAAGCCGAAGACCAAAAAGCCTATCACGAATCTTCACCTTTCTCAAAATGGGGCGCTTTTCGTACGGAAGCCATGAAACTTATTGCCGAATCAGGCGGAACAATCAAATATGGCCACTCCGAAGTGGGCAATTTTTCCCGTGACGGCATGGTTTACGAACAAAACGAAATTGAATTTCTTCCTGCCAATGTGGAAGATGCTGCCGATCAACTGGTGATTGCCAAATGGATTATCCGCACCCTTGCTGCCCGAAATGGAGTTACTGTTACTTTTTCGCCGAAGATTACGGTAGGCAAAGCCGGTAACGGACTGCATATCCACAGCCGCGTGATGAAAGAGAATAAAAACCTTATGATTAAAGACGGGGTTTTGAGCGATGTGGCCAAGACGGTGATTGCCGGTTATATGGAAATGGCTCAATCGTTGACGGCATTCGGGAACATGAATCCAACTTCCTACTTCAGGCTGGTACCCAACCAGGAAGCACCTACCAACATTTGCTGGGGCGACCGCAACCGTTCGGTTCTGGTGCGCGTTCCGCTGGGATGGACACGTCCGATGAACATGATTCACAAAGTAAATCCGTTGGAGAGTGAAGACAAAAAGGATTTTTCAAACAAACAAACCATTGAAATCCGCAATGCCGATGGCTCGGCTGATGTCTATCTTTTACTGGCCGGTATTACGGTGGCGGCACGCCATGGTTTTGAATTGAAAAATCCGCTACAGGTGGCAAAAAATACGTACGTGGACATTGACATTTTTAAAGCGGAAAACAAAGCCGCACAAAAAAAGCTGGAGCATCTTCCTGCCTCCTGTGTTGCTTCCGCAAAAATGCTCGAAAAACAAAAGGAGATTTACATGCAGTACAATGTGTTTCCCAAAGGGATGTTAAATTATCTGATTGATTACCTCAAAGCTTTCCGGGATGAACGGTTGCGCGATGAAATAAGCAGTGATGATGGTAAAGTGATGGCGCTGGTTACACAATATTTTCATTGCGGATAGTGCGGTTTTAACAAAAATGTATTCCGGAACTATTCACTAATTTTTCATTCGGCGAGGGTTAGGAGCAAATTACAGCGTATAATTTTCGTAACTTTGATAAAGTAATAAGTTCCTTTTTTATGAAACGAAGACCCTCTTACGGATTGGCGCTAAGTGGAGGCGGTGCACGGGGCATTGCTCATTTGGGTGTTTTATTGGCCATGGAAGAGAACGGCTTTCATCCTTCCGTAATTTCAGGAACCAGCATGGGAGCCATGGTTGCGGTGGGTTACGGCCTGGGAATCCCCGTTATGAAGATGCTCTCTATCTTAAAAAATGAGATAAAACCCATTCACATAACCAACATCAATATACGCCGGTTAGGCATCTTCAATCTGCGAAAAGTTGAAAATCTCTTTCGTGAAATGGCGCCAAAAGATGACTTCAGCATCTTAAAAATTCCAACTTTTCTTTCGGTTACCAACCTCAACAGCGGCCATAACGAAATAATATCGGAAGGGAAATTTATTAAGTTTACCATCGCCTCTGCCTCTATACCATTGCTTTTCAGACCAGTAGTTATTGATGGCACATATTACGTAGATGGCGGGCTGACAAAAAACATGGCTGCGGAGATATTAAAAGATAAATGTGACAGGCTGATTGGCGTACATGTGAACCACATTGCGGAAAAAGAGGAATTCAGGCGTATGAAAGATATTGCCGCACGCGCTTATCATCTCGCCATTTATAATACCATCCGCAACGAGCTGGGCTATTGCGATTACGTTGTTGACCCGCCCGGAACCCGTCGTTACACCTCTCTCGATTTTAATAAAGCCGAAGAGATTTTTGATGTGGGCTATAAGGAGGGACTGTATCTTGTAAAACAGCTTGAAACCGATGAAGCAGACGCGCGTCATTCGCTTACAACAGAACTGAAAAAATCATATAAGAAAATTACCGGACGTCTCTGGTCAAAATAATAACAGCAGGCCGGCTTTCCCTCCGATTCCTTACTTTTGCAGCATGATAATTATTGATGATACACTGGTTTCGGAAGAACTGAAAAACATTCACTTTTCCTGTGGTTTGTTACAATGCAAAGGTGATTGCTGTGTGGAAGGCGATGCCGGCGCACCGTTGGAAGAAGAGGAAATTGCCATTTTGGAAGACGGCCTTGACGAGATAAAACCTTACATGGCAAAAGACGGCCTTGAAGAGGTGGAAAAAACCGGCGTTTTCGATTACGATATAGATGGCGAATATGTTACCCCGCTGGTGAACGACCGCGAATGTGCTTTTGTATGGTTTGAAAACGGCATCACCTATTGTGCCATAGAAAAAGCCTGGTTAGAAAAGAAGATAAATTTCCGAAAACCCATCTCATGCCACCTCTATCCCGTCAGGTTGTCAAAACTAACACATCACACGGCAATTAACTACGACCGGTGGGACATTTGCAAAGCAGCACTGCTAAAAGGAAAACAAGATAACATCCCTTTATACAAGTACCTGAAAGCCCCGTTAATCAGGAAGTTTGGGGGGAAATGGTATCAAAAACTGGAGCAAACCTTCGAAAACGAAGGTGCGAAATAACTTTTCTCTTTTAATCTTTTTGTTCTCCGGAAAAAAATCAGACGTTGCCGGCTGCATTACTCTGCGCCATGGCTTCCAGTTCTTTGTCGACATGAAACATCCCGGCTTTGTCTTTCCCGACCAGCTTTATTTTATCGAGAATGGTACGCATCGTGCTCTCCTCTTCTACCTGCTCTGTGATGTACCACTGAAGGAAATTACCGGTTGTGTAATCTTTTTCCGCCATTGTCAGGCCATAAAGTTCATTAATGGAATTGGTGATAAACTCCTCGTGGGCCAAAACCTGTGTAAAAATATCTTCGAGGGAGTTAAATTCGGTTTTGAGCGCTGCCAGCTCGTACAAAGCAGCCATTCCGCCGCGCTCGTTAATGTAATGAATAATTTTCATTTGATGCATTCGCTCTTCATCGGCGTGGTCGTACAAAAAAGAGGCCGCGCCGGGATAACCGTTCACTTCACACCAGATAGCCATTGCAAGGTATAAACGAGCCGAAAACTCCTCTTTCCGAGCCTGCTCGTTAAGTGCTGTTTCTACATTTTTGTTTATCATGATTCTGTGTTTTTAATTTTACAGTAAAAGTAATGAATTGGGGGGAAGGGGACCGATAATCTTTTAAAATTGGGTTTTTTGAAATAAAAAGGTATTAAACCTCAGGGTAAAACCCTGAACCCAATATAAGGAATCGGCCCAGAGGGTCGGGGTATTAACCCATATCCCGCTGAAAAAGCGGGATTAGTTCAACTAACTATTTCGAATGCTCCGCTTGTCGCGGATTTTCACAATAGAGTTTCACTAATAAATTTTTCATTCCGGTATTTTAACCCGGAAAAGTAAAGATACAAAGGACTCAAAAAAAAAATTGCCTCGTTTGAGGCAATTTTTTTAGACAAGGGATAGCTGTTTATAGAGTTTTGTTAGCTTATGGGGGTTTTCAAATTTTATCAACTTAACTTTTTTTCCTTTCTCCTGACATACAGGGCAATGCTTCAGTTTGACAGGATAAATGTACTCGCACTCATCACAATAATAATAATGAATCTTCACCGCTTTGTTCTTATCTTTAATCAAAAGGAACAATCCGTAAAGGGGTGTTAAAAAGAGACTTAGCAAGAATATCTTAATCGCTTCGCCGTGTCGCTCAATGCCAATGACCGTTAGCAAAAATATAATAATCAAATAAATTCCGATGGCTATAATGAGCATGACTTTTTTATTTCGTTACCCACCCTATGCAATTATTGTGCACAATTTTACAACAGGCTGTTACACTGGGTTTTACTGTTATGAGGGGCTGTTTACAAGAAATTTTCTGGCTGTATTCAGAGAGAGACTTTCCGATTTCGGAATATCGTCTTTTCTCTCTCTGTAGACGTAATGGTCGTAATTGTTTTCATCTTTTGTCCGGCGCCGTCGTTCGGTATTAGCCAGCACTTGCAGCATTTATACGTCGGTCATTGCGAAATATGCAGGACAGACAATCCTTTGTTCACCGAGCCGAACCAAACATCTCCGTTATCGGCTTTCAGTATGGCGGTGGTCCAGTTAGCTGCCAGCCCGTTGGTGGTAGTGTAGGTTTTTACGGAGGAGCCATCGTAACGTGAAACACCAAACTGCGTTCCGAACCACATGGCGCCGTTGTTATCTTCTGTCATGGATTCAATCTGGTCAAAAATCAGTCCCTCTTTTGTGGTAAGGTTCATCTGATTACCCAAACTATCGTGGCGAAATGCACCTGCCATAGTTCCAAACCAGACATTATCTTGCGTATCTTCAAAAACTACAAAAATGTAATTAGCCAATGCTTCCTGTGAAAGAAAGGTTGTCCACACACCGTTATAAAATTCCGAAACGCCGTATTCCGTTCCAAACCATTTATGGTTAAGCTTGTCCACCATTACCGACCGTACATGATCATTTACCAGGGATTTACCTCCCGTTTTTTCATAAATAGTCCACTTTTGGCCATCAAAGGCACAGATGCCTTTTCCGGTACCAATCCAAATAGTATTTTGATCGTCAACAGCAATGGAATAGATATTGTTTGAGCTTAATCCGTTTCCGGTGGTAAAATTAGCAAAGTGTTGTCCATCAAATTTTGAAACGCCATAAGGTGTTCCTAACCATACATTTCCCGATTTATCAATGGCGATGGCCGTAATATCATGGTAAATCAATCCGCTGTTCTCCTGCCAGTTTGTGAAACCTTTCCCATCGAATTTTGAAAAGCCATACCTCGTTCCAATCCATATATTCCCATTGGCATCCTTTGTCAGGCAGGTTATTTCATTGTTAATCAGCCCGGAGTTAGAAGAAGAGTAATAAGTCCACTGTTCAGAAGGCCCGGGGCCGGGATTCTTGTTACACGAACCGACAGCCAACAGCATCACCGCAAACAGGGTAACCAAACCAAAACTAATATGGCTTAGCCTATTTCTCATACTCTAACACTTTCAGGTTAAGCTTAATTTGTGAAACTACCATATCGATAGCCACCTTGTTGTTTCCTCCCTGCGGAATAATTACATCGGCAAAAAGTTTGGTGGGCTCAATAAACTGCTGATGCATAGGTTTCACGAAAGTGGAATAGTGTGTCAGCGCATCATTATAATTTCTGCCTCTTTCCTGAATGTCGCGACGGATAATTCGCATTAGGCGATCATCGCTGTCTGTAGAGACAAACAGCTTAACATCAAGCAGTTTACGGAGTTTAGGATTGGTCAAAATCAGGATTCCCTCTACAATGATGACTTCTCTGGGTTTTATTATCTGCGTTTCTTTTGCACGAGCACAGGCTACGTAAGAATAGATGGGCATTTCAATATCCTCACCCTGTTGCAATTGTTGAATATGCTTAATCAGAAACGGCCATTCAATGGAATTGGGATGATCGAAATTAATCTTCAGTTTTTCTTCAAGACTCAAATCGCCGTTATCGTAATAATAGGCATCCTGCGACACCACCGCTACGGAGTCTTTGGGTAAAGCCCCCACAATTTTATTTACTACCGTGGTCTTTCCCGAGCCACTACCGCCTGCAATACCAATTATTAACATAAATTGTTGTTTTTATTAATGAAGTTGTTGAAAGTTAAATGGGATCTTCAACAACTTTAATTCAAAAATATAAAAATTAAATCACTTTTTTTACAAAAAAGATAAAAAAGCCCGTGGGAGTTAATCTTTTTCGATTTTATTTTCACAAAATTCAGTGAGTACGCCGAAAGTAGATTTGGGATGTAAAAATCCGATATCCAGCCCCTCTGCTCCCTTGCGCGGCTTGTGGTCGATAAGCCTGACGCCTTTGTTTTCAACTTCTTCGAGCGCTTGCTCAATATTTTTCACGGCAAAAGCCAAATGATGAATCCCTTCGCCTTTCTTTTCAATAAATTTTCCCACAGGCCCTTCAGGGTCGGTACTTTCCAACAGCTCAATTTTGGTCTGTCCCACTTTAAAAAAGGCTGTTTTTACCTTCTGGTCTTCCACCTCTTCGATGGCATAGCAGTGGACACCCAGTATTTTTTCGTAATAATCGATAGCTTTGTGTAAATCTTTTACAGCAATGCCAATGTGCTCAATATGTGTAAGTTCCATAGGATGAATTCTGTTAACAGAAACAGATAAACTGTAATTTATTTGACCGTTCAAAGATATTGAAAAAGAAAGACATTTGAATCACAAATTTAAAAATGCCCGGCTTACCTTTTCCATGGGAATATCCAGCTGGTCTATGAAGCGGATCATGGCATTAACAAGTCTGACTTTTGTGAAATGATGCAAATCGTCAGTGCGAATAACGGCCGTTTCCACCTGCTCCTGTTCCAGCAAGGCGGCGCGCCGGGTTCCTCTGAGCAGCGGCTGTTCAGGAGTGAGCCATTGTTTCCCGTTAAAAAACAAAACATTACAAAAAGAGGTGTCGGTAACAAGGTCGTTTTTTATAATTAAAATGTCATCGGCAGCGCCGCGCAGAGCAAATAAACGGTTGAGACTACTGCGGTCTTCATATTTAAAGAGATAATCAATATCATCGCTTTTCACCAGCCGCAGCGACCGGATTTGAGGCAAGACATAGGGCGAAAACCGGATTTCCCGTATACGGCTGTCGTAAACGACACGGCACTTAAAAAGTCCGGAGTTTTCGTTCGGCAATTGTTCTTTTGCTGCCTTCAGCAATGTTTTATCCAGATCAATTTCCTCTGTCAGATGAAACAGCATTTTACGTGCATAATCCATCCGTTGCCGGTGATATTTCAAGTTATAAAACCGGCCGTTTTCGTAGCGTATGGTTTCAAGCAAACGGCACATAAATCTTTTCAATCAGTTCGTTATACTCTTCTTCGCTGCGGCTTTGCGCCGTAATACCACCGCCGCTTTTATAGATTAGTCCGGCGTCAGTATTTTCGATAAAACGTATCAGTACACCGCTATCGATGTTTTGGCCATCAAAAATCCCGACAACCCCGGTGTAAAAACCCCGGTCGTAGCCTTCGGCTTCACGGATAATTTCCAGTGTTTTCTTTTTCGGCGCTCCGGAAATGGAGCCGGCGGGCAACATTTTCTGCAGCATGTCGCCCGGGGCATGTAAAAATTCAGGCCGGAGTTTCCCCCGGATTTCGGAACTCATTTGCAGGATTTCGTTTTTATTGGTTTTAATATGATCGATATAACGGAAGCGCAAAACTTCCACCTCTTGAGCTACCATGCTCAGGTCGTTGCGAATGAGGTCAACAATTGTAAAATGTTCGGCCAGCTCTTTTTTGTTAGAAAGCAGTTTTTCGCGGGCGTTTTCCTGCCTGGCATCGATGGTGCCTTTCATGGGAAAAGAACAAATGACATTGCCCCGGGTTTGCACAAAAATCTCCGGCGAGAAGCTGATAAACCGGTCTTTGTAATAAATTCTATACTTCGCCTTGCTGCGAAAAAAGATTTCTTTCAGGCTGAGGTTGCTTTTTATACGGCTCGGCAAAGTCAGGTTCAGTAAAAAGGTGTCGCCACGACGAAGGTGCTGTTGTACCAGCGAAAAAGCACGGCAATAGCGTGCCCGCGAAGCAGGTTCAGCGGTAAAGTAAATAGGGGAGTCGTCAGTGGTTTTTTCTTCAAAGTTTTTGGTTCCGTTGATGTCGTAAAGTACGTCGTCAGGGTCGATTTCATCCAAAGGGACAACCACCGGCTGCTGTAAGGCAAAATCCAGCAAAAACAGAAAAGGCCGTCCTTCCCTGCCCCAGCGGTTCATTTTCTCCCTGAAATTTTCGGAAACTTTGTTCATTGCGCCATTTTTGCAGAGCAAAAATAAACAATTCGGCTCTTTGCAACGGAATGCTATACCCGGCAAAAGAAGTTTCCAGGCTACAAAACTACCCGCTCCTTTTTTATCTTTGCAAATAAAGCTATGTCGTTACTCATCATTGACAATTACGATTCTTTCACCTACAACCTGGTTCAGTGTGTGGAGCAGGCCGGAGCGGAGGATTACCTTTTGGTGAAAAACGACAGGCTCGATTCATTAAAACCGACTCAATTTGAGAAGGTGCTGATTTCTCCCGGACCTGGTATTGCTTCCGAATCGGGTCAGCTTCCCGAATTTATCGAAAAGTTTTATCAAAGCAAATCATTTTTCGGTATTTGCCTCGGCTTTGAAGCGCTTTTGGAATTTTTAGGCGCAAAGCTAAGCCTGCTCTCCGAACCCATGCACGGCATACAAAATGAAGGAACAATTCTTTGTAATGACCCGGTTTTTCAAAACCTTCCCCGGCAATTTCAGATCGGGCATTATCATTCGTGGTATGTCAAAGAGGAGGATTTCCCAAGAGAAACCGAAATTCTGATGAAAGACAGCTTTGGCCAGGTTATGGCTTTCCGGCATAAAAAGTATGATTTGCGTGCCGTGCAGTTTCACCCCGAGTCGTACATGACCGAATTTGGTTCGGAAATCATTAAAAACTGGCTGACTTTATGAAAATGAAAAAAACAGACAGTTTTATTTTTTTATTGTTTCTTTTGCTATGCGGGTTCTCTGAAGTGGCGTTCATCTGTATGTTCCGGTAGTTAACGGAGTAATTGCCCCGGAAGCCGGGGGTACGTTATCAGTTGGGGCTTCACGATTTTCAATACCAGTCGGTACGGATGGAAATTAGTTATTATCTTTCGGGAGATTTTTTAAAACGCAAAAAGAAAGAGAAACTATAAACATGGGGCAGGAAGAGATAAGGGAAAAGATAGTGGAAGCCGGCCAACGATTAGTGAAGAAGGGGCTGGTGACACGCAGCTGGGGGAACATCAGCGTACGAATAGATGAAAAAAACATGCTGATTACCCCAAGCGGTCGTGCTTACGAAAGCCTGAAGCCTGAAGAAATCGTGTTGATGAACTATCACACACTGAAATACGAAGGGAAAATCAAACCATCATCGGAATACCATCTGCATGCAGAAGTTTACAAACAGCGCAAAGAAATCAATGCGGTAATTCACACACATCAAATGAATGCTACTACCGTGGCGACAGCACGGCGGGAAGTGCCACCGATTATCGACGACATGGTTCAAATTATCGGTCCAACCGTCAGGGTATCCGGATACACGCAGGCAGGAACACAAAAATTTGCCAAACGTGCTGTGAAAGCGCTTCGGGGACGACAAGCAGCGCTGCTTGCCAATCATGGCGCTGTGTGTATCGGGCGCAATCCGGAGGAGGCCTTTGCCGTTTGCGAAGTGCTCGAAAAAGCCTGTAAAACATTTATCGAAGCGGAATTTCTCGGTGGTGCCAAAACCATTTCAAAATTTTCAGCAGCGATCATGCATCAGGTCTATCTGAAAAAATATTCCAAATTAGAGGAGAAAAACAGATAGAAAAGCTTTGTTGAGACAAATGTTTTTGGTTCCTGCTACAAGGAGCTGAAGCAAAAAAACATGAATTTGGAAATTAAGGCGCCAAAAAGATATTATTTTTGCAACATGGAAAGTAAACGACAAGAACGAATTCAAAAACTGCTGCAACGCGACCTCGGCGAGATTTTTCAGCGCGAACTGGGGCATGTAACTAAAAACGCCATGGTAACCGTTACCAAAGTCTATGTAACCCCCGATTTGAGCCTGGCAAGGATTTATCTGAGCCTTTTTGCCTCAAAAGATAAAGCTGTGCTCATGAAACAGATTGAGCGTCATACCAAAGAAATTCGTAAAAATCTGGGCAACCGTATCCGGCATCAGCTGCGGATAGTTCCTGAATTGCAATTCTTTGAAGACGATTCGCTGGACTACATTGACCGGATCGATGAGTTACTGAAAAACGACCAATAATTTAACACTGAATTTTTTATGCAGTACGACCCCATAAAACGAAAACTGGGTGCTGTTTTTAACCGGACTCCTGCTTTTCGGAAACTTTTTTACCGGATACTTGATTTGCTTTTGTTGCGCTCGTGGCACATCCGCAAAGAACTACGGCAAATTGAAAAAGAAAAAACAACTCCGCTATCGGTTCTCGATGCCGGTTCCGGATTCGGACAATACGATTACTACATGGCCCGGCGCCACAAAGACTGGCATATTAAAGGCGTTGATGTTAAGCCGGAACAGATTGCCGATTGCAACACTTTTTTCGATAAAATCGGCTTGAAGAATGCCCGGTTTGCCGAAGCCGACCTCTCCGCTTTTGATGAAAAAGAAACTTACGATCTGGTTTTGTGTGTGGATGTAATGGAGCATATCGAAGAGGATGAAAGGGTGCTGAAAAACTTTTGTCACGCTATAAAAGAAGGCGGAATGCTGCTCATTTCAACACCTTCCGACCAGGGCGGCTCCGACGTGCATCGCCATGACCATGAAGAAGGAGGAGAACACTCATTTATCGACGAACATGTACGCGATGGCTATGGTATCCGGGAAATTGCAGACAAAATGAAACGCGCCGGCTTTTCAAAAACAGAAGTATATTATCAGTATGGGCCCGCCGGAAAACTGGGCTGGAAGCTCAGCATGAAATTTCCCATCATCATACTCAATACCAGCTATCTGTTTTTTATCATTCTGCCTTTTTATTATCTGTTGACATTTCCCTTTGTGCTGATTTTAAACTATTTCGATGTAAAAGGAAACCACACAACCGGCACGGGGTTAATTGCGAAAGGGTGGAAACGGGGCTAAAGCAGACCTTTCATCTCCATGGTATTCAAGATAATTTGTATTACCTCCTGGCGGGTAAAGACCGAAACATTAATGACTAAATCAAAATAGGTCTCGGCAATGGGTTTTCCGGAGAACTGTTCCAAAAAGAAGTTCCGTTTCCGGTCGGTGTCTTTGATATAAGCTTCCACATTTTTCCCGGAAAACTGTTTACGGAGGCCGACCGTTTTTACCCGCCACTCAAAAGGTGCTACCAAACGAATATTCAACCCGTTGGGAATGCCGGCTGTAGAAATCACGCCTGCACGTCCTACGATGATAGCATTGCCTTTTTGCGCCTCATAACGAATGATATCCGAAATAGTATCCCGGATTTTTTTATCGTTTTTAAAATAGCGCAGCGACATCGCCTTAATCACATCATCCATTACACTGCTTTTCGAAATAAGAAACTCGTGTTCGAGACGGTGGCGGTCGAGATGTAGTTTTTCAGCCGATTTATCCAGAATTTCCTTGTTCACAAAATGCCAGTGCAGCCCTTTTTTCCGGAAGATTTTTACCAGATCCGAAGCCAGTGCCGTGGCATTACAACCGGTTTCTCGCGACAGCGTAATAAACGGTCCTGTACCTGACGGTTCTTTTTTTTGCCCGTAATATCTTTCGGACAAATATGCTATGAGATTAGTTGGCATGGCTTTCGCTTTTTCTTTTCTTACGAAACAGCCGGGGAATTGGTTTCCTTTTTACAAAACTTTTTGATAAAAATTAGTTAAAAGTGCAGTTTATGATAATCGAATGTCTGGCTGTCGCGGAAATTCCGGATTTTTTCTGCCAGTAAAAGAAAAATCGGGACATCATTTTCCCGTAACCATTTTTCCGCTTCCGGCCGCTGATGTACGGCATCTGCAAACATCACGAGAAAATCAAAATTGTATTTCCGTAGCCAGGCATAGGCTTTGGGCTGTTTGTCGATGGCTCCATCCAAAGCGGCAAATTGCGGGTAATTATTTTTCAGAAGCCAGTCGGCAGCTTCATAACTTCCGCGAATAGCACTGCTCAGCGCCGCCAGCTCCGGGTAACCATTTTGTAACAGCCATTGCTGGAAAGCGCTATCTGTCTCGGAGAAAGTCTCGCCGAAAGCTATCAATATTTTGGGCGGATAGTTCAGCATTTTAAATAAAAAAGAGGATGTCCAAAAAATAAAGTTCACGCAAAGCACGCTAAATTTTCACGCAAAACACGCAAAGGTTAAATTGTTAAGAATAAGGGTTTTGCATTCTTAACGTTTTCTTTGCGATTTTTGCGTGAACCATCAAACGCGACCTTTTTGGACATCCTCTTCGGTTTTTTATGTTAATATCTGTTCAGACAGTTCAGGTCGGTGAAAGCCTGAACCAGCCTTTCTTTCATCGATTCTTCACCGGCACGCAACCATTTGCGCGGGTCGTAATATTTTTTATTGGGAACATCATCTCCATCAGGATTACCAATCTGTGCCTGAAGGTAGTCGTGATATTTGGCTTCGTAATTACGAATGCCATCCCAGAAAGCCCATTGTGTATCTGTGTCGATGTTCATTTTTATCACGCCATAGGAAACCGCTTCTTTGATTTTTTCAGGCTCAGAACCCGAACCGCCGTGGAAAACAAAGTCTACAGGATTTTCGTCCGTATGATGCTTTTCCTGGATATATTTCTGCGAGTTGTGCAAAATAACCGGTTCCAATTTCACATTTCCGGGTTTGTAAACGCCGTGAACATTTCCAAACGCGGCGGCAATGGTAAACCGCGGGCTAACCGACAACAGCTCTTCGTAAGCATGATCTACCTCTTCGGGCTGCGTGTAAAGTCTTGAATTTTCGATATCCGAATTGTCCACACCATCTTCTTCGCCACCGGTGATCCCCAGCTCAATTTCGAGGGTCATACCCATTTTCGACATTCTTTCGAGAAACCGTTTAGAGGTTGCAATATTCTCTTCTAACGGCTCCACCGACAAATCCAGCATGTGGGAGCTGAAAAGCGGTTTGCCGTGCATTTCAAAATATTTTTCACCGGCATCGAGGAGTCCTTCTACCCATGGCAGCAGCTTTTTGGCACAATGGTCAGTATGTAAAATAACCGGAATGCCGTACATCTCAGCGAGTTGATGAACTTGTTGTGCGCCGGCAACACTTCCGGCCACAGCTGCCTGCTGGTTTTCGTTGGAAATAGCTTTCCCGGCAAAAAAAGCGCCGCCGCCATTGGAAAACTGGATAATGATAGGAGAATTTACCTCTTTTGCAGCTTCCATAGCCGCATTAATGGAGTCGGAGCCTATCACATTAACAGCAGGAATGGCAAACTTTTGCTGCTTGGCAATTTTAAAAATATATTGCACATCGTCGCCGGTTACTACACCGGGTTTAATTTTGTCTGAGATTTTTACTGACATGATATTTTCTGTTTTTATGATTGATTTCTGTTTACAAAATTAACAAAATAAACAGCCTCTGGCAGGTTGTTCCGTTAAATTGGGTTAAATGGGTGTGGGTATAGAAAAAACATGGCTTCAATGCTTTACACAAACGATTGCATTATTTGACCACTTTATATTTTTTTGATTTTTTATAGACATGCCGTATCCAAACGGGTAATATGATAACACCGGCAAACAGGTAAGGATAGTACGAAATAAGCCGCCAGAAAATAGCGAGTGTGGTAATCCAGGCTTTGTTGGGAATGAGGTCGCCGAGAAAGTTGGTGAAGATATATTCGGCAATACCGCTGCCGCCGGGTGTCGGACTTACCAGCAGGATAATCCACATGCTCAGCTGGCGGCCATAAATCAGAAACTGGTCATAGAGATTTTTGGACTGTTCAAAAAAGGCGAGAAACAGGAAGTTAACCACCCAATATCTTCCTGTCCAGGAGATAATCGTAGCCAAACCACTTTTAAACCAATAAATAAACGGTTTCTTTTTAATGATCTTTGAAGTCTGTATGAGCTGGTTGGCCCACTTACGGGCACCCATCCGCCATTTTTTCAACAACGGAAAAAGAAAAACCCAGGAGATAAACAATTTGAACAGATATGGGTTCACGAATAAAGCATAAGCAAGGAAGAAAGTGTAAACGAGGATGATGCCAAAACCGATATAAAAACCGTAAATAATCTCCGAGTAATAATGTGCTTCGGGTGGGAAAATATTGTTGCCGTAAAAGAGATAGACCAGAGGCACCGAAAGTATAAAGAAAACTTCATCGAGAAAAATAGCTGTGAGTACCACCGCCGTACTTTCGCCTCCGCTGAGTCCTTCTTTGTAAAGAAAAAAAATGGCCGGGGCAGTACCACCCACCACCGATGGCGAAACAGCAGAACTAAACTCCCACAACATAATGACACTGAAAGCCTGTTTCCAGCTAAGGCGATTATCGGTAAGGATAATAAGGCGATACATGTAAGCCACATCGCGTACAAACATCATCGAAAAAGCAATCACGAGAAAAAGCAACGTATGCCAGGTAAACTCAACAAAAGAAAAGGCTTCCGCATTAAAATTGCGATACAATAACCAGCCGCTTACCCCTACTCCAATAAGAATGGGGAAAATAATTCGCGAGGGGCGAAGGCTGTTTATTATTTTATCCAATTTCCTGCATTTTTAACCCAACAAAGATACGTAATCCTTATATCCGCAAGAGTCATCTATACCGCAAAAGTAAAATCGACATGGTTAACGGTCAAAATGACAGGCGGTTATGTTATTAACCGCCATATTGGCGCAAGCTGTTCATTTTGTCCTTTTATTTTTTTAATGGTACAAGATTTGAAAAACACAAATTGAAATTTAATAATATTATAAATTAAATTGAAAGGAGGATTAAACCATGAACTTAGTAAAATTTAATCAGTATCCGACATTTACCGACCTGCTCGAAAACATTGAAAGAAACTTTTTGGGTCGCGTTGATGAAAACAGCGGAGACATTCCTGCTGTAAACATCAAAGAGGAAAATGACAAATTTGTGCTGGAAATGGCTGCTCCGGGAATGAAAAAAGAAGATTTCAAAATCAACCTGGACAATTATCAGCTGACCATTTCTGCGGAAACCAAAGATGAAAAGAAAGAAAAAGAAGACAACTACACACGCAGAGAGTTTGTGTACAGCAGCTTCAGCCGTTCGTTCACCCTGCCTAAGACTATCGACATTGAAAAGATTAAAGCAGATTACAAGAACGGTGTCCTGAACATTGTTCTTCCCAAAAAAGAAGAAGAAGCCAAACTTACCAAACAGATTAAGATTTCGTAAAAGTGAACGGAAAGGTATGGAGTATGGAAAAGCCCGGTGAATGCCGGGCTTTTTTTTATGGGCTTTCCGGATTAATCCGGAGACATCCCTTTGATGATAATATTTAGCAAGTCATCGAAATGCGGCTGCAGCTCGTCATATTTATTCTGAAGGAAGAATGGTATCTCCAACCCTTTCAAAACCATAATAAACACATCGAGCAACACTCCGGTACTTTTTTCTCTGTTTCCAAACACTCCTTCTTCAATGCCCTGGTTAATGATAAACCGCAACTGAACTTTCTCCCAGTGATCCATTTCGCTACGCAGCTTGTCGATAAATTCAAAATGCTCAAAAAAGTCGGCTTTTAGTGTTTCATGGTAGTTGGCAGCCTGTTGCAGAACAGCCATCCGGGTGAAAAGGTATTTTTTTAATTTCTTCTTCGCATCCAAATTTGTATTGGTAACAATCACCGAAAGCTCCTTTTTCATATGTTCGATTTCGCGGGAAACGACCTCCGTAAACAGCTCTTCCTTACTGGCAAAATGATAGTAAAGAGAGCCTTTGGCTTTGTGTGATACCCGGGCAATTTCATCCATTGAGGTCTTGTAAAAGCCATAGCGGCTAAAAATTTTTGTTGCTACCGCCAGTATTTTTTCCTTTGTGTTGTGCATCATTTCAAGCTTTAAAGTAAAAAAACAGGAATTGACTATTTCCGTTTCAAAGTGTAAATATACATTTTTTTAAAATGTCACATGTAATCCTTTTCGGGATAGTATTTTTCGTTGAATTGGTTTCCGTTTTTTATCCGGGAAGAGTGGAAATAACCTTTTCATTTATCAAATATAAAGGCAGCGACAAAAGCCTGTAATATGCTATTATTACGCATGTTGATTATCAGCTAATTAGGCAAAACAGGTTTGGATTTTCACGAAAAATCGATGTAATACGTTTGTCTTTTCACAAAAGATGACGTAAAACCTTAGGCATTTTAAGATACTTCAAACTTTGGGCATTTTGTTACCCCACCACCACATTCACAATACGTCCGGGCACCACAATGATTTTCCGGACGGTTTTGCCATCCAACCAACGTTGTGCCTCTTCGGCAGCCAATACGGCTTTTTCTATCTCCTCTTTGGGCATATCCACCGGAAGGTCTAATTTAAAGCGCATTTTTCCGTTAAACGATACCGGATAAGCAAAGCTCTCTTCTTTCAGGTATTTCTCATCATATTCCGGGAAGTCCACCCGGCTGATGCTGCCAACATGCCCCAGCTTTTGCCATAACTCTTCGGCAAGGTGCGGTGCGTAAGGTTCCAGCAACACAGCCAACGGCTTTAGAATTTCACGTTTGTGGCATTTCAGGTCGGTCAGCTCATTCACACAGATCATAAAGGCGCTGACACCCGTGTTGAAAGAAAATCGTTCAATGTCGCTGCGGATTTTTTTGATGGTTTTGTGTAGTACTTTCAGCTCGGCTTCGCCGGCTTTGTCATCCGTTATGATCAGTTTATCATCGTCGGAGAAGCAGAGCCGCCATAGCTTTTTCAGGAAACGGAAAACACCTTCAATACCTTTGGTATCCCAGGGTTTGTCCTGCTCAATGGGGCCAAGAAACATCTCGTACAGCCGTAACGTGTCGGCACCGTATTTTTCAATCAGATCATCGGGATTTTGGACATTGTGTTTCGATTTGGACATTTTTTCCACTTCGTGGCCACAGATATATTTTCCGTCTTCCAAAATAAATTCGGCATTGGCAAATTCAGGCAGCCATTTTTTAAAAGCTTCAATATCCAATATATCGTTGTCCACCATGTTGATATCTACATGCAATGCCTGTATTTTGTATTGCTTTCGCAAGTTGTAGGAGACAAACCGGTTGGTGCCCTGAATGCGATAAACAAAACTGGAGCGTCCCTGAATTTTTCCCTGGTTAATCAGTTTTTGGAACGGCTCGTCCTCACAGGCCAGTCCCAAATCGAACAGAAATTTGTTCCAGAAACGTGAATAAATCAGGTGGCCGGCAGCATGTTCGTCACCGCCGATATACAAATCCACATTGCGCCAGTAGTGGTTCGCCTCTTTTGAGAAATATTCATTATCGTTGTGCGGGTCCATGTAGCGCAGATAATAGGCACTGGATCCCGCAAAACCGGGCATTGTGCTGGTCTCAAGCGGATAACCTTCTTTTGTCTTCCAGTTTTTGGCACGTGCCAGTGGCGGTTCTCCTGTTTCGGTGGGCAAATATTTATCCACCGGGGGAAGCTTCAACGGAAGCTCTTCTTCCGGCAACGGATAAGGCATATCGTCTTTGTAATAGATTGGAAAAGGCTCACCCCAGTATCGCTGGCGGCTGAAAATGGCATCGCGCAGACGGAAATTAACTTTTCCAGTGCCGATTCCCATTTCTTCCAGCTTGTCAATAGCGGCACGAATAGCTTGTTTCACCGGCAACCCGTTTAAGAAATCAGAGTTGACTAAAAACCCCTCTTTGGCATCGTACGATTCTTCCCAATCAGCCGGGTCTGACGCAGTTTCGCCTTCGGCACAAACAACCTGAACAATTGGAAGCCCGAAATGGCGGGCAAAGGCAAAGTCGCGGCTGTCGTGTGCCGGCACGGCCATAATGGCTCCTGTTCCGTATCCCGACAACACGTAATCGGCTACCCAGACCGGAATCTCTTTTCCCGTCAGCGGGTTGATGGCATAAGCACCTGTAAATTTTCCGGTAACCTTTTTCACCTCCGTCATGCGTTCGCGTTCCGAACGGTTTTTGGCCCATTTTACATAAGCCTCTATCTCCTCTTTTTGTTCAGGGATTGTAATTTTTTCCACCAGCTCGTGTTCCGGAGCCAGCACCATATAGGTAGCCCCAAACAGCGTGTCCGGACGGGTGGTAAAAACTTCGATCCCACCCATAGCAGCGGCTTCCCCGGCCAGCTGAAACGACAGCGAAGCGCCTTCGCTCCGGCCTATCCAGTTGCGCTGCATCTCTCTCATCGAGTCGGGCCAGTCCACCATGTTCAGTCCATCGAGCAACCGTTGGGCATAAGCAGTAATACGCAACGACCATTGTTTCATTAATTTGCGCTCCACCGGGTAACCACCGCGTTCCGACAAACCCTCTTTTACCTCATCGTTGGCCAGTACCGTTCCCAATGCCGGGCACCAGTTGACCATGGTTTCCGAAAGGTAAGCCAGCCGGTAATGCATCAGCATCTCCTGCTGCTGCTTTTCATCCATCTGTTTCCATTGCGCAGCGGTAAACATTTCCACCTCATTACAAGCGGCTTCCACACCGGTATTGCCAGCCGTTTCAAATTGCTTTATCAAGTCTGCCAGGGGCTCGGCTTTATCGGTTTTCTTATTGTACCACGATTTAAAAAGCTGAATAAATGTCCATTGTGTCCATTTGTAGTAAGCCGGATCGGAAGTACGTACCTCGCGGTCCCAGTCAAATGAAAAACCAATCTGATCCAGTTGCTCGCGGTAGCGTTTAATATTTTTCTCCGTGGTTATTTCAGGATGCGTTCCCGTTTGAATGGCATACTGTTCTGCAGGCAGCCCGTAAGCGTCGAAACCCATGGGATGCAGCACGTTAAAGCCATGATGTCTTTTGTAGCGCGCGTAAATATCCGACGCAATATATCCCAAAGGGTGGCCCACATGCAGGCCGGCTCCCGAAGGATAAGGAAACATGTCAAGCACATAGTACTTGGGCTGGTCAAAATTGTTTTCCGCTTTAAAAGTCTTGTGCTCACGCCAGTACTGCTGCCACTTTTTCTCTATTTCCTGATGATTGTATGCCATATTCTAAAAATCTTTTCTTTTGTTATCTTTTTGAAAATCAATAATCAGCAGTCCAAAAGGTCTCAATATTTTCAAGCTGCGAAATTAACAAAAGAAAGTGAAACTGTTTCTTTGTAAGGCAATTAATATTTGGCGTGTCCCCACCAGCTTCAGGGGCCACGCTTCGCCGCTTCAGGCGTCCATGCCTGAAGTGAATGCGGAACACGGGGAGTAAAGCATTACAGGGAATAAATTCCCTGTCTGTTTAATGAATCGTCCGCCTGGCGGACATTGGGATGGTAGGCTTATGGTATACGACTCTCATAGGTTGCTTGTAAATTTATAGTGTAGCACAGGCGGAAGTTAGACTTTCAGGTGACCCGTACCGGGGCAAAGGATAAGAAAAGCGGGACAGGTTATAGTCTCGTAGAGACGGTTCAATAATTGCCGGTGAATTTATTCAGCGGCAGGCAGGGTTATTCACTCTTTCGTCCGGCTTCCACTTTGATATCTTCTAACCATTTCCCAATAGTTACCGGGCTGTATTTTTGCATAAGCTGATAAAGTTCTTCAATATCTTCGGAAACGAGCAGGTTGTTGCGGTGTTCGGCGCGGACAAAGCCCTCTTTTACGGAGTGGTCAAAGAACTCCAGCATTTTATCAAAATATCCGGCAGTATTTAAGATTCCCACCGGCTTGTCCGTCACACGCAACTGGTTGTAAATAAGCACTTCGGATAATTCATCAAATGTGCCGAAGCCTCCTGGCAACGCAATAAATCCATCGGACATCTCCGCCATTTTCAGTTTGCGTTCAGCCATGCTTTCCACTTGTATTAACCGTGTAAGGCCATGGTGAGCCACCTCTTTTTCGATAAGCAATCCGGGCATAACGCCAATCACCTCACAGTTGTTTTCCAGCAGGGTATCGGCGAGAATCTTCATAAGCCCCACTTTTGCCCCGCCATAAACGAGACGAATATTATGCTGTACGAAAAATTCGGCAGTTGCCCGGGCAGCCTGTTGATAACCGGGGCTGTTGCCCATGCTGGAGCCGCAAAAGACACAGATTGTTGTCATAAAATTTCTTTTACGCGCAAAGGTAGTAAGGAATTGTAACGAAATAACCTAAAAGAAACCTGTTATGAAAATCCTGCCTTTACCGCGCAACATAAATGGTGCGAAAAAGCAGGCTGAAAGCCGAACCTCATCCCTTCGTCATCACTTTATCCCCGCAGGGTAGCCGTCAGTCTTTTGGGATGAAGAAAAAGGGCAAGCGCATCGGTGGCTTGTTTGCACACCACATCGGCATTATTAAGGGTGGCCACGGCTGCTCCTTCCGCTTGCAGCAGAACAATACCCAAAACGGCTTCGGCCAGCATCAGCCGGTCGTTACGGCCATTGCCAATAGCGGCGGTATATTCCGCTCCCAGTTTTTTTACATATTCGCGCTTGGCTTCGGCCTGATTTTCGTTCGGTAAAATCGTTAACGTGCATGGAAGGTTTTCCAATTCCTGTGCTGCCAGCCCGAAAGTATCAGCCGTTATCACATGTAATGTAAACTGTTCCGCCAGCAGAATAAGTTTTCCGGCAATACCGGGGAGCAACTTCCCATCAACAGACAGCGTACCATTGTAATCAAAAACCAAATGTTTGATTTTCAATTGTTTCCATCCGACAACATTAAGCGTCCACATATTTTTAATGATTAAAAAGTTTCAGAATGTCGTTTCCGTTGGCGAGAATCAGCAGGGTGAAAAGAATGACCATCCCCACAATCTGGGCATTCTCCAAAAACTTATCGCTGGGTTTACGGCGGGCAATAATTTCGTAAAGCAGAAACAGCACATGGCCGCCGTCCAGTGCAGGAATGGGCAAAATGTTCAAAATAGCCAGCATAATCGAAAGAAAAGCCGTCAGCCGCCAGAAACTTTCCCAGTGCCACACTGCCGGGAAAATATTACCAATGGCAATAAATCCGCCTACATTTTCATAAGCTTTCACTTTGGGCGAAAAAATCAGTCTAAGCTGTTTCAGATAATTACCAATGCCTGACCAGGTACGTACAAAACCGGCAGGAATAGCCTGGAAAAAAGTGTACTTCTTTTGGTTCAGGTGGAAAAACTTATTGAGGTTGGATTGCGGATAAACGCCGATAAGCCCATCGCTACCAAGTAGAACGGGCAACCTCAGTGTATCGTTTTCCCTTTTGGCAATAAGAGTAATTTCCTGATTTTTATGTTTTTGTACTGCCTCACGGAAAGCGCTAAAGTAGAGCAGATACTTCCCGTTAATACCCAGAATAGTATCGCCCACACGCAGGCCGGCTTTTTCGGCCGCAGAATTTTTAGCAAACTTTCCGGCAACAAACGGAATACGTGGCGAGAGAAAATAAGGGGTCTTTTGTTTGATAAGTTTACTCAGGCTCCCATCCGGGAAATGAATGATTACCTTTTGGCCATTGCGCAGCACAGTAGCCGTTTGTGCTTCATTCAACACAATTTCGATGTGAATTTTCTGAAAATTTTTAACCTGTTTCCCTCCGATGCTCAGAATTTTATCACCGTTGCGGAAACCCATACTCTGAGCAAGGCTGTCGGCTACTACGCCATACCTGTTCACCTGCTGTGTCGGCAGATACTCTTCTCCGAAATAAGCCAGCAGACCGATGTAAATCACTATTGCCAGCACCACGTTCATGGTAACGCCACCGAGCATGATAATCAACCGCTGCCAGGCAGGTTTTGAACGAAACTCCCACGGTTGTGGTGGTTTTTTCATCTGCTCTTTGTCCATGGATTCATCAATCATGCCGGCGATTTTGACATAACCGCCCAACGGCAGCCATCCCATGCCGTACTCGGTTCCCTTGTAATTAAATTTGAAAATGGAAAACCAGGGGTTAAAAAAGAGATAGAATTTCTCTACTTTGGTTTTGAATATCTTAGCAGCTGCAAAATGACCAAATTCGTGGATAATCACCAGAATGGACAAACTCAGCAACAACTGCAACACTTTTATTAAAATAACCATATTTTTTTCAACTGTTTTTTATAAATTCTTTCGCTTTTATTCTGCAAAGTCTGTCGGTTTCAACATAATCTTCCAAATCAGGCTGCCGGACAAAAGGAAAGGTTTCCATACATTTTTCAATCAACGACGAAATTTGTAAAAAACCAATCTGTTTTTGAAGAAAAGCCTCCACAGCTATTTCGTTGGCTGCGTTTAGGATACAAGGCATATTTCCGCCTTTTTCCAATGCTTCAAAAGCGAGTGCAAGGTTACGAAATTTTTTTATATCAGGTTTCCCGAAGGAGAGGCCTCCTATGGCAGCAAGGTCGAGCCGCTGATAATTGTTCTCAAGCCGCAGGGGATAGCTCATGGCAAACTGGATGGGAATGTGCATGTCGGTAGCAGCCAGGAGGGCTTTCACCGAACCATCGGCAAAATAAACCAGCGAGTGAATAACCGACTGTGGGTGAATAAGTATCTCTATCTGTGAAGCTTCCAGGCCAAAAAGCCACCGGGCTTCGATAGCTTCAAGACCTTTGTTCATAAGTGTGGCCGAATCGATGGTGGTCTTGTCCCCCATTTTCCAGGTGGGATGACGAAGCGCTTCTTCAGGAGTAATTTCCGATAAAGTCTCGCGCTTCCGTTCTAAAAACGGCCCGCCCGAAGCGGTCAGCACCACTTTTTCCACGGGGTTGTCGAACTCCCCCATAAGGCACTGAAAAACAGCCGAATGCTCCGAATCAACAGGAATGACAGGAACCCGGTTTTTGGTGGCGGCCTGCATAATCAAATCACCGGCCACCACGAGCGCCTCTTTGTTGGCAATGGCTATCGGTTTCTTATTTTTCAGTGCCGCAAGAACAGGCTTCAACGCTTCAAAACCAAGAATCGCCATCACCACGAGGTCGATGCTGTCCATTTCGGTTACCTGAGCAACAGCCGCTGTGCCGGCATATACTTTTATGCCCTCATCCTGCAGGGCATTGGCAACCTCGGCATAACGGTTTTCATCGCCAATAACCACCACGTTGGGATGAAATTTTTTTGCCTGTTGTATCAGCAACGAGGTATTTTGGTTAGCTGTCAGAACCTCTACCCGGAAATGCTCTTTTTGTGCTGCTATCACTTCCAGCGTTTGAAGGCCGATGGAACCGGTTGACCCCATTATGGCTATTTTTTTTATCATAAAACAGCTGTCCTTTTCTCAGTTAAAATTAATGTAACTTGTTGGGTTCACCGGATTGCCGTTATACCAAAGCTCAAAATGCAAATGCGGACCGGTGGATATTTCGCCGGAGTTTCCTGCGATGGCAATAGGTTCGCCTGCTTTCACAAAATCACCCTCCTGTTTCAGCAAAACAGCGTTGTGCTTGTAAACCGAAATAAGATTTCCGGCATGCTGAACCGCAATGACATAACCCGTTTCCAGCGTCCAGGCAGCCATTATTACGGTCCCGTCCAGTACCGATTTGACAGCGTCGTTGTGCGGAGCGACAATGTCGATGCCGTAATGTTTTTCTAACGGGGCAAATTTGGCAGTAATGATGCCGTTGAGCGGTTTGAAGAAATTCTGGCTGTAGATTTGGGCATTCCCCATTTCCGGCATAATTTCATTACGAGGGAAGAGATTAAATTTTGTCTGATTTTCAAAAGAAACCCTTAACATACTATCCTGTGGAGATTTACGGTCGGTGATGGTGTCGTAATTAATAGGCTGCTCCACCAGTTCGGGTGGTGTTTCAATAATTTCTTTGTTTTCAATAATTCTTTTTATATTTTGGATATAAAGGTTTTTTTGTTGTGCATCAGTCATCAGCGAGTCGGCTATTTTGTTCAGATGATAAAGATCATCTTTTTGCTGAACATCGGGATATCCGGGGATATATTCTTTCAGCGGGGTGTAAGCAATTACGAAAAAGGTAAGTGCAACAAATGTAATGGCCATGCTCAGCAGAAAGATAAACACCTGTATGCGGCTTAGCCGGAAGCTAATGCGTTCTTCGAAAGTTGTTTCGTTGAAAAGCACCAACCGGTATTTGTTCCGAAGTTTCCGGTACCATTTTTCTTTTTGCGGAGTTGTTTCCATATCAATTAAATATCTGCGCAAAGGTAAAAATAACCGCGGGAATGTCGAATGTCGAATGATGAATGTCGAATGATGAATGACGAATAAAGATAAATCATTAATTTTGCGAGGCGTAAAAATATTTTGTAAGAATTTCAGTTATTTAAGGAAATCGCCACATTGAAGATTAACAAAGCCAATAGCATTCTTTTCGCACTGCTTTTGTTTGGCATCGGGATGAGTTTTTCGTCCTGTTCGACCAGAAGAAATACGATTATGGCACGTGCCTACCATAATCTTACGAGTCATTATAATGTCTATTGGAACGGGAAACAGAATTTAATGGCCGGTGCTGATTATCTGCGGAATAATGTCAAAGACAACTATGGCAAAATTTTGCGGGTTTACAACTACGGGAATAAAAAAACGGCCCGGCAGATGGCTTCGCGGATGGAAATGACCATCAAAAAGGCAGCCATGACCATTCAAAACCATTCCATGGTTTTCGGCAGGAAAGAAAAAGTGAAATGGGTAACAGAGAGCTATCTTATGATGGGGCAGGCATTTTTTTACAAACACGATTTTACGGGTGCACGGAGGGTTTTTGATTTTGTGCAGAAAAAGTACAACTACCTGCCCATTCATTACCGCGGAACTTTGTGGCTGGCAAAAACTTACATTGAAATGGGCGATTACGGAAAAGCGGAGGCTGCCCTGAGCCTGCTCAGCAGTGAACAAAATGAAAAAGGTTTTCCCTATGAGGTAAAGAATACGTTACCGGTGGTGTATGCCGACCTGTATCTTGCTGAGGGTAATCCGTCGGCGGCATATCCTTATCTTGAAAAAAGCATTGACGTTACCCGCAACAAGGACCTGCTGAGCCGCGTTTATTTTATTCTGGGACAAATAAACAGAAAAGAAGGCGACCTGCAACAGGCAGGTATTTATTTTACCAAAGTTCTGAAACGCAATCCGCCGTTTCAAATGGATTTTGAAGCACGGTTAAATCTTGCCAGATGTTATGATGCTGCCAGTGGCAACGGTAAAAACATTGTGAAAACGCTGAAGAAAATGGCCCGAAAAAACCAATACGAGATTTATCGTGACCAAATTTATTATGCTCTGGCCGAGGTGGCCGAAAAGAATAAAAATGACAGCCTCATGGTCCATTATCTCAGGCTTTCTGTCAGCAACAGCAAGGATAACGATTACCAAAAGTCAACAGCATCGCTGAAACTTGCCGAAGATTACTTCCAACACAGCAATTATGTTCCGGCACAGGCTTATTACGATACGGCAGTTTTGTTTCTTCCGAAAGACTATCCGGATTACGCACAAATCAAAAACAAGTCGCTGGTGCTTTCGCAATTAGTGCAAAACCTGCAATCCATTCGCACACAGGATAGTCTGCAACAGCTTGCCCGGATGGACACAACCCGGCTGTATGCCCTTATTGATAAAAAAATAGCCGCCTACAAAACAGTGCTGGCAGCGAAGAAAAAAGCTGCGGAAATCAGGGCGGAGAATTTGGCTTCCGGAGAGTTTACGGGAAGCATTGGCGACAGCAGTATTCCCCCTGGCAGCACGCCGGCCCCGGGAGGGTGGTATTTTTATAATAGTGCTGCTTTGTCGCGGGGTTTTAACGAATTCAGGAGACGCTGGGGGCAGCGAAGGTTAGAAGACCTTTGGTTTTTGAGCGACAAACACACCACCATGGCCAATGCCGGCATCACGGTTGAAAACGAGGCCGGTACGAGAACGGGCACATCCAATGCCAAAACCGGCAAGCCCAAACTCACGGGTCCCGAAACAAGGGCTTATTATCTGAAAGGACTTCTCAAAACGGCAAGAGATTTTCAGCAATCCGACTCTCTTATTGTAGATAACTACAACAAGCTGGGCTTTTTGTATCTTGAGGAACTAAATGATACCACAGACGCCCTGAAAACCTATTTGGCGTTGCAGGCAAAATATCCTGATAACCAATACCGGCTGCAAAACTGGTATTATTTGTATAAAATTTATGCCGGGTTGGGGAAAACCGGCAAATCCATGCATTACAAAAGCCTCATCCTGGAGCGTTATCCGGGAAGTCTTTATGCCAAAGTTTTGAACGACCCCGATTATTACAAGAACCTGGAAAACAAGCACAAAGAAGCAGAAAAACTTTACAGCCGTACTTATCAGGCATTCGGGCACGAGCAGTATTACAGGGTGATAACTTATGCCAACCGGGCGCTGAAGAAATATCCCAACGATACGGCAGTCGTACCGCAGTTTATGTATCTGCGGGCTCTTTCGCTGGGAAAAGTGGAGGTTCCGGATACGCTATACCAGGCTTTGCAACAGCTTATCTCAAAATACCCCCGCCATCCGCTGGCAGTACGATCGAAGGCTATTGTCAGGATGCTGCAAATGGAATATGGCATCGGCATCAGCGAAAAGGAACGGCAGGCATTACTAGCTGCCCAAAACCGGCAAAAAAACATCGGCTCTTTTGTTTACAATAGCAATGCCCCGCAATTTATTTTGCTGGTAACCAACCGGCGAATTGTTAACACTCGTGCTTTGGAAACGCGTCTTTCCGACTTTAACGTGAAATATTTCAGGCAACAACCATTACAAATTAGCAGCCTGATATTGAATAACAATTACAATCTGCTGCTTGTAAAACAATTTATAAGCCAACGAGATGCCATGGCGTATTATAAGGTTCTATCCAAAGATCCTTATGTTTTTTCAGGCATTCAAAAACGAAATTATCATTTATTTGTCATTTCGAATAAAAATTATCCTTTATTTTACAAAGAGAAAAATGTGAAGATTTACCAACAGTTTTTTGACGAATACTATAAATAATAAACAGATGAAAAAATATTCTAATGGTAACGGTGAATCGCAGGTTCCGAACATTGTTTCCTTCGGTACCAAAGTAACGGGCGAGATAGAATCGGATGGCGATGTGCGTATTGATGGTTCTCTTTCAGGCAAAATAAAGGCAAAAGGAAAAGTTGTTATTGGAAAAGATGGCGTTGTGGATGGAGAAATTCACTGCAAAAACACCGACATCTCCGGAAAAGTAAATGCCACCATGGAGGTTAAAGAATTAACCGTATTCAAAGCAACGGCTGTTTTTACAGGAGATGTAACCACGTCAAAAATTTCTATCGAAATTGGAGCCCGGTTTACCGGAAACTGTAAAATGGCCGGCATGGAAACGGGCAAAATCAAAAATGAAGGAAAAAAAGGATAATAAAAAAAATCAGCTGAAATTTTATGCCGTTTATTCTGCCCTGGGCTTGCAGATGGCTATTATTGTGTTTGTCGGAGCCTTTGGTGGAAGAGAGATCGATAAATGGCTACAGTGGCATTTCCCGGTCTTTACTGTCGTCCTGACCCTTGTAGCTATTGTACTATCCATTCTTTACGGAATACGCGAATTTTTTAAACACCAATAAAACCTATGAAAAAATCAATTTCTCAATTTACGCTCCGGCTGGTGATCCTCACACTGATACTCGGGCTGCTCACCATGGCATTTGCCCGGCTTTTTTCCGGAATACACGTAACAGCGTCCTATCCTTATGCCCTGATCTTCCTGTTTCTTTTTTCCTGGGCAGCATTTTCCATCACAGCCAAAAGTATGGAGAAGAAAATCAGCCGCTTTGCTAATACTTATATGATTATCAATTTCCTGAAACTGGTGATTTTCTCACTGTTTATTCTGGCGTATGCCCATCTGAACAAAACAGATGCCGTTTCTTTTATCATTACATTCTTTGTTTACTATGTTTTTTATACTGTGTTAGAAGTGGTGGGACTGAAACAATTAAACGAAGCAACCCGGAAATAATCCGTTATTTTCGATTTGTTGTGCTTTATCTTCTTTTGTTTCCTTATTTTAAGTAATTTTACTTTTTTCAAAAAAAGAATCATGATGTTTTATGCAGGTACAGACAGTTGGGTTTATATTTTGTTTGGAATCCTGTGGATAGCCTATGCCATTTACAAGGGGAAAGAGAAAACTGCCAGAGCAGGAAAGACAGAGGAAAATTCTTCGTCATCCACCTCTTCCGGACTTGAAAGTATCATGGGAACTTTTCTCTCAGAAAAGGATATCACTGAAGATATTCCCGAAAGCCGGGAGGAAGAGGTTCCGGAAAAAACCATTGCCGAACCGGAAAAGCCTGTTGTTTTTGAAGAAGGTGTTCACACCACAACCGTTGGTGAAGAGACGTCAGAAACCTCTTCGCGACCTAAAGTCCGGAAAATTAACATAAAAAAAGCGATCATTTATTCGGAAATCTTACGCAGGCCCTACGAATAACCGGCTTTGGCAAGGCGCTAAGGGATTGTAACGAAATAACCTGTCTGCTTAGCTCTGAACCAGCATTATTCATCTTTTTCAGTGCATTTTGAAATCTATTTGTATTATTAATATCTTTGCACCGGAAAAAGGCCCCTTCATTGGTTTGGGGTCTTTTATGTTTTTAATGGTTGAAACTAAAATTATTACACCATGGCAGAGGCAAAATATTATACAAAAGAAGGACTGCAAAAATTACGTGATGAGCTGGATCATCTCACACGGGTAGAGCGCAGAAAAATATCCGAAGCTATTGCCGAAGCACGCGACAAAGGTGACCTTTCGGAAAATGCCGAATACGATGCCGCCAAAGACGCACAGGGATTGCTGGAACTAAAAATTTCGAAACTTCAGGATATTATCGGCAACGCCCGCATCATCGACGAATCAAAAATGGACAGCTCTAAAGTGCTTATTTTATCTAACGTAAAAATCAAAAATCTTAAAAACGGCGCTACCATGCGTTATATTCTGGTGCCCGAAAAAGAAGCCGATTTGAGAAGCGGGAAACTATCTGTTAACTCTCCTATTGCTAAGGGTTTGCTCGGTAAATCGATAGGCGAGAAAGTAGAAATTGCCGTCCCTGCCGGGAATATTCAGTTTGAGATTGTGGAGATTTCGCGGTAATGGCATAATCAGGGCTTGCATTGCAAATGCGCGCAAGTGTAATTGCTAATGAGTTTTTTCTGCTACCCTTTTCGCGTTATCCTGATATTTGTAATTTTGTGAAAACAAAACTTAATGCCATGGCAAGTATTTTCACAAAAATAGTCAACGGAGAGCTGCCCTCCTACAAGATAGCTGAAACGGAAGATTATTACGCCTTTCTGGATATTTTCCCGCTGAAAAAGGGGCATGCGTTGGTCATCCCGAAAAAGGAAGCAGATTACATTTTCGATTTGGATGACGCGTTATACAAAGGGCTGTTTGCTTTTGCCAAAAAAGTGGGCAAAGCCATTGAAACCGTTGTTCCCTGCAAACGCATCGGCATCGCCGTCATCGGTCTGGAAGTGCCTCATGCCCACATTCATCTCATCCCGTTAGATGGTCTGTATGATATTGACTTCAAACTCCCCAAACTCAAGCTTAGCGAAGCTGAATTTGAGGAGCTTGCCAAAAATATTAGTAATGCTTTTGAAAAGCTTTAAGCTTTCTGCCGGATAGTGTTAAAACAGGTAACCCAGTCCTATATAGATACCATGGGTTCCGTCCTGTGCATTTAAGGCTTTCCCGTAATCAACGGATACAATAAAGTTCTGATTCATAGCAATCTTTATACCAAGGCCTGCATCGCTGTGTAATTTTTCCGCTCCTGATTTAAAATAGTTATCCTTTACTGCCGCCGGTACATTAGAAGTATCAACGTTTGTTTTTTGAATAACCATCCCGCTATCTAAAAACATGTTCACTGCAAGGTAGAAGTTTTGATTAGCCACACTAAACCTTACAAATTTCCACCGGAGCTCTATGTTGCCATAAGCAATTCCGTCGCCTACAACCCGGTTACGGAGGACTCCCCGCAATGTTTTACTGCCGCCAAGGCCTTCATTATAAGCTGCGGTTGAGTGGGCGTAAAATATAAGGGGGGCCACATAAAAAGGGGTATGACCGGAGAGGGTAAATTGTGCACCAAGACGGTAATCAAATGTAAGTGTGTTTTTCACCAGCGTAATATACTGGCGTTGTGTAATAGAAAGTTTCAAAAAACCCGATTTCATGTTGGAAGTAAACCCGGGGGCTCCCGCCAGTACCGTTTCAAACCAGATTCCCTTATTAGGGTTTGCTTCGTTGTCGCGGCTGTCATACTCAAACCCGGCTTTGAAAATGGTGAAGGTGCCTCCGTTTTTTTCGCTTTGAGGAATAATACCCCATTTCACATAGTGGTCATAAATCCCTGCGGTATCAGGAAGCAGATCAGATGCTTTTCTCCCCTTATTTAAATGAGCTATATCAACGGGTTTAACATTGATACTATACAAGCCTACACCGGCAACCCAGTGCAGTTTATTGTTACTGAAATCGCCCCGAAAATCAACTTTTGCACGAAAAAATTTCCTTTTATAACGATAAAAAACTTTTGTTTTATACATGGGACTTTTATCATCAACCCATGAAGAGTTGTAAATGGCATCATAGCCGTTAAAGCCATAAAAGGAATAAATCTGATCGGGCATAAAACTCACGTCTGCATACACACGGATTCCCTTAATAAGCTTCCGGGTATCATAATTAACCCTGAAAATACCACTTCCTTTGGTAAAGTGGCTAATCTCTGCATACAACGACTGCTCAAAATTAGGATATATGCTCCCATCACCGTAATCATACAGATTCATAAGGGCGCCGTACTGAAAACCCAAATCGCTGTCAAACGAAACTACCGGCAAGGCGCCAAGGTTCCAGCCTTTTTTAACCTTTTCTGTTTTAGTGGTTTTCCGTTTTTCTGGTTTTTTCTTTTTTCCGGTTTCCTGTGCTGTAACACTCAGTGTAAACAACAGCACCAAAAAAGAGATGAGGATGCTTTTCGTAGTAAATTTTTTCATGGTTAGTTTTATATATTAATGTTGTGTTTTCTCACGGACAGGTCTGTTAGAACAAACAAATTTTCATTTAAGAATTATTATGAAATGATTTCTTTCCCCATTAACAAGTTGCTAATTTATATCTTATCTTCGTATTTCAAAACATTTTAAGAAATAATTTTTGACTAAAATAGTAAATATTACATTGTATTTAAAATTCTTTCGGTTTGTTTTTTTTCTTTTTCTGGTTTTTATCATACAAAGCAGACTATATGCCCAGACGAAAAACACCGATGACGTTGGCATTTTGGGTATCCTGATGAGTTCAGACAGCCTGCACACTATTCCCGATGCACAAATTTTCAGCCGCGACAACTATCTCGGCAGTTTTAGCGATACCAACGGCCGGTTTTATATTACGGTGGCACGAAACGACTCCATTATGTTCTCCTCACTGGGCTATATCACACGCATTATTCCCATCACCGACAGTATATTACAAATGAAACAGCCCATTACTTTTTATATGACTCTCGATACGATTTTAATTCATGAAATTGTTATCCATGCTTTTTGGGATTACGAAACATTTAAGCAGATGCTTATCCACATGAAGCCGGCTCAGAGCAGTTATGATATTTCTGAAGATTTGAATAAACGGCCGCTTTTGTATAAGGCACGGCAAGGAAGTTTTGAGCTGTTCAGCCCGATACAGTCGTTGTACAATCTTCTCAACAAAAAAGCGGTTATCCAACGAAGACTTCTTCACAACCGGAAAATGTACAATCGTAAGATGATAAAACTGGGTCGGCCACAGGACACCATTCCCTCTACCCTCGACTATATGCGAGATAAGATACGCCAATAGTGCAGGGCAGCGACTCATGCCCTTTACCCCTGAGCATAAGCAAGAGAAGCAATGCTAAGTTTGATACCGGGAATTTCCAATAGTTTATTCCCACAGGCCTCCAGTGTAGCCCCGGTGGTAATGACATCATCCACCAAAAGCACATGTTTGCCTTCGAGGCGTTGTCCTTTTTTAATCTCAAAAGTATCTTTTACATTTTGCCAGCGTTCATAACGCGATTTTTTGGTCTGCGAAGAGGTGTAAATCTTCCTGTAAAGAACATCAGGGAAAACCCGGGCTTTCATACTCTTTGCCATCCCTTCAACAATCATCAGGCTTTGATTATATCCTCTTTTATGCTCTTTTTTGGGATGCAGCGGAACCGGAATAATTGTATCAATCATGTTAAACAGTTCGCTGTCGTTTAATTGGTTGCCAAACAATTTTCCGAGATAAACACCAATCTCCTTTTTGCCTTTGTATTTCAGTTTATGAATCAGTTGCTGGGTTCCTCCGCCTTTGCTGAAAAACAAAAAAGTGGTGGCCGAGACAAGCGGAAGACGTCCGCTGAAGATCTCTATGATAGGATTTTCAGCTTCTCTCTGAAAATTGGTACGCGCCAGTTTGTAAAAACAGGTAGTACACAAAGTTTCTTCTTGTTGGTGTAATGTCTTGCCGCATAACAGGCAACTTTTCGGGAAAAGTAAACCTGCCAAATCCGAGGTCCATGTGTACAATGCAAAGTTCATGAAACAGGATAATTATCAGGATAAATTAGAAATACAGCTTATGTTTATTCATGTCAAGATAGCGGTTCACGGCAAAGAAAGTGGAAAATCCGGTTACCGCCATGCCGAGCAGAATCACAAAAATATAAACCACGCCAATGAGTCGGAAGCTTTCGATGACCGTTAGTTCGGGAAGATTTTCTCGTACAACAACCAATACGGCTGTCAACAGCGCCAAAGCAATGAACGCACTGTACACCCCCTGCAACATGCCTTTCCATACAAACGGACGACGAATAAATCCACGGGTAGCCCCAACCAACTGCATACTCTTTATGACAAATCTTTTGGAATAAATGGTAAGTCGGGTACTGTTATTCATAAGAGCAATGGCTATCATCAGTAAAACACCACTCAACACCAACAAAACAAGTGTGATTTTATTCAGGTTCCTGTCAATCTCCTGCACCAGTGATTTCTGATAATAAACCTCTTTGACAAAAGGTTTTGCCAACATCTGTTTTTCAATTTTCGAGATACTGTCGTTGTTGGCCCAGGCAGCATTGAACCGTACATCTATGGAGGGAAGCAACGGATTATCCCCTTTCCCGAAAAAATTGACAAAATTGTTTCCGAGGCTTTTTTTCAGCCGGTTAAGTGCTTCTTTTTTTGTAATATACTCGGTGGTTTTGACGTAATCGCGTGTGTCGAGATGCTTTTGTAAACGAATTACCTCGGCTTCTTTTACCCCTGGTTTTATAATGATTTCAAAACCAATATTTTCCTTTATGTAATTGGACAATGTTTTGGCATGAACAATCAGCAGACCTAAAAATCCCAGAGTAAACAACACAAGCGTAATGCTTATGAGTGATGTAAAATACGCAGTGTTAACACGCTTTTTATAATATTGTTCTTCCTTTGCTGCCATACGACCGGGCTAAATTAGCAATTTCCAAAGAACAGGCAAGCGAAGAAAGGGAAGAAAATGAGGAATTTTAAAGCTATTTAACAGGAATTTTTCGTTTTTTTTAGATATTTTTGTGGCTTATTTTTTAAACTCACTTAAACCAAAACGATATGAGAAAATATCTGATAAAATTGGCCCGGATTATGGTTTTCATCCTGCTTGCCGGGATTACCTTCGGAGGGCTTTCTTCCTGCCAAAGCAATAAAAAACTGGCCAAAAAACAAGCAGAAGCTGCCTATAACATCAAAGTACAGCAAGCTAAAAAAGACCTGATTGCAATGTTAAACGGAACTACCGACTGGACTATGGACGAACAGTTTAAACGTTTGGATACCATCAAATCATACAACATTGATGACCAGCAGGTAAAAGACTTAATCGTGAAAGTTGAAGACAAACTAACCACCGAAAAGGCCGAAGCCGAACGAAAAGCAGAAGAGGAACGACTAAGAAAAGAGGAAGCAGCGAAAAAGCAGGCTGAACTGGCAAAGTTTAACGTCATCAATGAAAGATTTGCCGGGATTGCCCATGCTGGTTCTTACGATGAGGCTGACAAAGAGATTAGCCTGGCGCTCAATTTTTTTGCTACTCCGGATGTTCCGGTATTGATTATTATCGATCAGGTAGATGGCGTAAACGACTATGACCGTCCCACCACGGCATTCCGTTTTTTGAATTACCTGAAAGATATAAAGTCCTATAACTTCGCTGTTGAATCTGTTAAAAGGAATACCGAAGGAAAAATTACAGAATTAGAACTCATTAAAAAATAAGCGCAATGAAAAATATAACTTATTCTATCCTTTTTCTGTTAGGAATACTAATGGTATTACCGGCAGCGGCACAAGAACCGCTTAACCCTCAGAGAAAACAAGCCGTGGACAGCCTGGCGCTGGAGAAAGTCCGCGACCTGAGTAAATATATCACCATCATCGGAAGTAAAGATACCCCCTGGAGCGAAGCCAACCGTGTTATCGACCGGGCCGAAGAGCTTTTTATGCAGGGTTCCGAAATTGGCGTTTCCTCATTACTCAGACCTCAGATTGCCTACTACGGTGTCCGTAAATATTTTGAGAGACTTATGCGCCTTAATTACAGCAAAGTCGAAATTCAATGGTATAAAATTGATTATGTAAGCGACCTGCAACGTCAGCCGGATGGGACTTATGTGGGCGTTATCACCGTATTTCAGAAGTTTAAAGGCTATAATAAAGAGGGTCGTCTTGTTTATCAGGATACCACTAAAAAAGACATTACTGTTTACGTAAAACGGAAAGAAACGCAAATCGGCGGACGTCTCGTTGGTTTTTGGGATGTTTTGCTCGGCGACATGCGCGTGAAAGAAACGCAAAAATAAGTGCCTGGTTTGAGGACAGGCAGGCAAACAATTAATGGTATAACGCTGTTCTTTCCGGAACGGCGTTTTTTATTTGTTGTTGTAGAGATTCATAGTACGATCGGTACCCAGTGTTGTAAAACTTTTAATTATCTCAACCGCCTTTTCCACCCGCGGTATAAGCAGGTCGGTTTCGCTGTGCGACCACTGTCCTAACACATAATCAACCTGGTAACCTTTGGGAAAATCATTTCCAATACCCACGCGAAGACGCGGAAAAACATTGGTACCAAGTTTTTCAATAATATCGGTAAGACCATTATGACCTGCATCGCCGCCCTGTTTTTTCAAACGTAACGTTCCCAATGACAGAGCTATGTCGTCAAGCACCACGAGAAGTTTGTTCAGCGGGATTTTTTCTTTTGTAAGCCAGTATTTTACTGCTTTACCACTGAGATTCATATAGGTAGTGGGTTTGATAACAACCAGGGTACGCCCCTTAAACTTAATCCGGGCAACAGATGCAAGACGTTCGGTCTCAAATTTACCTTTGAGGTCTCCGGCAAGGGCATCCGCCACCACAAAACCAATGTTGTGACGGGTATTGGCATACTCTGCACCGATATTACCGAGACATGCAATTAGATATTTCATTTAGCTGATTATTTGCCTTATCCGGACAAAAATAAAGGGATAAAGTTTACGCCTTATCCCTTTATGAAAAAATTTTCAAATTATTATTCTTCGGAAGCGGCTTCGGTTTCTCCTTCTTCACCTCCTTCACCTTCGGCGGCAAGTTCTTCTTCAGAAACACCACGGGCAGCTTTCACGCTCACCACAACAGCGTTGGCGGGATCAAGGAATTGAAGCTTCTCACCGGGGACTTCTTTCACCTTTATGGCATTTCCAATATCCAGACCGGAGATGTCGAGGACAACATGTTCGGGCATGTCTTCTACCAAACCTTTCATCCGGAGTTTGCGTAATTTAAGCTGTAATCTTCCCCCTTTGATAACGCCGGGGGCTGTTCCTTCCAATTGAACAGGAATAGCAAGTGTAACAGCTTTTCCGGGAACAAGTTCCAGGAAATCGGCATGTAAAACGATATCGGTTACCGGATGGTATTGAATATCCTGCAAAATCGTTTCGAAGGTCTTCCCATCCAACTCAATTTTAATAATAAATATTTCCGGGGTAAAGATGATTTTCTTAAAATCTTTCTGGTCTAAGCTAAAATGTTTCTGCTCTTTACCACCATAGATTACACAGGGGACTCTTCCCTCTTTTCTTTGCTTTTTAGCATCTTTTTTCCCTACGTTCTCACGGAGAGAACCGCTCAATGATACTGTTTTCATGATATAAAATTTAATTATTTATTTAACACCACTCCCCAGATTAAACAGGGAGCTAATAGATTCGTAATTTTCAACACGTTTAATAACTTCGGCAAAAAGAGTAGCTGTTGTAAGCACTTTTACCTTATCGAAACCTTCTTTTTCAGGAATGGTGTCTGTAACAATAATTTCGGTAAAGGGCGAATCGGCAAGCAGCTGTTTGGCATTTCCAGAAAAAATGGCATGTGTGGCTATGGCACGTACACTGTTGGCGCCTTTTTCCATAATTAATTTACCAGCCTTGGTTATGGTTCCGGCAGTATCAATGATATCATCTACTAAAACCACATCTTTTCCTTCAACATCCCCGATGAGCTGCATGTTTTCAACCACATTGGGTTGGGTACGCTGTTTATAGCAAATGGCAAAGCCGGTGTTCAGCCCTTTGGCGTATGAAGCAGCCCGGCGTGTTCCTCCCGTGTCGGGCGAAGCCATCATCAGATTGGGTAAATTCAGGCTTTTCAAATAAGGATAAAAAATAACCGATGCATATAAATGATCCACCGGAATATCAAAAAACCCCTGAATCTGGTCGGCATGCAAATCAATGGTTATCAGCCTGTCGATGCCGGTCGTGGTTAACAGATTGGTGATCAGTTTTGAGCCAATAGAAACCCGGGGTTTGTCTTTTCTGTCCTGACGGGCATAACCGAAATAGGGAATTACCGCCACAATTTTCCTGGCAGAAGCTCTTTTGGCAGCATCAATCATCATAAGCAATTCCATAATATTATCGGCCGGCGGAAAAGTTGACTGGACAATAAAAACATCCCGACCGCGAATATTCTCCTCGAAAGAGGTTTGAAATTCGCCATCGGAAAAGTTGATGACTTCCGATTTCCCCATTTGGGTTTTGTAAGCTTCGGCTATCTTTTCCGCAAGGTAACGGCTTTGCCGACCGGAAAAAATTTTAACTAATGGCTCCTGCATGATGTGTTGAATGATTGAAAATTGCGGTGCAAAAATAATACAAAAACCGATGTAAAACAGGCACTCATTTATTTTTCAAAATATTTTCAGCGCATTATTTTACAGACAGTTACAAAAACACGTTCTCTGTCGATTTGTTTGAGTAACATTCTGTTGTCTTTTAATGTGTGTGTAGTCTCGTGAAATTCAAATTAAGCACAAAGCCAAAAATCCGGACGCAACACCTCTTCTGCCAGCCACACTATTGTTTCAGCACCACTTTCATATACACCGGATTATGGTCGCTGTCAGCAAAGTTTAAATCGATGGTTTTTACCCTCAGCAGCTTAACATTCGGAGAAAGAATAAAATAATCGATGGTGGTTGTGCCATTCTCGCCTCTGACAAACGATTTGTAATTCTGGCGATTTGAAGGCGCCGTGGGGTCATAAGCCCATTTCCATGTTGAGGAAAAAGTCTTATCGCTCATTTGTACCTTTGTGGAAACAAAACGGTTACCATCAAATTTCCCCTCCGGCTTGAAGTCGGGCGGGTTAGCGTTCCAGTCGCCGCCGGCAATAACATAATTTCCTTTTGCATACTCTTCTAACATTTTTTTCTTCAGAACATTCAGCTCCTTCATCCGCAGCAGACTGTCGTAAATATAAGCCGAATTGTGCGTGTTCATAATCACCAAATCCTTGCCGTTAGCCAAAGGGAAACGTGTGAGGATAAAACAACGGTCCAGCAAAAACAACTTTTTTGGCCAGGATGCAATGAGCGGATATGCATACCGGGTTGCTTCATCATACGGATAATTGGTGAACGTCATCAAGCCGCCTTTCACCGCTCCCAACGGATCATACCAGGGGACGGGAACAAAAGGACATTTATAATTGAAAGCAAAGATAGCATGACTGCCTTTTTTGGCTTTGGAAATTGCCTTTACCTCATTAAAATCATACGAGCGATGCGAATGCACATCCACTTCCTGAATGAACCAAAAATCAATTGAATCGTGGGAAGTAACGAAATGCTCTATCCCGCTCAGGTATTTTTCAACCATTTTTTTCGATGGGCGTACTTTTGTCCCGCCATCATAAAAGAAATCCATCTCCGCGCCAAGACCTGCATACCCAATGTTCCAGGTCATTAAGTTAAAGGTATCTTTGTCCAATGGCTCAATGGTTGAGTTACTTTCACCCATAAGGTTAATCACCTTGGCGGGACGATAATCGGTAATAGAAATATAAGCCAGGAACCCAACAAACAGGATAACTATGGTTAAAAGGATGTAAAGAAGAATTTTGAAAAACTTTTTCATAATGGTAAAATTTTGTCCAAATTACAAAAAAAATATTATACCAGCGGAACTTCTTCCCAACTTCCCTCACGGAAAAATACTACTGCTTTTATTCCGATTTCAACCAGCCTTTCTTCGGCATGGTCCATAAGCATATTTAACTCTTCGGGAAGGTGTGCATCGGAAGAGATTAAAACCGGTATCTGCATCGTTTTGACTTGTTTCAGCGTTTCATCATCAGGAAACAGCCGGTCTGAACGTTTTTTATACAGGCCGCGTGTATTCACTTCCATCACCAAATCTTTTTCCCTGACAAGCTCTAACGACTCGTTTACCAGCCTGCGATACCATTTCTCGTCCTCGCTGAAATAACGGCCGGCATTATGCATTTTAATTTTATCCAAATGACCTACAATCTCAAACTGCTGGGTTTCTATCATTTGGTTGATTTGAAAATAGTAGGTTTTGACAGCCTTTTTTATATCGTTACCGAAATATTTCCGCAGGCCGTCATCATATTTTTCTCTTTCCGGGCCATCGATAAACCAAAGGTCATCGCTCTGTTCCGGACGAACCAGATGTACCGATCCAATGGCATAATCGAGATGTAACTTATCCCGCCATGAGTCAAAATCATCAGACAATCCGGGAATAAAATCAAATTCCAAAGCCCGGTAAAGAGTTATCTGTCCGTGATATTGTTCTTTCAACCGTGCGGTTTCGCGCACATAGGCATCGGTATTTTCCGGTTTTAACGAAAAAGTGGTGGGAAACGGCAAGGGCGAGTGTTCGGTAAAACCCATGGCCCGGAATTTCAGCTCCAGTGCTTTTTTGACATAAGCTTCGGGCTCGGCTTTGCCATCCGAAAAGGTGCTATGTTGATGCAGGTTGTAGTCTATCATCTGTTTATCGGCTGTTTTGTTTTCCGGAAAGTTTCGCTCTCCGGTTTGGTTGCGAAGGTAACGGTTTTTGAAGGAATATCAACCTGATGGGCATACCGGCCACCTCAAATCGCAAGACGGGACTTTTACCTTCCTTTCCTTTTTTAAACAAGCCTGTCTTTGCGCGGCTGAAGAGCAGATTTGTAATGTAACTGCCATCCCAATAAGTTTTTATAAAGGGTCTATGTTGTTTATAGCGGGTATATCAGGATGTCTTGGTGCCGTGTAAAGTAAAAAAGTCAATAAATCCCAAATAACAAAGAGGCAAATAACAAATAAATCTCAATATTCAATGTCAAATTATTTAAATTTTAGCATGAATAAAAATACATATAACTGTAATTCAAAGCGTAAAGAAGGTTTATGATACATACATTTATGATTCTCATCTTCATACGGTTTCGGTTATTGATTTTTGATGCATTGGTGATTATTTGGTTTTTATGGATTGTTATTTGTTATTTCAGGGGGGTTCTAATAATTACTTCGCATCAAGATTTTCAGAGTTTTTTATAGACGATGAAAATTTTTGATGCACTATCGGGATAATGCAATAAAATTTGAAGAAGTATATGAAAAACTCTGGAAACCCTACGGGAACAAATGAGATAAACAATCTGACATCGTTAAAATTTTTCTCAATAGCTACGGCTATTCAGAAAAATTTATGCCTTGCATCTTG
>CAJVXP010000017.1 GCA_913009685.1 uncultured Bacteroidota bacterium
TTTTGTGGGAAGCAGCCAAATTGAAAAAATATGAAAACATACTTTCCAAAGCCGACCATTTACTGACTATTTCCCAAACAGATAATCAATATTTCTCTGCCCGGTATAAATCTGTGGTTTACCTGCCTGCTTTTCATCCTTATACAAAAGTGGCAAGCCTGACCGGAAGCGGAAAATATGTGCTTTATCACGGAAACCTGTCCATCCCTGAGAACATCCATGCCGTTGAGACTTTACTAAATACAGTATTTAAAAATTCGGAAATATCTTTTAAAATAGCAGGTCTCGACCCTCCGGTGATGTTGAAAAAAATGGCAGCTTCCCATCCGCTGACAGAAATCATTGCCAGTCCGGACGATCAGCAGCTAAACGACCTTATTCAAAATGCCCATGTGAATATTTTGTTTACCGATCAGGCAACCGGCTTAAAGCTGAAATTACTGAATGCGCTTTACAACGGCAGGTTTGTACTGGCAAACAACAAAATGGTGCGTGGCAGCAACCTGGAGAAATTATGTGTAGTGGCCGATACGCCGGATGAAATGAAGAATGTATTGCCCGGACTTATGAAAAAAGACTTTACAGCCGAAATGAAAAAGAAACGGCAGGAGTATCTGCAAAATATATACATGGCCGGAAATAACGTAGAGCGTCTAATCAATTTTATTTCCTGAATAGCCCTAATGGTTCAAGCCTGCGTAACCTTATTTAGCTTTGGTACAGAAGGCCTTGCGGGAGGTGAGTGAAGAATCTCTTATCCCCGTTCATCTCCGAGTCGCTTTTGGTGAGCCGGTGCGATAGAGCGGCGTGGGAGTCTTGGTATATACAAGCAGGAAATACATCGCTTCATTAGATTCTCACTCTCGCCTGAGGCGAGATCAGAATTAAACATTGGGAGGATAATATGGACGGAGGGGAGGGACATCCCGCTTGGACATGGTTATCAATATTCAACCTTTATTTCAATAAATGACAGACAATATTTTCCATTGGTTTAAAGAGAAATATCCCCTCTTTCTGAATATTTCAATGATATCGCTGTTTGTGGATGTCATGGTTGACCCCACAAACCTTATCTTCCATGTGAAATATGTGCTGTTTGCTTTGGTTTTCCTCATCTGGCTTTTGGGAAATTATTCGAAAAAACTTATCCTTCCCAAATACTTATGGTTTATCCTGCTCTTTATCGCTTTTTTTATGCCCTTTTATCAATTATCCGTTGGGCTGATAAACAGCATGTTGCATAATGTTCCTCTTGGGAAACCGGTTTATTTTAATTCATTTTTCTTTTTTGTCATTATTTTGGTAACGGTGAGCGAAAAGATGAATTTGACAGCGATGTTTAATTATTCCTCGTTGACCATTGTCTTCATGACACTGGGGCTCTATCTGGTGCTAATTTTCAAAACCAGCTTATTTGGAGATATGTACCGTTATTTTGTGATGGATAAACAGGTGGTGGTGTATGCCTTAAGGGACTATGGAAAAACAACCCTGTTAATGATTTTCTATAAAACCTCTCCGCTTTTGGTTTTCCCGCTGTCCTGGTATCTTTACAGGATTCTGATTGAAAAGCAAAGAAAGGCGCTTTTTGTAAATATTCTGCTCCTGGTGCTGACAGCGCTCACGCTTTATTTTTCCGGCACACGGGCAAATTTGGCATCGTTAGTTCTTATTATTGTCTTTTATGTTGGTTATTTTCTGTTTAAGAAATCCAAAATCTGGTTTGTCTGGGCCCTCGGGCTCGGCGTGCTTGTGGCGCTGTTCCTGCTGCCTTCGGTTGCCGGTTTGCTGCTCAACAAACAGGAAGCCTCCAACGCCATCAAGTTTGGTTATCTCTCTTCTTATGCCAATTATTTTGATCACCATCTGCTGAGCCTTTTGTTTGGACAGGGTATCGGCGGAATATTTTATGCTTCCGGATTGCACCGTTTTATTGATGTCTCCGAACTGACTTACCTCGAGCTGATTCGTGTTTGGGGCATTCCAATTGCCATCCTTTTCGTGGCAGTCCTTTTGACCCCTCTTTTTGTGGAGATAAGGGCAAAAAACATAACCCATCTTTTCATTGCTTATCTTGCCTATCTTTTTATTTCCGGAACCAATCCGTTACTGCTCAGCTCCACCGGCATGCTTGTGTTGGTCTATGTCTTTACCCACACTTTTTTGTACCCGGTTCATATCCCCGCTTCAAGCGAAAACGCTTAAAGATTTAAATTGTTGACTATCCATCAAATTTCGTTTTGAAAACAGACATCTTACTTTCCACTTTTAACGGCGCAGCTTTTCTGGATGATCTGATGCAATCCCTGTATGCCCAAACCTATACTAACTGGCAGTTGATTGTCCGTGATGATGGCTCAACAGACGGTACGATTGATCTGTTAAACCAATGGCAGGAGAAAGACGAAGAACGGATAACCATCTTAAATTCAGAAAACAGAAATCTCGGGCCTAAGAAAAGTTTTGAAAAACTTCTGGAATACAGTAAGTCCGATTATATTATGTTTTGTGATCAGGACGACTACTGGCTTCCTCATAAGATTGAAAACACGTTAACAAAAATGAAGTTGTTGGAACAACAATATCCGGATATTCCGGCTTTGGTTTTTTCCGATTTAACTGTTGTGGACAAGATGTTACGTGAGATTCATTCCTCCTTTTGGGAATTTATTAAAGTTAATCCGGAGAATGTCCATAACATTTACCGTTTGCTCATTAACAATCCGGTTGTGGGCTGCACGGTGATGATAAACAAAAAAGTAAAATCCCTTGTGCTGCCCTTCCCGGAACAAGCCGTTATGCACGACTGGTGGGTTGCCTTAAAAGTTTCCCAAAAAGGAGTGATAGATTATCTTCCTCAGCCAACAATTTTATACCGGTTACATAATAAAAACAGTATCGGGGCAACGCTTACCGACAGGAAATATTATGCCGGTCGTCTGGCTCATTTTTCAAAAACATTTTCACAGAACATAGATGCCATAAAAATGCTCCGGGCGCTGGATTTCCCGCTTTCGCGGATAAAATATACGGGATATAAAATTGTCATCACCCTTTCAAAAATCTTTTGCCGATGATTTCCGTCTGCATGACAACCTGTAATGGGGAGAAATACCTGAAACGGCAAATGGATACTATCCTTTTACAGTTGGGAGATGAAGATGAATTAATTATTTCCGATGACTCATCTGCCGACCTTACCGTTGAAATAATTAAATCGTACAATGACAGCAGAATCAAACTGCTGGAAAACGGAAATTTCGGAAGTCCCGTTTTCAACATGGAAAAGGCTTTGAAAACAGCAAAGGGCGATTATGTCTTTCTCGCAGATCAGGACGATGTATGGCTGCCGGGACGGGTTCAAAAAGCCATAGAAAAATTGCAACAATACGATTTAGTGGTCTGCAACGCTTTTATTGTTGACCGGGAGGAAAAGATACTACACGAATCTTATTTTGAATGGAAAGGCTCGGCTCCCGGGTTCTTCAGAAATCTTAAGAAAAATTCCTTTCTGGGATGTTCCCTGGCTTTTAACAGTAAAATTCTAAAAGCCGCCCTGCCTTTTCCAAAGCAAATTGCCATGCACGATGTATGGATTGGTTTGCTGGCCGAATGTACCGGAAAAGTGCTGTTTCTTGATGAGCGGTTGATCTATTACCGTCGCCACGACGACAACTTTACGGCTGCTGCCCATAAAGCAGATAACCGGCTTTCCGATTTCAGTTTCTCTTATAAAATCAGGTACCGGTTTTTGCTGCTTTTCTACGTGATGAAAAGATGTTTGACAGTATAAAAGTCCCGACAGGGACGACTCAACAATTGCCTGTGAATTTATTCATAGGTTGATAATGTAATAGTCAACCTTTCATAAATAACCGGAATCTTCTTATAAAGAATTCTACTCCTATAAATAATCAATGGCCAATAGACAAAAGATAGTACTGGTTTCCCTTTTTTATTATGAGAAATCAGACAACATCCGTATCAGTACAATTTACCGGTTGCTAAAAGAAAAAGATGCTGACGTTGAGCTGATTACCACAGACTTTAACCACCGGAAGAAACGTAAACATAACCCGACACAACACCCTGCTGACATAACTTTTCTGCCTGTACCGGAATATCAAAGAAATGTCAGCTTACAAAGACTGTATAGCCATTTGGTTTTTGCTTTCAGGCTGCGTTCCTGTTTAAAGAAACTTTCTTACCATCCTTCAAAAGTATATTGTCTGGTGCCTGCTGTTTCGGCCGGATGGGCTTGTGCCGGTTATTGCAAAAGAAATAATATTCCTTTTGTTGTGGATGTGATTGACCTTTGGCCGGAGTCGTTTATCGTCCTGTCTTCGCATAAAAAGCTGCTGCAACTCATTACTTTTCCCTGGAAAAAAATGGCCGAAAAAGTTTACAAGTCGGCAGATTTTTTGTTTGCCGGCTCGGTGCAATATGCGCAACACGCCCAAAGATTCAATAAAAAAACCAAAGCTGTCCCGGTTTATCTCGGAACAGATGTCCGACAATTCCAGTCACTGATCTCTGCCAACAGCCTGAAAATTGGCAAGCCTTCCCGGCAAAAATGGATTTGCTTTGGCGGCATGCTCGGAAACAGTTACGATATAGAGATTATTCTCGAAAGTTTTAAAAAACTATCAGCCCTGAACCGCCATGATGTAAAACTTATCTTCATAGGTGATGGCCAGGAAGCTGGTAAGATTTTGCAGTTCAAAAGCCAATATGACTTAAACATTGAGGTAACCGGATTTCTGGATTATGCCGGTTACATGAAATATCTAAGCTATGCCGATATTGCCATAAACAGTTTTAAAAAAGGAACACAGGTAGCTTACTCTTACAAATTTAACGATTATATTACTGCCGGAATTCCGGTGTTGAATAATGTGAAAGGAGAAATGGCAGCGCTTATAACGCGGTATAACATCGGCCGGAATTTTGACCACTCTGTCGGTTCGCTTTATGATAAACTTGATGAAATGCTCGGGAACCCACGGCTTCTTCCCGAAATGAGAAAAAATGCTACTTTTGTGGCTACTACCGTTCTTGATAAGAAAATTGTGTACCGGGAAATGCTTGAAAAATTAATGCATTAGAAATGTTAAGAAGGTTATATCTTTCTCCTTTCGGCTATCTGATTTCAGGAATATTGCACGCTTTTTCCTGGCTTCATAAACCTTTCATGGTGTATGGTTACCGGAATCCCAAAACCGGGAAATTTCAAAAACTCACCCGGATTAGCTCCTCGGCAAAACTTCTCAATAAAAAGGAGATTATTTTGGCAGACAACATTTGGATTGGCCATTATTGCCTTGTGGATGGTACCGGTGGCGTATCTCTTGGCGAAGGCGTGCAGTTGTCATCGCATACCGTTGTTTATTCTCACAGCAGCCAGGATGCTATCCGGCTTCTCGGGAAACATTTCATAGAGCAACCGGCCACAAAGCGCCCGGGTTATAAACTAAAACCGGTATCCATTGGTGACTATACCTTTGTGGGAACATCCTCCGTTATTTTACCGGGATCGGTCATCGGCAAAGGTTGTATCATCGGTGCCGGAACGGTGGTGAACGGCATTATTCCTGATTATGCCATTGCGGTGGGAAATCCGGCTAAAATTGTCGGGGATACGCGGGAGCGGGATAAACGCCGGTTTGGCGATAGTATTGATTTGGAAAAATATTATGACCCGGAAGCGGTATCCAGAGGAAAGTAAAAAAATACCAAGGTAAAAGACAAAAGTAAAAAGTAGTGTAACACTGACAAATCCAACTTTCAACTTTCAACTTTTTCCTTTTAACTTTTTCCTTTTTCCTTTTTCCTTTTTCCTTTTCCCTTTTTCCTTTTCCCTTTTTCCTTTTAACTTTTTCCTTTTAACTTTTTCCTTTCTCCTTTTAACTTTTTTCCTTTTAACTTTTTCCTTTTAACTTTTTCCTTTCTCCCCATCCTAAAATAAATTGACTAATTTTATACCCTGTTTATTTAATTTCTTTTCATCTTTGACCCATGCGTAATTGTAAAACTATTATTCAGGTTGTTTTTCTCGGCCTTGTCATTTTTCTGCTGCCGGCAATACATACGCAGGCACAGGTAACCACAACGACAAACCTGAGCTCTGTGAAATCGGAGCAGCTTTCTGATGAGCAGATTAAGCTATTGATGCAGAAAGCAATGAATTCCGGCATGTCGCCCGAACAGATAGAAGTCCTTGCCCGTGCAAAAGGATTGCCGGAGGCAGAAATAGAAAAGATAAAAGCAAGAGCCGAAATTTTTAGCGCCATCAAGTCGGCCAGCGGAAAAGATGGAAGCACAAACCAGCGGATTATTCCTAATCAATATACAAAGTATGCCACACCTGCCGGTGACCGGCTGAATGAAAGAGAAACAAAAACCGGAACAAAGATTTATAACCGTGTTTTCGGCTTTTCGTTGTTTACCAATAAAGACCTGACTTTTGCCCCGGGTATCAACATCGCCACCCCGAAAAATTATCAGCTCGGTCCCGGTGATATTATTAACATCGATGTTTGGGGAGCCTCCCAAAAAAGCTATCAGGAGATTATCTCTCCGGAAGGTAAAATTATTATTCCGAAAATAGGACCCGTTTTTATGAGCGGACTTACTATTGAGAAAGCCACAAATAAACTTAAAAAATATCTGAGTAAAATTTATTCCGGCCTTACAAAAGGAAATACCTACATGGAGGTAAGCCTTGGTGGCGTCAGGAGTATCAGCGTGAACATGGTAGGTGAGGTTACCCTGCCGGGGACGTACAACCTTTCCTCTCTGGCTTCCGTTTTTAATGCCATGTATGCTGCCGGCGGTCCGGCTGACAATGGTTCTCTGCGGAATGTTAAAATTATCCGTAACAACAAAACCATAGCGGTTCTCGACTTCTATAATTTTTTGTTAAACGGAACCCTGAAAGGCAATATGCGCCTTCAGGATCAGGATATTGTGTTTGTTTCTCCCTATGCCGACAGGGTTGAAATAAAAGGACAGGTGAAACGAAACAATCTGTTCTTCGATATGAAACCCGGAGAGACATTGAAAAATTTGATTCATTTTGCCGGCGGGTTTACAGGGAAAGCTTATACCGGGCAGATTAAAATATTCAGAAAAACAGCCACCGAAAAGAAGATACTGGTGGTGAATGCCGCTCAGCAGGACACCACTAAATTAAAGGACGGGGATGTGGTTGTTGTGGATTCCGTTTTAAACCGTTTCGAAAACCGGGTTCAGATTACCGGTGCCGTGATGCGTCCGGGGGAGTTTGCATTAGACAGTATTATGACTTTACGCCAATTGCTACATTATGCTGATGGCTTACGTCAGGATGCTTATCAAAAAAGAATTGTCATCTATCGTTTAAAGAAAGACCTTGTCAGAGAAACAGTTTCTCTGAACCTTTCCCGTCTTTTGAAGTCTGGTAGTGCTTTTCTTTTGCAAAGAGAAGATTCTATCCATATTCCATCCATATTTGATATTCGTGAGAAATCTTATTTACAGATTGATGGTCAGGTTGCTAAACCCGGACCGTATCCCTTTACTGAAAATATACGGCTTGGCGATTTAATTATCCTCGCTGGTGGGATGCTCGAATCGGCTTCTATGGCACATATAGATATTGCCCGCAGGATGAGAGATACTGTTTCCGGAAAGTTTACTAATCAGCTGTCCAGAACGTTTAAGTTTTCGATTGGAAAGGACAGGAATCTGACAGATTCGGCCAGAAACTTTATTCTGTCTCCTTTTGACCATATTTTTGTGCGTAAATCGTATTCCTATTCACCACAGCAATTGGTTTCTATTACCGGAGAAGTGAACTTCCCTGGAAAATATTCAATCCAAAACCGCAACGAACGTGTTTCTGATTTGATCAGACAGGCGGGTAATCCGACACCCCAGGCTTTTCTAAAAGGAGCCAGCCTGATTCGAAAACGAACGTCATATTTGCTTCATCAGAAAGCCATCGAGACAGTGAATGCGGCTAACAATGCCAGAAAGAATAAAATTATCACATCAAACTCAAACTATAATGTAATTGGCCTTGACCTGGAAAAGATTCTCAACCATCCCGGCTCTGCCGCTGATTTAATTTTGCGGCCGGGCGATTCTATCCGGATTCTCAGAAGATCGCAAACCGTGGAAGTTCAGGGAGCTGTTTACCGACCCAACGTTATTCCTTTTGTGGAGGGATGGACATTGCAACAATATATCTCAAATGCCGGCGGATTCACTAAAGATGCTATCAGGAGAAATATATATGTCATCTACGCCAATGGCTCGGTGAAGAAGACTTCGAGCTTTCTTGGTATAAAAAGTTACCCGAATATGGAGCCGGGAGCTGAAATTATAGTCCCTTTAAAACCTAAAAAATCAGCCCGTTTATCAGCGGCAACAGCCATCGGGCTTAGTACTGCTCTGGCATCACTGACTTTGATGGTCATTACCATTGCTAAAACCATAAAACCATAGACAGAAAAACGGAATCAACAGGCATGAAAGAGAATACTAACACAACAAAAGATGCAGGAATGGATATTAAAACTATCCTGAAACAAATATACCATGGCCGCAAGACCATTTACTATGCCCTGGCTGTCGCTTTTGTCCTTGCTGTTTTTGTTGTTATCCTGACGCCCCGGAAATATGATACAAAAGTTCTCCTGCTGGCCGAATCAAATGCCAGAAGCGGAACTTCCGGACTGCTCGGACAATTGGGATCTATGTCGGGGATGAATATCGGCAGCCTGCTCGGGCTCAATCTGGGTGGTTCATCCTCCAACGATGCCCTCACCTCCGATCTGTATCCTGATGTGGTGAAAAGCACTCCTTTTTTGCTGGATGTGATGCAACAAAAGATTACCGATTCCAAAAACCATAAGACGATGACGGTTTCGGAATATCTTAGAAAATATTCCCGCCCTTCGCCGGCTGGTTTGCCGGGTTACCTTTTTAGGAAAATCATAGGAGAGAATGACCATAACAAGGAAGTAAAGTCTTTTAAAAAGGGGGTTATCAAACTTTCCAAAGAACAATCGGATTTGCTCAAGACACTGAGCGAGATGATACAGGTCGAAATCCAGCATCAGGGAAACAAACTGCTAAAACGAAGAAGTAAGATTTTCAGTGTGAGTGTGGAGGCACAAGACCCGCTGGTGTCTGCTCTTCTCGCAGACTCTGTGGTTAGCTGCCTTAAGCGCTATGTGGTGAACTATAATACGCGGAAAGCACAAAAAGATTTGAATTTTATCAAAGCACAATTTCTGGATGCACAGCAGAATTTCTACGCCACACAAAAAGCCCTTGCCGATTACAGCGATAGTAACAGCAATGTAATACTGGCATCCGTAAATATTCAAAGAGAACGTTTACAAAAGGAATATAACCTGTCAGCCAGTGTTTATACAAGCCTGGCTCAGCTTCTGGAAAAAGCCAAAATCCAGGTGCAGGACCACACGCCGGTGCTGACGGTTATTCAACCCCCGGTGGTGCCTTTGAAAAAGAGCGCGCCAAAGACCACGTTGATTATTATTGAAATGCTGCTGGTGGGTGGATTCATCGGCTTTAGTATTGAGTTGATTAAAATAATGTTACACCCGCCTGATAACGGTTAGAATACTGATGCCGGTTTTAATTTGGAAAAGGTTCAACAGCACTTCTTATAACAGATAAAAGAAATGTGTAAACGGTTATTTGATATCATAGTTGCGGTCATTGGCCTTTGTCTGCTATCCCCGTTATTTGTGATTATCATTCTACTCACTATCATTTTGGACGGGGAAAGACCTTTTTTTGTACAGCAACGGGTTGGTAAAGGAGGCCGGCTTTTTTCCTTCTACAAATTCAGAACGATGAAACCCGGATTAGCTTCCGGGAAACACGATTTTAATGCGGGTGAAACATCGCGTATAACGCCACTTGGAAAAATTTTGCGAAAAACAAAACTGGATGAACTCCCTCAGCTGCTCAATGTGCTGAAAGGAGAGATGTCTTTGGTGGGACCTCGTCCCGAAGTGAGAAAGTGGACTTTGGTATATCCGGAAAGGTGGGAAGTTGTCCACCGGGTGAAGCCCGGAATAACAGATAATGCTTCCATAATGTTTCGACATGAGGAAGAGCTGCTAACCGGCGCAGCGTCTCCTGACGATACTTACCGGGAGGTAATCCTGCCAAAGAAGCTGGAAATATATACAGACTACGTGAATAGCAGATCCTTTTCAGGAGATATAAAAATTCTTTTAAAAACGATGAAAGCGGTTTGGACAGATTGAAAAAAGCTATGAGGATTCCTTTTGCAAAAGTGCCTGTCGCAGCGAATGAGCTGAAGTACATAAAAGAGGTGCTGGAAAGCGGCTGGCTCACCACAGCTGGCAAAGCCATGGCTTTCGAGAAGAATTTTGCCGATGCTGTGCAGGCACGGTTTGCCTGTGCGGTAAATTCGGGAACCGCTGCTTTGCATCTCGGACTGGAGGCTCTCGGCGTAAAACCCGGCGACAGGGTGTTTGTTCCCTCTATGACCTTTACATCCTCTGCGGAAATTATCAGATACCTTCAGGCAAATCCGGTTTTCCTCGATACGGAATACGGAACCAATTTAATTACACCGGAAATCCTTCAGGAGGCTATTAATAAAAATCCGGATGTTCGTTATCTCATCGTAGTGCATTATGGCGGCCATGCAGCCCGGATGCTGTCCGATGAACAAGAGGGAATATTGGATATTTGCAAAAAGCACAGAATAAAAATCCTGGAAGACGCCGCCCATGCTTTTCCTGCCCGGCTGAACAACCAAATGGTTGGCTCCCTTGGAGAGGTTGCCTGCTTTAGCTTTTATGCCAACAAGCCTATTACAACCGGCGAAGGCGGAATGCTGACAACCCAAAACGAAGCGATTGCCGGGCGGGTAAAAAAGATGCGCCTGCACGGTATCGACAGGGATGTGTGGAACCGTTTCACCGGGAACAAACCTTCCTGGGAATACGATGTGGTGGAAGCCGGATACAAATACAACATGCCGGATGTCAACGCAGCCATTGGTCTGGCACAATTGGAAAAGGCGGAGGAGTTCCGTGCCGAACGACAGCGGGTGGCAGAATATTATTATGAGCATCTAACTCCTTTAAAACACCTCATAGACCTTCCGGTAACTCATGTTCCGTTTCAGGATCACGCCTGGCACCTGTTTCCTGTAGTATTAAAGGAAAATGCACCCGTGAGCAGAAACAAATTCATTGAAAAAATGGCAGAAGCCGGGATTGGAACTTCCGTACATTACAAACCCCTGCACAGGATGACCTACTATAAAAACAAATATCAGCTTAAAGCTTCCGATTTTCCCAATACGGAGAAAACATGGCGGGGAAACGTCTCTCTCCCGATTTTTCCGTACATGCAGGATGATGAGTTAGACTATATCTGCAAAACCATTGGAAAGATATTGAAATACTGAGTTTAACTTAAGAAATAACAGTTATTTATACTTTATGCTCATTCGGATTTGCAATCCGAATGTTTTAAACACAGGGATTTGAAATCCTCATTCCCCCGGCAAGTAAATAAACCAGTATTTTTATTTGGGGTATTGGTCTGCCTTCTCTGAAGTTCCGGCAGATAAAAGGAATGGAGTATGTCGGGATTGTTGCCTTGAAACAGGCTGCTAAGCCATTCTTTTTCCTGTACATTTCATATAGTTTATAAATTATTCGTACGTTTGTAAATGCAAATGGTTTTCAGTTTTGAAAACAAGACAGTATTAGAAACCCTGACTTCTGTGTTGTCAAACATTGTCCCGGTTTAACAGATAAAAATATATGGTAAAATTAATCATAGATTCGTTTTCAGAGCGGTATATATCACGCTGGTTTATTTTTGCGTTTGATGCATTTCTGGTGATATTTACTTTGTGGTTTTCCGGTCTGATACATAATAATTTTATCCTGGATGAACTCAACCCGGGTGCTTTTTTCCTGCATTTAAGATTTGTCTTCTTTATCTATATCGGGACCTTTCTCTTTTTTCGTACATTTTCCGGAATCATCAGACAAACAAGTCTCTCCGACGCTTTTGTGGCTTTTAAAGCCATTACCCTGGGGTTTGTTATTATTCTCGTGTTGGCTCTCATTTCTCGTCGCGCAGAAACAGCTTCCGTAAACTGGCCATCCTATTCCGTGTTGACCCTGCAATATTTGTTGTTACTGATCTCTCTTATCGGAAGCCGGTTTGTGGTGAAAAGTGCCTATAGCCGGATTACACATATTCCTTTAAAAAAAGAGATCGGAGTGGTTATTTATGGCGCAGGAACAGCCGGCGTACTGACAAAAAATACGCTTTATGAAGATAAGGAGTATCATTACAAAGTGGTTGCTTTTATTGATGATAACCCTTACCTCGCCTATAAGACCCTGGAAGGGATTCCCATTATCTCTTATTTTGTTGCTTTACGCAGCTCTTTTATCAAACGGCATAATGTAAAACAGTTAATTATTTCTATCCCCTCTTTGTACCCGGAAAGAAAAAAAGAAATCATTGAAACATGCCTTGAACAGGGTATCCAGGTGAAGGTGGTTCCTGCCCTGAACCTGTGGATTCATGGTCAGTTGAACACTCATCAGCTGGAAAGGGTTAAAATCGAAGAACTGTTACAGCGGGAACCAATTTTGATTGATAGCAAAAATGTTTATCGCGAGGTAAAAAATAAGGTGGTCATGATTACCGGTGCGGCAGGTTCAATAGGCAGCGAACTGGCCAGACAGGTTTTAACGCACTCTCCCAAAAGACTTGTGTTGGTTGACCAGGCCGAATCTGCTATCTATACGCTTCAGTATGAACTAAGAAATGCTACGGAACAAAGAGACTTGTCCCATCGTATTGAGTTTCTGGTGGCTAATGTAAAAGACCGGTTTCGTATGACGAACATCATGGATATGTACCGTCCGGATATTATTTTTCATGCGGCGGCATACAAACATGTCCCGTTGATGGAGGAAAATCCTTATGAAGCCCTGATGGTTAATGTTTTCGGTACTAAAATTATGTCCGATCTGGCACTAAAATTCGAAGTGGAAAAGTTCGTTATGATTTCTACGGATAAAGCGGTTAATCCGACCAATATTATGGGGGCTTCCAAACGCATCGCTGAGATATATATTCAAAGTCTCGCTAACGGAAGAACCCGGTTTGTTACCACAAGATTTGGCAATGTGCTGGGATCCAACGGCTCTGTTGTTCCGCTATTCCGTAAACAAATTGAACACGGAGGGCCGGTTACGATTACCCACAAGGATATCACCCGCTATTTTATGACCATACAGGAAGCATGCAGTCTGGTACTGGAGGCCGGGGCCATGGGAAAAGGCGATGATATTTTTGTCTTCGATATGGGTGAACCGGTGAAGATTTATGATCTGGCCGTGAAAATGATACAGTTGTATGGCTTTAAACCTGAGGTTGATATAAAGATAAAAGAAACCGGCTTGCGCTCTGGTGAAAAACTCTTTGAGGAGTTGCTTACAAACAGCGAAAACCTGTTGCCAACACCCCACCCGAAAATTATGCGTGCCCGGGTTTCCGGTCTCACTTACAAGGAAGTCAGTAAGTTTATTGATGAACTAACCGGACTTATCATTGAAGAAGATGAGTTTTTAATCGTTCGGAAAATGAAAGAAATTGTCCCCGAATTTGTAAGTAATAACTCTGTTTTTCAGGTGCTTGATAAGAATGTTTAGACTGACAATTCAGGGTCTTTGTTGGTATTATATGTACAGAAGCTGCTCCCCGGGTAAAAATATATCAGCTGTGTCTCAGTTATATTAGAAAGTTTATTTTTCCTAAAAGAAATTCCATGGATAGAAAAATCCGTTTCTGTTTTTCTCTTTTTATACTGCTTTTCGTATGCTTGCCTGCGTTTTCACAAAGCGCTTATCTTCCTTTAAATCAGGAATATAATCGCTCTTTACAGAAAGCTTTGTATAGTAAGAATATTCGATTTCATACCTCCATACGGCCTTATGCCTTTCAGGATGTAAAAATTGTGGTTAACTATGATTCGCTGCAGTCACTTCTGCGTATGAACCGTGTGATTGAAAAAAAATGGAAACAAAAAGCCTGGGATAAATTTTTTAATGATGATGTGATAACCCTTTACAAAAAAAAATTCTCCCTGGTGATGAATCCGTTAATGAACTTTTCTTACGGCCATGACTTCGTTGAAAATAAAAATGTATGGGTCAATACCCGGGGTATTGAGGTGAAAGGACGAATAGGTAAAAATTTTACATTTTATACTAATTATTATGAGAACCAGGGAGCCTTTGTCAATTATATTGACACTGCTATCCGGGAAAAGATGGTTATTCCGGGACAGGGTCGTGTCCAATACTATTTAGATAGTACCGGAAAACATCTCTATTTAAACGGGAAAGGTTTTGATTATAGTTCTGCTACCGGCTATATTTCGGTTACAGCAGGGAAACATTTCATGTTCCAGTTGGGACACGGTAAAAATTTTCTTGGCGATGGCTATCGTTCCCTGTTGCTTTCAGATAATGCTTATGCCAATGCTTATTTCAAAATGGAGATAAACTTTTGGCACATGAAATATTTGGTATTGTATAACCAGTATCTGGATATGCACGAAGATATACCGGAAATCGGCTATGCACGAAAATATTCTGCCGTTCATTACCTCAGCTGGGCAATATCGAAACGGGTGAATCTGAGCTTTTTCGATGCTATTATATGGCAGGCTACCGACACTCTGGGGCACTATCGGGGCTTCGACTGGCAATACCTTAATCCGGTAATCTTTTTACGTTCTGTAGATCTTGGCCTGGGGTCTCCTGATAATGCTTTATTAGGATTTAATCTGAGAGTTATTGTGGGGAAACACAATGTTTTTTACGGACAATTGCTGCTTGATGAGTTTATCCTTAAAAAAGTGCTGGCACACAGTGGCTTCTGGGCCAATAAACAGGCTTTTCAACTAGGATTTAAAACCTTTGATCCGTTTGGAATAAAGAATTTATATTTCCAGACAGAATTTAATTATGTACGTCCTTATACTTATTCCGAAGCGGTCGAACGCATAAATTACGGTCATTATAATCAGCCTCTGGCACATCCTTTTGGTGCCAATTTCTGGGAGTCTGTGAATTTTATCCGGTATAGCTGTAAAAGATTTTTCTTTAACTATGAATTCCTCTACTCCATAAAAGGGCTTGACCCGCCGGGAAAGAATTATGGCGGCGATATCTATAAATCCTATTATACCTACGTAAACGCCTATGGTAATTATGTAGGCCAGGGTATTAGCACCCGGCTTCTTTACCAGAACCTGAGCGCCTCTTTTCTCATCAATCCGGCTTATAATCTGAACTTCACCATGGGCATGGTCTTCCGGAATCTTAAATCGGATGTCTCCACTGAAAACACACATTATTTCTACCTCGGCCTGCGTACCTCCCTGCGGAATTTGTATTACGATTTTTAATCTGTCCCGTACCGAAGATCGGGAGGGATAGCTTGCAATCCTGAGCAAAAGCCCCTACTTGTCCCCCGCTGGCGGGGGCAGGGGGTGGATCTCTCCCCCCTGGTAAATTCCCTTAAATATTTATGTCCCAATTTACAGAAATATCCCCCATCACCGCCCTTCCCATTTGTAACAACTTCACCGCCAACCAACCAGTTCCTCCTCCCTTCTCTTTTAATCCTTCCCTTTTTTATTTTTACCAAAATCATTTCCACTGGAAACCCTGGTATTTCCTGTTGCTTGATGACAATAAGGTAGCAGGACTGTTGCCGTTGGTGAATACGGGAAAAGCATGGGTCAGCCTCCCGCATTTTTCCTATGGGGGCGTGTTTATGAAAAATAATGTACAATTTGATCTTGAAAAACTGATAAAAAACCTCATCGTTTCTGTCGAAGAGGAGAAAATCAATCCCGGTTTTTTTCAGGTTGATATAAAAAGCAGGATTTCCCATAATGGTTTTGATAAAAAAGTTTATGTCAGGTCATTACTTTCGTTTAAAAATGAGCTGGAATATAACAAAGCCTCTTCCGCTATTCAGCTGCCGGCAACTAAAAATGAACTCTTTCAACAACTATCCTCAAATCTTCGCCGTAAAATTCATAAAGCTGAAAGCAGTAATTTTTCTGTAAAACAGGGAATGCAGGAGCTTTTGGATGACTTTTATGCCGTATATGCAAAAAATATGCATCGTCTGGGCTCTCCTGCTTATGGCAAGCACTTTTTCAGCGATTTGATGAATACTTATGAATTCGGAGAAACTCTCTTTTTTGTTATCTATAAAGAAAAGAAACCGGTGGCGGCGTCCATGTTAATGTCGTACAACGGATTTTGGGAGAACACCTGGTTTTCTACCAAAAAAGAAACACAAAAAGAATACGTGTCGGATTTTTTGCACTGGCAAATGATACAATATGCCATTCAAAGGAAAGCAAAAATATATTCTTTTGGCCGCAGCGATGCAGATGGAAATGTATTTCAATATAAAAACCACTGGCCTGTCAAAAATTTGCCAATTTACGAATACCGCTTAAACCATAGTGCCGACATTAAAGACCACAAATGGATGGCTAAATTATGGCGTAAAATTCCTTATCCGGTGGCTTATTATTTGGGACCAGGTTTGGTGAGACATATCTATTGACAAGATAAAAGCTGAAAATGAGTAAGTGAAAACGTCAACGTTATTTAGGCATCGACACTTTTTAACTTTTTCCTTTTAACTTTCTCCTTTTTCCTTTTATCCTCTCCACCCACACAACCCACAAAGCAAAGATAACCACGTAAAAGAAAGGCCGTAATATCCACATGTGGATAAAATCCCAGTGAGCAGGCCAGTGGACTACCACTACCGAAAGGATAACAATCCGGATGATGTTATTGATATGAATTACAACAAGGCCGAGAGGAATATACCAAAGCTTTTTCCTCCAGGGTCCCGGAAAAAGAATCATCAAAACTGTCCACTGATAAAATTGCTTTAGTCCCGAGCAGGCTCCCTCTATGGCGACATAGCTGTTCCTGGCAAAGTACAGCGTGTTATCCACCGCTTTAACAGGATAATGCAACACGTGTTCCACCAGCCAGGCCGCCGGCACAAAGACCTGATGTGCCAGAAACTGTTCCGTTTCTGAGAAAAAAGCAAATTCTTCCAGAAAATGTTTTAGCCCGCCGCTCCACCAAAGCCAGTGGAAAAAGTAGATGATGATGGCAAAAAAAAGCACATCTACCACCGGTTGCAACTTGTGTTTCTGAATAAACAATTTAATAAAAGGATAATAAGGGCACATCGATTGGGTTGTATTATTTTGGCAAATTAAAGGAAAAAAATTTAATGCTTTTTCAGTTTTTCAGTTTTTCCGAAGCTTTTTTGCCATCCTGACCGGAGTGAAGGAGCTCAGCCATACACTCTTTCAATAGTTTTGAACAAAAAAACAGAAAAGTGCATATTCTTACTTTCGATATAGAAGACTGGTTTCATACTTTTGATAAAGCTTATTACAACCGGCCTGCTCTTTGGGAAACCTTATCCACATCATTGGAAGAAGATGTAAACCATATTTGTGAATTTTTGGATGAGAGAGACTTAAAAGCTACATTTTTCTGGTTAGGATGGGAAGGTGAAATCCATAAAAACCTTATTCGGAAAATTGCCGAACAGGGTCATGAAATAGCAGCACACTCCTTTCTGCACCGGAAGTTGGAGTCTATGGGGCCTGAAGGTTTTCGCCAGGATACAGAAAGAGTTATCAAAACCCTTGAAGACGTAACGGGGGAGAAAATAAAATCTTACCGCGCTCCCGGCATGTTCGTTAATAGAAATACGTTGTGGGCTTTTGAAATACTGGCATCACTCGGCATCCAACAGGACAGCTCCCTGATAGCAGGTTTCAGGCTCGGAGCTGAAGTTCAGCTTATTCCGCCGGCCCCCTGCATCATAGATTATAACGGAATTCAAATTAAAGAGTTCCCCGTGGTGGGGATTCCCCTGCTTGGGAAGTCGTTTAACTATTCGGGCAGTGGCTATTTCCGCATTTCTCCTTATCGCTGGTTGAAGAGAAATTTATTGGAGGCTGATTACAGCCTGTTGTATTTCCATCCCCGTGATTTTGACACGGAGATACATCACCGTCAGGATAACCTTTATTTGAAATTAAAATACCGGATGGGAACCCGTGGGGCTTTGCAGAAACTGGCAAAAATCAGCGATAAAGCAGAACTTATCAGTCTTCAGGAAGCCGAAAACCGTATTTCGTGGGATGAAGTACAAAAAATAGTGTTGTGAATAGCCACAGTTTATACCGATTATTATTTGAATAGTGCCTTATAATTTACTGCTCCCGGCGATCCTTTGGGGGAAATAATCAAAAAAAAAAGCCTGTTTCTGTGAGGAAACAGGCTTTTTTGGTTGTCGGGGTGAGAGGATTCGAACCTCCGGCCTCGTCGTCCCGAACGACGCGCGCTAACCGGGCTGCGCTACACCCCGAAAAAAATTATTAATTAATGAAACAAACCCGAATGACGCGCGCTAATCCCGAAAAACAGAAAATCTTTGATTTTCGTAGTTTTTCGAGGATCCACGATTTTGTAACGAAATTTCAAATTTCGACAAAATCGGGACCGGGCTGCGCTACATCCCGAAAATCAGGCCGCAAAATTAATAAACATTATCAATTGACAAAAATATTTTCGGGATTTGTTTTTCATCAAAGATGCAGCCACTTAATATCTTCTTACAATCTCCGGAGTACTGCCCGCTTCTAACAGAAAACGACCGAACTGTGTGTGTAGGGAACAATGGGATTGTTCTGTATTCCGGCAGGAAACCAGTCCCTGAGTTGCCGGAAAACAAGAATAAATCTTATTTTTGTGGCCGTTTTCATTATGGGGTAGAAATACATATTTTCAAACAATCGCCAAACCGGTATGCAGGAAACATCCGCCATTGAGAAAAATCTTTTCAACATAAAGTCCGAAACGGATTTTAATGCTGTGGCGCTGGAGGTCTTTCGCTTTCAGTATGCCCGCAACGATATTTATCACCGGTTTGTGGAAGAGTTGGGGATTGACACGGCTGCCGTAAAAAATTACCGGAAGATTCCTTTTTTGCCCATCGAATTTTTCAAAACACACAAAGTTGTTTGCGGAGATTTTGAACCGGAAGCTGTTTTCCGTAGCAGCGGTACCACAGGAATGACTATCAGTCATCATTTTGTAAAAAGCATCCGTCTTTACGAACAAAGTATACTTCAGGGCTTCAACTTGTTTTTTGGGAAACCGGAAAGTTATGTTTTCCTGGCGCTTTTGCCCACTTACCTGGAGCGCACCGGCTCGTCGCTGGTACACATGGCCGATCTGCTTATTCGTCTGAGCAATGATGAAAACAGCGGTTTTTACCTGCACGATTACGACAAGCTGGCGGCGGTGCTAACCGGGCTGAGGAGACAAAAGAAAAAAGTTATCCTGTTGGGAGTTACCTATGCTCTGTTGGATTTGGCAGAGCAGTTTCCCCTGGATTTTAGCGAATTAATACTTATGGAAACCGGTGGCATGAAAGGCAAACGCCGTGAGCTGGTAAGGGAAGAGCTGCATGCCACACTACAATCTGCTTTTGGCGTAGAGAATATTTTTTCGGAATACGGTATGACCGAGTTGCTGTCGCAGGCTTACTCAAAAGGCCGGGGTGTTTTTTCCACGCCACCATGGATGAAAGTGCTTATTCGCGATATAAACGACCCGCTGAGCCTGATGCCGGAAGGTAAAAGCGGAGGGATCAATGTTATCGATCTGGCCAATATCCATAGCTGTTCTTTCATTGCCACCCAGGATTTGGGCAAGCTGCACACCTCTTCGGGTTTTGAAGTGCTTGGCCGTTTCGACAACAGCGATGTGAGGGGATGTAATCTGCTTGTGGGGTGAAAGGCATAACCCCATAATTATATTTCATGGCACAGGGCACGTGTGCTATCACCATTCATTCATCATTCTGTCGTTCAACATTTATTATTCCGATGCGGCAGGGGTGGTAGTGGATAGCCCGGAGCCCCAAAGGGGAATGGAAGCTGGCGGGGCAGGGCGACATCAGGAGCCACTGCTAACGCATAGCTGACACCACTTTGGGGCGAGGACTATGAACGGACAGCCCGGTGAGGTTTGCGTTGGCAGGGTGTGTGGAAACCGAAGCCGCCCTAAAAAAGCAAATCATTTTTGAAAACTTGTTTATTACCATCCATAATTTTTTCGCGGAAAGTTTGGACTTCCGGTTTTTTTGTAAATTGTAGCCACCAAATTAAAGAAGATGATTAGCAAGGAAGAACTTCTGGAGGCTATTGAAATGGTCATGGACGATAATCTGGAGGACGCACACCGCATTGTGCAGCATTACGAATGTCCTGAGGCGAGTTGGTTTCACGCGTTTTTGCACCGGAAAGAGGGTGACAACTGGAATGCAAATTACTGGTATGAAAAGGCAGGCAGAACCATGCCGACAAAAAACCTGGATGCCGAGCTGGAAGAGATTCGTACCTGGGTGGAGAATATGTAGCAGGATTTAAAATGCCGTTGCTGGATTTTTGTGAAATAGCTGTCCGGCAAAGGGGAGCTATTTTTTTTCGTAGGTCACTACCAGTTTTCCCAGCGGGATTTTAGTATCCGACACGATCTCGTTGCCATTCCATTTGCCCAGCTTGTTCACCGTGTGTGGTTGCGTGGTAAAATAGTAGCTTATATTGTGCTGTTTATCCATTTTCCATTTGGCTTCGTGGGTATTGTTGTCCAGCATCAACACCATTACCGAATCGTTTATGATGCGAAAACTGATTTTCTTCTGTTCTGCCACAATGTGTGCTTCCAGTGCGGGAGGAAGCTGCATTTTCCCAAAATCAGTTTTTACATCGGTAACTTTCCAGTTGCCTATAAGCTTACTTTCCGGACTTCTACAGGAGCCCAGAAAAACGATAGCCATGACAGCCACCAACAAAAGTTTCTTCATCTTTTCATTATTTGCCTGACAAAAATACATCCATATTTTGATTTGCAAAATGCACCATCGCCTGACCCTGTCCGCCGGAGCCTCTGCGAAGGCGTGACTACTGCCTGACAGCGTAGCGGCCCGCTACCGGAAGAATTTATTTTTAACAAAGATTTAAAGTACACCGGGCGCATACTTTTCAAAATCATTATCTTTGAAAAATGTTATCAGTAAATAATTTGTGTATAGATGTCAGGGATTCCCGTGTAGTAAACCGGGTGAGCTTTCATCTGAAAAAAGGAAGATGCATGGGGTTGGTGGGCGAATCAGGGTCGGGCAAATCGCTTACCGCACTGGCTATTATGAGGTTGCTACCCAAACAGGTTAGCATCTCCGGTGGTGAGATTCTCTTTAAGGATAACGACCTGCATTTGCTTTCGGAAAAAGCCATGCGAAAAATCAGAGGCCGGAAAATTTCCATGATTTTTCAGGAACCCATGACAGCACTGAATCCGGTGATGCAATGTGGAAAACAGGTGGTAGAGGCTATCCGGCAACATCAAAGGATATCAAAAAAGGAAGCACACAAACAGACGCTCCTGCTTTTAGAAAAAGTACAGATTCCCAATCCGGTGAATATTTTCTCTTCTTATCCGCATCAAATTTCGGGAGGACAAAAACAGCGGGTTATGATTGCCATGGCGCTGGCCAACAATCCGGATATTCTGATTGCCGACGAACCGTCCACAGCTCTTGACGTAACCGTTCAAAAAGAAATTCTCATCCTGCTTAAAAGGCTACAGCGGGAAACCGGCATGAGCCTGTTGTTTATATCCCATGACCTGAACGTAGTTTCAGGTATTGCCGATGAGGTAATGGTCATGTATAAAGGCGAAATTGTTGAACATGGCGACAGCCACAAAATCTTTGGTCATCCGGAACATCCTTATACAAAGGCACTACTTGCCTGTCATCCGCCTCTGGACAAAAGGCTGAAAAAGCTGGCCACGCTGGATGACTTTTTAAATACCGGCAAAGAAATCTCTTTTCAGCCGGAAGAAGAGACAACAGAAAATCGCAGAAAACGATTAGAAACATTATACCAACAACCGCCCCTGCTAGAAGCCGATGAGCTAATAAAATCCTATCCTTTGCAAAAACGTGGAATGGGAAAATCCTGCGTGAATTAAAGGCGGTAAACCAGGTAAGTTTCAAGGTGTTTCCGGGTGAGACACTGGGGCTGGTGGGCGAGTCGGGATGTTGGAAAACTACCCTCGGCAGAAGTCTGCTGCGACTGATTGAACCCGACAGCGGCAGGATTTATTTTGAAGAAAACGAACTGCTCTCGCTTTCGCGAAAAGCGCTCCGGCCTTTTCGTAAAAAGATGGGGATTGTCTTTCAGGACCCATATTCTTCCCTCAATCCGCGAATCAGCATCGGCAAAGCCATTATGGAGCCTATGCAGGTGCACCGGATCTATAAAAATAATACGGAACGAAAACAAAAAGCCATTGAACTTATGGAAAAGACGGGGCTGAAAGCAGAACATTTTCACCGTTACCCTCATGAGTTTTCCGGCGGTCAGCGGCAGCGTGTTGTCATTGCCCGCGCGCTGGCTCTTCAACCCCGGTTTATCATTTGTGATGAGGCCGTCTCCTCCCTCGACATCTCGGTGCAGGCCACCGTTTTAAACCTGCTGAACCGGCTTAAAGCCGAATTCGGATTTACCTACATCTTTATCTCACACGATTTGTCAGTCGTACGGTTTATGTCTGACCGCATCATGGTGATGAAAGATGGTGAAATTATTGAGGCAGGAGATGCCGATGAAATCTATTTTCATCCCCAACAATATTATACGCAACAACTTATTGCAGCAATTCCAAAACTGCAGAATCAAATTTAAAATAATTATGACAAAAAAAAGAAAATATCCTAAAAGTCAGCTTCATGGTATCATCGTCAGCATTTTTGCCGGTGACCCGTTTAAAGCATACAACAACAAACAAATATCAAGTAAGCTCGGCATTAAAGACAAAGCCGGTAGAAACCTTGTTTACATCATTTTAAATGAACTTATGACGCAGGGAGTCCTGCGGGAAGTGAAAAAGGGAAAATTTATTTTGCATGCAGACAAATTGGAAACACTTGCTAACAAAAAGAAATATATCACCGGAACCGTAGATTTGAAAAAGACGGGGAAAGCTTATATTCTCTCCGATGAAGGGGGTGAAGATATTTTCATTGCCTCCAACAATGTGCATCATGCGCTGAACAGCGATCATGTGAAAGTGCTTCTCTTCCCAAAACGAAAAGGACACAAACCCGAAGGACAAATTGTGGAAATTCTGGAACGAAAGAAGACAAACTATGTCGGTATTCTCGAGCTGAGCAAGAATTTCGGTTTCGTTGTGGCCGACAGCCAGGCCATGCCCTACGATATTTTTATCCCGAAAAGCCAGATAAAAAAAGCCAAACACGGCGAAAAAGTGCTGGTAAAAATTACTGACTGGCCGGAGCACTCCAACAACCCGTTTGGCGAAATAACAGAAGTGCTGGGAAAACCCGGCGACAACGATGTGGAGATGAAATCTATCCTTGCCGACTTTGATTTTCCCCTCGCTTTCCCTAAAAATGTAGAGCAGGGAGCCGAAAAAATCAGCATGGAGATTCCGAAAGAGGAAATTGCCCGCCGAAAAGATTACCGGAAAGTGTGGACCATCACCATCGACCCGGTGGATGCCAAAGATTTTGATGATGCCATATCCCTGCAAAGTCTCGGCGATGGCCTGTGGGAGGTGGGTGTGCACATTGCCGATGTGTCGTATTACGTGAAACCCGACACTATACTGGATGCCGAAGCGTACAAAAGAGCAACATCCATCTATCTCGTGGACCGTGTGATTCCAATGCTGCCCGAAAAACTCTCCAACGGCGTTTGCTCCCTGCGCCCGGACGAAGATAAACTGACTTTCTCGGCCGTTTTTAAAATAAACGATAAAGCAGAGGTGCTGAGTCAGTGGTTTGGAAAGACGGTCATTCGTTCCAACCGCCGGTTTACCTACGAGGAAGTACAAAAAATTATTGAAACAGAAGAGGGTGAGTCTGTAAAAAACATCCTGAAACTAAATGACCTCGCTGTCATCATGCGGGATGCCCGCTTTAATAGCGGAGCCATCAACTTCAATACCCCTGAAATACGTTTTAAATTGGATGAAAAAGGAAAACCCATTGAGACGTATGTGAAAGAGGCGAAAGAAGCTAACCATCTCGTGGAGGAATTCATGCTGTTGGCCAACAAATCGGTGGCTGCTTTTATCGGGAAACCGCAAAACAACAAAAAACCCAAGACTTTTGTTTATCGTGTACATGACGAACCTAACCCCGAAAAGCTGAACACTTTTACCCAGTTTCTGAATCGGCTGGGCTATTCGCTGGAGGTTCAGTCGCACGAAAGTCTGGCCAAATCCTTTAACCGGCTTTTTCGCGATATCAAAGGCAAAGGCGAAGAAAATATGATCGAATCCATTGCCATCCGCACCATGTCAAAAGCCTATTATTCAACGGATAACATCGGGCATTACGGGCTTTCTTTCCCGTTTTACACCCATTTTACCTCACCCATCCGGCGTTATCCTGATACCATGGTTCACCGGTTGCTGGAGCATTATCTCGAAGGCAAACGGTCGGTAAACAAAGAAACTTACGAAGAGAAATGCGAACATGCTTCGGATATGGAAAAACGAGCCGCCGAGGCCGAAAGAGCTTCTGTCAAATACAAACAGGTGGAGTTTCTTTTGGATAAAGTGGGTAAAATTTTTGACGGACTGATTTCGGGCGTGAGCAAATGGGGCATTTTTGTGGCGCTGGTGGAAAGCAAAAGTGAAGGGCTTATCCGTTTCAACGACATGAAAGACGACTATTACTACTTAGATGAAGACAACTACCAGATTATAGGAAAGCGTTACGGACAAAAACTCCGTTTGGGCGATCCGGTGCGTGTGCTGGTCAAGAAAGTGGATATGGAACATCGCCAGCTGGACTTTGAACTGGTGGAGGATGAAGAATGACAAATGAAAACCGGAACCAAATGGCGCAGACAGACGTTTGTGCCTCACCTGTCAACCCAGGAAACATAAACCCTTTTCATTCCGTAAAACAGCCCCACTGTTACCAACAGGCTGAAAACAATGACAAAATAATTGTGGGAGCTTCCGAAATCATCTATTTTCGTGGTAATGAAACCGTTGAAATGCAGGTAGAAAAGAATCACAAAAGTGGCATTATTTACAAAGTGTGCAAAAACCGGAACCCACAAGCTTTGTGTTATCTCCAATAGATAGCCCAGCATCAATCCCAGCAAAAACCGCGGCAGAAAACCGAAAAACTGAAGATGAATGGCGCTGAAGATAAAAGCTGTCAGGATAACACCTGCGTGGATGTTCCTGGTCCATTCGCCCAACAGGCGTTGCAGCAGGCCCCTGAAAAGCAGCTCTTCGCCCACTGCCGGAACCAGTGCGATTACCAGTAGGTTCAGCGCCAGCCTTCCCGGACTTTTTACACTTAAAAATATCTGCGTAAGCATATCGGCCTGCACCTCTTTGGCTTTCATCCACTCCCCGATACCCGCCAACGCGTCCGGAAAGATCATGTGCGCATTGATTTCCGTCAGCCAGTTGATAAAAGGCAGAATGGCGAAAATGCTTACCCCTGCCAACAAAAGCAACCTCAGCGTAGGTGTCGGACTAATTTTCAGATAACGGCTGCTGTTGGTACTGAAAAGATAAGCAAACAACAAAGGCGGCAGAATAAACACCCCTATCTGATTTATTAACTGGAAGATATAGAGAAATGATTTGGCTGTTTCATTTTCCGGTTGCGACAGCATGACCACGAGCGAAGAAAGATCGCGATGAAAAAATAACTTTCCGGCCACCAGCCCGAGGACAGAAAAGATCAGTGCCGACAAAACTACCAGAAAAAGTAACCAGAAAAATTTGATGGCCGGTTTTGTATCCGGAAAGAAAATCATGCGTTTCATGAACAAGCGATTAGAAGCCACAAAATTAATATTTTTGTCCCACCGTTACTCCCTTTTGAAAAGGTAGTCTGTCATAAAAAATTAATCTGTGGTAAAAATAGGAAATATCAATCTCGGAGAATTCCCGCTGCTGCTTGCGCCTATGGAGGATGTTACCGATCCCCCATTTCGTTACGTGTGCAAGATGTTTGGCGCCGACCTGATGTACACCGAGTTTATCTCCTCCGAAGGACTGATTCGCGATGCGGATAAAAGTGTGAAAAAGCTTGATTTTGATGATTTTGAACGGCCTGTCGGCATACAGATTTTCGGCCATGATATTGATTCCATGACAGCTGCCGCCCGTTATGCCGAAAAAGCCCATCCCGACCTCATCGATATAAACTTCGGCTGCCCGGTAAAAAAAGTGGTGGCCAAAGGAGCCGGTTCCGGTATTTTGAATGATATTCCCAAAATGGTGAAAATGACTGCTGCCGTGGTGAAAGCTGTCAGCATTCCGGTAACGGTCAAAACCCGTCTTGGCTACGACGAAGAGCACAAAGAGATTGTGGATATTGCCGAACGGTTGCAGGATACGGGCATTCAGGCCCTCACCATCCACGGGAGAACCCGCACCACCCGCTTCTCCGCTCCCGCCGACTGGACACTTATTGGCGAAGTAAAAAATAACCCGCGCATGTACATCCCCATCTTCGGCAACGGCGATGTAAACGACCCGCTCTCGGCCAAACATTTCAAAGAGACGTATGGCGTAGATGGTCTCATGATTGGCCGGGCTGTTTACGGTAACCCGTGGATCTTTAGTGAGATAAAACACTATTTTGCCACAGGAGAGTTGCTGCCCCCCGCAGCCATCGAAGAACGTGTGCGTATTAGCCTGCTACATCTCAACCGGTCGGTAAGCTGGAAAGGCGAACGCCGCGGCGTGATGGAAATCCGCAAACACTGGTCGGCCTATTTCAAAGGCCTCCCCGGGTTTAAACCCTTCCGTATTCGGCTCATGGAGGCTCAAACGCTGGTAGCGGTAACGGAAATTCTGAAAGAAATCGAAGATCATTACGAAGGGATAACCGGTTAACTTTTCAGGAGGCCTTGCTCCTGAAAGGCTTGGGACTACTCTTCCAAAGAGGATTTCCTGTGGTCGTAGATTTTCTTTCCACCGTAAGCAGCACCCAAACCGAGCAGAATAAACAACCCGCCGCCAATGGGTGCGCCACCACCGGACTGATTTTCGGATATCCCATGATCTGCAGGAGGATTACTTTGAGCAAGAGTTCCGTTGGTCGAAAAAAGGAGAGAAAACATCAATACGAACAGAATAATATACTTTTTCATTTTCGATTATTTTTTAATTGCGTTATTTAATAAATACTTTTCTTGTTACCAGCTTGTTACCGTCTTCAACACGTATAAAATAGATACCTGTTTTCCGGTTCAGGCTGATCTTTTGCGACTTCATCCCGTTCAGCCTGCCGGTATAAATTTCCTGACCGAGGGTGTTGAAAACCGAAACTTTCCCCTTCAGTCTCTTTTGTCCCGGAGCATGTAAACAGACCGTTTTTCCGTATGCGAAAATCTGAATACCATCGGCTTCGTCCATGGAGGGAACTGCCGTTACGCCGTTGATGTGCAACACAAAACGGCTTTCGTCATCATCCGTCGTGGCGGAAAAATCGTAGCTATCCTGCTGACTTAAATCAATCTTTTGTCCGGTTTGAAGGTCTTCCAGCACCAGGCTTGTATTTTCAAAACTGTTTACTCCCGTAACACTCAAATGATAAACGGTATTGACGCCTGCTCTGAAATCCAGCGGCACATCATAAGCTGTGGTTATTTCAGGCAGACATTTGGTCGAAAATTGTTGATTTTTGCTTACTGTCCACAATTGCGGAGCCGTTTTGACAAGGCTAAACAATTTGTGCGAATCAAAGGCAATATCCCAACCTTCGGTGGCGCCGGCTTTGAAAACAAGGGTATTCATGTCGTAATAGCTGTTGGCATCGTTAGTTACCTTAAAATTAAGGACCTCTTTCCGGTTTGCTGCCGAAGCACTTTTGTTATTGTTTGTAGTGTTGTGGGTACGGTCAGCAGCAGGTATGGTAAGGGAGTTGGTTGCAGAAGTAACCTGAACAAAAAAGCCATTGGTGGAAGGGATAATGCCACCGGAGGAAATATCGCTATAATTTGCAGCCGCTTCATTCCAGACTTTTGCCACACCACTCACACCGGTAAGAATCCAGTTGGCATCGCCCCATATTATAGCGGAGGAGAAGGGATTCCCCAACAAATGCCAGCCATTTCCCCGGGTTGTATTATAACTGAGATTGGAAAAGGAGACATCAGAATTATTAAGCGTTCCTGTGAAAGCTTTGATAGCTGTACTTTGGCAGGAAACAAGATAGCCGTTTCCATTAATAAAGTTATTGATACTATTTCCGGAAATTTTATCGTTTAACCATGTGTTGGTAGCTTCGCCCCAGGCATACAGGTCATCATTGGCTCCGGGAGCAAAATCCGAACCGGAAATAGCCATATTATTAACCGGAGAACCGATTTCGTGCCAGCCATCATCCTTACCGGGAGTGTATGCAGCAATATATCGTTCTATAGTAGCTCTTCCGGTAACTGTACCGTTCAAAATGAGAGAACCGTTACCGGCAGCATCTGACGCCACTACTAACGTTCCCGGTGTGGCAGAAGCATCAATGCTTAAATCACCATTTACCGTAAGGGCTTTGTTCACAGGAACGGTAAGTGTTCCGCCGGAAGCAATGGTAAGGTTGTCGCATTCGGCGGGAGAGGATGTAGCATTGTTAATATGTGGAGAAACCCCTCCGGGAATATATGCATCGGCAGTTGCTGTTGGCGTTTCATTATCCCAGTTGCTTGAAGTCCCCCATATTGTATGAGAAGTTGTCTTTCTCCAAACAGTGCCATGAAAACCCGGAATAATATCGTTAGCATTATTGACAGTACTAAATACCCATTGATTTACATCATAAGTCGCTGTTGGAGATACAACTGTAAGTTTTCTTTTCATCTCTTTATTGTCAAAAGTTTTTGTGGCATCATCTTGCACAGCATAATCAATGACGGTTCCATTATTATCTTTAAGAATTGTGCCATCACCACCTTTCCCATTCCACGATACTCCGGACCAGGTAGCTGTAAAGTCAGGCGTAATAGTTTGCCCGGTAGTATCAGCATTTCCACATATTTTAGTCTCCCCGGAATTAATTGTACCCGAAAGAGACCATGAAAATTTAACCTTTCCCCCCTGTATATTTTCTAATGTCCATCCGGTGAGGTCAACAGCAGCATTTCCGACATTATATATCTCACAAAATCTATCAGGTGAAAAATTTTTCTTTGGATCACAATTCCGGGCAATAATAACTTGTGCAACACCTGTTTGATATAAAGTTATGCCCACAAATAAAATAAGTAACAGTTTTTTCATAATCTTTAGTTTTAATGAATAAATTTATTTGAATTGTATTTTATATAGAATTGTATCGGAATCTTCCGGGTGCCGGAAGAAAGAAAGCTCCGGCAAAAGTGCAGGATAGTGCTCCTTCTTCATGTTTTCAGCCTTAAAAAGCATGGAAAATGATGGGTTTTTCGTGTTTGTTGTTGTAATGAATCAACAAACTTATAAAAATATTTTTTAGAAAACAAATTCTCGGGTTAATAAAATGTTAAAATTCAAATGGTTGTGCCAATATGAGAACCGTGTACCGAAATGGGACAGCTTCTTAAAACGGGAATTAGTTTAAATACATAATTTATGAAAGGAAAAAGAATAGTTAATGGTATAGTAAATGAAGTTGTTTCGTAACAATTCCTAAAGTCAATCTGTTCCTCTCGAAAGTCCCCTTTAAACCGTTTCAGTAGTTGACAGTTAAAAGAGGTCAGCGTATTTCAGGCATTGACACTCACTTCGTGCCAAAAAACCTTGTACTTTTGCCCTATGAGCAAAGATGCAAAGCAGAAGTATTATGTGGTGTGGCGGGGATTTAAACCGGGAATCTACAGCAGTTGGGAGATGTGCAGAAAACAGATTACAGGTTACGAAAACGCTCAGCATAAATCGTTTACTTCATTAGAAGAAGCGCAACAGGCTTTTGAGAAATCCTATGAAGAGATCAGGGCGTTGAAAGGAAAGAAAGATCTGCACAAGCTCACCACCGGGCACAAACCCATACTAAACAGCCTTTCGGTAGATGCTGCCTGCAAGGGGAATCCGGGAATTCTGGAGTACCGGGGTGTCTATACCGACACACAAACGGAAGTATTCCGCCGCGGACCGTATGCAGAGGGAACAGTGAACATCGGGGAGTTTCTCGCCATTGTGCTGGGACTGGCCTGGCTGAAGAAAAACAAACTACAAATGCCCATCTATTCCGACTCGCGCACAGCTATTGCCTGGATTAAGAAAAAACAGGTGAACACCAAGCTGAAATGGAGTGAGAAAAACCGGGAACTACTCCGTGCCGTTCACAGCGCCCAGCAGTGGCTCAAAGAAAACGACTACGGTAACATTCCCATCCTGAAATGGGAAACACGTATCTGGGGAGAGATCCCGGCAGATTTCGGAAGAAAATAGAACCTGATTACAGATTTTGCCGTTGTACGGGCTCTCGCTTTAAACATTCACCTCCTCCTTTCTCTTTTCGCTATTCATTCCACAGCCGGAGAGGATACAGGCTTTGAAAAAGGAATTCCTTGTTTAATGGACAAAATCCGGTTACAGGAAGAAAATAATGACGACTGAAAGAATCCCGTTATTTCAGCGCCCATCTTGCTCAAATTTCCTTATTTCCTTACCTTTGTTCACATTACAAAACTGTTACGGCATTTCAACATTAAATAAAAACTCATGCTTAAATCAAAACAACTATTAACAACAGTCCTTTTACTCCTGTCATCGCTGGTCTTTTCACAAACCCTTCATCACCGGATAGCGGCTATGCTGAATATCAAAACCAATGATATCCAATTATCGGATACCATAACTTTCCCGGCTGCCTTTTTAGCGCAACATGATAGTTTGATTTTTTACCTGAATCCTCACTTGAGAGTAACGCTCACTGCCGGTGATTTCAGGATGGTGAAAACCCGAAAACAGGACAAGAAACCGGATGCATTTCGTTACGCCCTGCTGAAAACAGGCAAAAATACAACCAAAGCCGGGCTTAGCTGTTCGGGGCAAATTAATGATTCCCTTACCTCCGGAGCGGCAGAGTATGCCCGTGGATTCAGCGAGACAAAAGGTATCATCAGCAAAAAAGGCGTTTACCTCGCCGGCACCTCTTTTTGGATGCCCTCTTTTGATGAGCCGCTTTTCACTTACGACCTCACCACCCGCCTGCCTGCCAGCTGGCAGGTTGTTTCGCAGGGTACCCGTACTGAAAATGATACAGCAGACGGTATGCGTACCGTTCGTTATAATTGCAAATATCCGCAGGACCAGGTTTATCTGACTGCCGCCCGTTGGACGGAATACGACAGCAAAGCCGGTGATGTGCTGATACAGGCATTTTTGCGTACGCCTGACAAAAAGCTGGCTATGCGCTACCTGAACATGACCGGCATTTATCTGAACATGTATGCCAGACTGCTGGGTCCTTATCCTTATTCCAAGTTTGCTTTGGTAGAGAATTTCTGGGAAACCGGTTATGGCATGCCTTCGTTTACCTTGCTCGGCTCACGTATTATTCGCTTTCCTTTTATCCTCTATTCGTCCTATCCGCATGAGCTGCTGCACAATTGGTGGGGCAACTCGGTGTATGTGGCGATGGAAAAAGGCAACTGGAGCGAAGGTCTCACCGCTTATATGGCCGACCAGATGCTGAAAGAGCAGCGGGGACAGGGAGCAGAATACCGGCGTAATATACTGCAAAAGTTCACCGATTTTGTCAATCCCGAAAATGATTTCCCGGTGGTGGATTTCCGCGACAGACACAATGCCGCCGAAGAAGCCATTGGTTACGGCAAGTCGCTTATGTTTCAGCACATGTTGCGGCAACGCGTGGGCGATTCGCTTTATATCCGTGCTTACCGCCGGTTTTATAAAGACTACCGTTTTAAAATTGCCTCTTTTGATGACATCCGTGCTACCTTCGAAAATGTTACCGGTCGCGATTTCAAACCCTTTTTTAAAGAGTGGCTCACACGAAAAGGCGCACCGCAACTAACGCTGGCAGAGGTGAAGGTAATAAAACGCAAAAAAGATTTCCTGCTCTCTTTCCGCCTCTCCCAGATACAAAAAGAAGCTGTTTTCGCGCTGATCGTGCCTGTAGCCGTTTATTTTAAAGATACGGTTATCCTGAAAAAAGTTCGCATGTCCCGGCGACAGATTTATCCATTGCTTACTTTCAGCGAACGGCCTTTAAAAATAGAAATTGACCCGCAGTTTGATCTCTTCCGGCGGTTAGACAAAGGCGAAGCGCCTTCCTCGCTCACCCAGCTTTTCGGCAACGTAAAAGGGACGCTGATACTGCCCGCAAAAAGTCCTTATTTGGATGCTTACGAACAACTTGCCGACACTTGGAAAAAAATCCAGGAGATACAAGGCAAAAGCCTTTCCATAGTTCTTGATACGGATTTGCAAACACTTCCCGCCAAGGGTGCCGTGTGGGTTATCGGGTTTCAGAATACGTTTGCCAACCGGTTTGAAGTACCGAAAGATTATGCCCGGTATTTCAATGCGCAGCAGCTGAAAACCATAAACAACCTGAGCACAACAGGAGCGCTTGTGTATGCCATTCCCAATCCGGACAACCCCGGGCAAACCCTTGGTTTTGTGGGTGCTAACATGAAGGAATCTATTTCAGGGCTGGCCCGCCTGTTGCCGCATTACGGAAAATATTCGTGGCTTGGTTTTGAAGGCAGCCGCCCCGACAACGTGATGAAAGGAACTTTTCCGCTGCTACACTCGCCACTGCATTACAACATTCCGGTAAAAGGACAATGGCCGGCTGTCAAAGTCAGACTAAAGCCCGAACCGCCATTGACCACGTTGCCGCGATAATGCTGAACGTAACAGAACAATCACTTTACACAACGCTTATCGTATCATCACCCGCACAACGGGAGCAGCACCCTGGAGTACTCTGATATTATATGTGCCTGTTAATGTGGTGCCACTTTGAAATTGTGTACCGATGATGTATGATCTGACATAATAATTGTATGGGTCCTTTTTTTTGTCCACAGGTGGCGGACATTTCCTGCATTTGTAAGGCACCTCAATAGTCAGCGGTTGCGCATAAAGTTTACCTGAAGTAGCCGAAAAAGCTCTTCCTGTGGCATTGACAAACTGAAAATAAGCCAATGCATTGTTGGCGGTTTTTCTAAAAATTCTGGTTGCTCTGGAAAAAAGCTGTTGAAAATCACCTCCCCGGTTGGTAATGGAAACGGTTACCCGGTACAGGTCTTCTCCCTTTTTGGTCTTCTTTATAGCGGCAATATAACTCACGGCAATACTGTTGATTTGCGTGGTTTTCCCGGCTTTTAAAGTTACAAAATTCTGTGCTTCTAATTGAACACCGGAAAAAATCAGGATAAGAAACAGAGAAGAAACAATCTTTCTCATAGTTTTGGGTTTTAAGAAATAAGAAATCAGGTCAATATGAAGTTTAAACAAAAATAGCAAAAATAATGTCAAAGTCAAGGACTTAAATAATATTTTGGAACGCTAACAAGCAGTTTTCAATTTTTCAAAATCCGCCGGAGGCAGATGTTCCTGCTTTGAGAAATAGTTATTCCATCGCCTCAAAATATTATTTTGCTATCTTTTTGTTTCTGAAAAACGGTTAAATTTTTCCGTAATTTTGTGGAAACATTAACAGCTTAAAACTTATATTATGTACGGAAAATTTAAAGAACATTTAACCCGCGAACTTGCCAATATCCGCAACGAAGGGTTGTATAAAGATGAACGCATTATCATTACCCCGCAAGGCGCTGAAATAGAACTTGAATCAGGCGAAAAGGTGCTGAATTTCTGTGCCAACAACTACCTCGGACTGTCTAATCATCCCGAGCTGATTAAAGCCGCCAAAGAGGGCCTCGACACACACGGCTATGGCATGTCGTCAGTACGGTTTATCTGTGGAACCACCGACTTGCACAAAACGCTGGAACGGAAAATCGCTGAATTTTTCGGTACGGAAGACACTATTTTGTATGCCGCTGCTTTTGATGCCAACGGCGGTGTTTTCGAACCGTTGCTCACCGCCGAGGATGCTATCATCTCTGACAGCCTGAACCATGCTTCCATTATCGATGGCGTAAGGCTTTGTAAAGCACAGCGCTACCGCTATCCCAATGCCGATATGGCTGGTTTGGAAGAAGAATTGAAAAAAGCACAGAAAAACAGGTTCCGGGTCATCGTTACCGATGGGGTTTTCAGCATGGACGGCAATGTAGCGCCTGTAGATAAAATAGTGGAACTGGCCGAAAAATATGATGCCATGGTGATGGTGGACGAAAGCCATTCTGCCGGCGTTGTCGGTAATACCGGAAGAGGCGTAAGCGAATATTTCAACATTACCGGACGTATTGATTTAATTACCGGAACACTTGGCAAGTCGTTCGGAGGCGCCATTGGCGGTTTTACCACCGGACGGAAAGAAATTATCGAAATGCTGCGCCAACGCTCACGTCCTTATTTGTTTTCCAACTCACTGCCGCCCATGGTGGTCAATGCGGGTATTCGCATGTTCGACATGATGTCGGAAACCAATGAGCTGCAGGATAAACTGCACAAAAACACTGACTATTTTATGGAAAATATGACGGCTGCGGGTTTTGACATTAAACCGACCCGGTCAGCCATTTGTGCTGTCATGCTTTACGATGCCAAATTGTCGCAGGATATGGCGACAAAATTATTGGATGAAGGAATTTATGTCATTGGCTTCTATTTTCCGGTGGTTCCCAAAGGAGAAGCACGTATTCGCGTACAGCTTTCTGCCGCTCACGAACAACATCATTTGGATAAAGCCATTGCTGCTTTTACCAAAGTAGGGAAAGCGTTGGGTGTTATTAAATAGTGTTTGTCCATAATGTCCGATTTCTTCCCCGCTTAAAGCGGGGCAAGCTGTTACGCTTGTATTTAAAACCAGTCATTTACAAAAGTAAACTCCTGATTTTAAATACTTCGCAAGCCTTGAACTCGAACATTCTGAACTAAACACATAGCTTTATGGACAGACACTTCGAAACCAGGCAGTTATCGGGTCGAACCTGAAGCCTTATAAGTCCCACGGTAAAATCCCGTGAGTTTTCTTAGGGGCACAAAATAATAGAAACCGGACATGTTTTTGAGGATTTTAAATCCTTTTGCCCGGAACATTCGGATTTGCAACCTAAACGGCAGAGAAGAAGAGAAACAAAGTTTTACAAAAACAAGATATGATTTTCGGAACAGGAACAGATATTATTGAGATAAAGCGAATTGAAAACTCTATTGCGCGAACCGAAGTGTTTGTAAACAAAATTTTCACCGAAGCGGAGCAGACCTATTGCAAAGCGCAAAAAGCGGGGATATTCCAGAGTTATGCAGCGCGCTATGCCGCCAAAGAGGCTTTTTTTAAAGCGTTGGGGACGGGCTATCGCTACGGGATGGCTTTCAGGGAAATTGAGGTGATAAATGATACGCTTGGAAAGCCGGAAGTACTGGTTCACGGAAAAGTAAAAGCATTTGTTCAGGAACAGAAAATTACAAAGATTCACTTAAGTCTTTCGCATGTAAAAGAGATGGCGCTGGCTTTTGTGGTGTTGGAGAAATAAGCAGCGGTTTGTTTAAAGTACCTTTTTCAACAACGTGTCTTTGTCCGGAATCCGGTCTTTGAAATTTTCGAGATGTAGTTTGGAATAAAGCATCGGGGCTAAGGACTCTACGGGCTTGTAAAAAATAGATTTCTTAACCGCCTGCGGTTTAATAATGGTTCTTCCCGTATCGAAATAATTAATAATCAGAATGATAATACTCAGGAAAAGAGCCCCTTTCAGCATCCCGAAGACAGCGCCCCCGAGTTTGTTCAGGAATCCGAGCAGCAGGATATTGATAAACTTTTCTAACAGTTTGGCAAGTGCCAAAACAATGATGACGACACCGATAAAAGTAACAATGAAAGATATGGCGGCCATGTATTTCGGCTCAATATTGAAAAATTGTTTAAGATAGTCAGCTGTAAAATCAGAAAAATAGAATGCAAAATAGAGCCCCAGAATAAACGCTGCCAGCGAGGCAATTTCTATAATCAGCCCTTTCTTGTAACCGTTATAGCCAAACCATAAAAGCGGAATCAGTAAAATAATGTCCAGAAGATTGATGCTCATGTTCCGACGCGTTAAGTTATTCCAAAAGTAGTAAAAAAGTCATAACCGGTTTACCCGACAATGCGCAGCTGTTTTCGTGGGATGTTGAGGATAATGGCACTACCCACGACTTCAATTTCAACTTTTACCCGGTTTTTTCCATTGGCTTTTATCAGAACACCTTTTAGCCCGATGAGGCTGCCGGCCATAACTTCCACTTCCTTACCCTCTTCCCATACAACATCTTCATTCAGTACCGGGTCTGTTTCATTAAGATATATTTTAACAGCATCGATTTGCTGCGGTGGTACGGATACAGCTTTCCCCTCAAAGCTAATGTATTTTACAACTCCCCGCGTCTGCAATACTTTGTAGTATTCTTTTTGTGTGATATGCACGAAAATATAAGAGCGGAACAGGGGCTCTTCCACCCATTTTTTCCTGTCACTCCATTGTCTCAGCCTTTTTTCCAAAGGGAGGTAAAAGTCTATGTCGGCTCCCTCCAGCTCAACAGCTACTTTTTTCTCTGTTCGTGATCTCACATACAGGGCATACCAAACTTTTTCCGCTTTTTTCTCCCTATCCATAGGTGTTATATTTTACCACGGTTTCAAAACTTTTCCGAATTTTTTTGCGATGCCTGTAGTTTTCCGGCGTGTAACCGACCGTAATCAAAAGAGGAATATTTTTCTCTTCCGGGACATGCAGCATCTCTTTTACTTTTCTCTCGTCAAACCAGCCAAGCATACATGTCCCCAGCCCTTCTTCCGTTGCCTGGAGGCAAAAGTGCCCGGCAGTAATACCCACATCTATCAGGGGGTACTCTTTTTTCTTAATCCGGCCACCCACTTCGGTAATTATTTTGGGTTTTTCCATGACAATGACAATAATAACCGGAGCCTGAGGAGCAAACGTATTAAAAGAGTATAATGGTCCCATAGCTGCTTTGCCCACCTTTTTCACCAGCTCCGGATTATTGATGACCACAAAAGTCCAGGGTTGTGAGTTACTTGCCGAAGGCGCCAGACGGGCTGCTTCGAGGCAGCGTTCCAGCTTTTCCGTCTCAACGGGCTTGTCAGTATATTTCCGGTCGCTCTGCCGCTTTTGTATTAGTTCAAGGAAATTTTTCATGGCTAATAGTTTTTTCCGGTTAAAAAAGACTTTTTCGATTTTTTAATATGCCCTGTACTATGGATGCCAGCAGTATTAACGTGCTGATATAACCTGAAATACGAGCAATCATATCACCGTTTTTTACGTAAAATGTCAACCGGCTGTTGATGTTAAGTTGCCGGGCAATGACAGCCGGTTTCCAGTAAGCTGTTTTTTGCAGGATGTCCCCTCTTTGGTTGATGAAGCCGGAAATACCTGTGGTGGCTGACTGTGCCACATCGCGGCGGGTTTCGATAGCACGAAGCACCGAAAAAAGAAAATGCTGACGGTAGCCGGGAGTAGGACCCCACCAGCCGTCGTTGGTGATGACAATAATAAGCCCGGCCCCCGCCCGGACAGTTTTGTTCACAAAATCTCCGTAAACCGATTCATAACAAATCAATGGCGCTACTTTTACATCGGTTTGTGCATTGGTAAAAACGGTGGTGTGATTATCCTCTTTCAGGGTACCCACAATTCCTCCCAAATTAATGGCATATTTTTCAAGCGGTTTCAGGAAAAACCAGGAGGGCATTTTTTCGACCCCCGGAACGAGTTTCGATTTGTGATGAACCTGAACATAAGGTGAATTATCAAAATAAAAAGCGGTGTTATAAGCGTAATAATACAAACCTTTTCTATAAAATCGTGCTGCCGGGGTTCGTTTTTCGTTACGGCTGAGCCACCGAAAAGTGGAGGCACCAACCACCACGGATAGTTTTGGATACGGACGGATAAAATTTTGTAGCGTCCGAATGCTTTGTGAGCGGCGCAGATTGCCTTCCCAAATATTTTCCTGAATAGTCGATTCAGGAAATACCACGTAGTTGGTGCTGTCGTTTATTTTTTCTGCTGCGAGCTTAAGGTTTCTTTGAAGAATTTCTGCAGGCGGCAAACCATACTCTTCGGTGTAAGGGTCAATGTTGGGTTGAACCACCACCACATTTGCCGGATTCCGGGTCTCCCGGTAATGGGAATAAAGATAAGAAGAGAGGGAAAGCGGCACAAATAGCAGAAGAAAAAGCATGGCAATATTCCCGGCCATCCTGATTTTTTCTTTTGACAGATAATTTTGCAGCACGTTAAATGCCAGAATGTTTACCACTATCACCCAAAAACTTCCGCCGAGAACACCGGTAAACTCATACCACTGAATCCATACATGTTTGCTGGCAAAGACATTTCCGAGTGTGAGCCATGGCCAGGTCAGATCCCAGTTCATGTTAAAATATTCCCAGCTTATCCAGTAAAAAATTAATATTCCAAACCCACGCCGGTTATTAAAAAGCCATTTTTTTGAAATGTGAAATACCTGAAAAATCGTGGCCATGAAAAGAGAACTCATCAAAATAGCAACTACTGCTCCTCCATGTGTCGAATTCCATATCCACCATGTCGTCAAAACATTCCAGACAAAAAAAGTAAGCCAGGCCAGCCAGAACATACCTTTTTGCCGACTGTCGCCGAGATATTGCTGCACAAAAAACAACGGTACCAGTGCTACAAAAATCAGTGGGGTAAAACCATGTGCAGGCCAGGCAGCCGCCAGCAGCAGTCCTGACAAGAGCGAAAGCAATAACAAATGAATTCGTTTCATGGAGAAAAATTTGGGGCTAAATTAAAGCTTTTGCACATTATCCCGGCAGGGAATACACAAAACATCTTGATAGTTTAACCTTTCATAAAACCAATAACTTTTTCCCAAAACCCCTTTTCCAAATGGCAATCGGAATGGCCGCGGTGGGGGATAATCCATAGTTCGGCACGGCTACCGGCAGCTTTTGCCAACCGTTTTCCTTCTTCCACCGGTACCGTCTTGTCTGCCTCTCCGTGAATCAGCAAAAAAGAAGCTTTAGCATTAGCAATATGTTTTACGGGAGCAATCTTATTTAAATCAAGGTTTTGGAAGATTCTTAAATACCTGAACATCAGCCAAATCATGGGGTAGTAAGGAATGTGATGGTCATTAAATTGCTTTTTCATCACCGAGGCCGGATGAGCAAAGGCCCCCACGGTAACTACCTTCTTTATTCTTTTGTCGTTACCGGCGGCATAGATGGAACCGGCTCCGCCAATGGACAGTCCGACAAGGTAAAATGCCGGATTATCCACTTTTCTGTTATCCTCTACGAAATTGATGGAAGCAATAATGTCGTTGGCAAACTTTACCAGATTGGAATATTTGTCCGGATCGCTGTTGCCATGACCTCGTGCATCAAAAGCCAGCATGTTAAATCCTTTACAACAAAATCGTTTCAAATATGGTAACATGCGCCGCACACTACGTCCCCAGCCATGGGCAAAAATAATGGTGGGGGCATTTTTGTCAGATAAAACCCACCAGCCATACAGATGCCTGCCATCCGGAAGAGGAATTCGTACCTCTTCAATCTTAAAAGGTAAGTTTTCGGGAACATTATGCTTGTCTATGGGATTGATAAAACCTCTGACCATAAAATAAAAAAGGACGATAACCGCTAAAAGAGCAACGCCCAAAACAAAGAATAACCAGTTCATTTCTTGTAGTTTTAAGATGGACAAAGCTAAGAAATAAAGCTCTGAATATCATTAGTACTCCTGGCGCCCATTATTAGTATTTTTATATTAATATTCGTCTGTTTTTTGGCAGAAAATCACCTTGCCAGAAAGAGGCGAGGCAGGCAAATAACAAATTCGAAAAAACCAATTTTCAAACAGAAACCTAATTGTTTGGTATTTTGATATTAATGATTAGAATTTATTTTGATTTTGTGGTTTGGGAATTGTCTTTTCCGGTTTATCCGGGTTAGGGTTTGATAAACTTATTTCGTAACAATACCTAAGCCAATCAGTGTGCTTGCGATTAGTACAGGAAATTATTATAAGGATAACGCACAGCGTGCACAGCGCGGATATGGTCGTACAGCAGTTTTTTAAATTCGGGATAGTTTTCCTTTGTTTTGGCCGAAAGAAAGATGCAAGGCTGGTTTTCGCGCGACATCCATGTAGCTTTCAGCTCGTCGAGACTTATGTTTTCGCGGATTGGTTCCGTCAGGTCATCTTCCTCTTTGCGGACAAACCGAAAAGCATCAATTTTATTGAAAACCATAATGACATCTTTGTCGCCGGCGCCAATTTCCGTTAGTGTTTCATTAACGGTTTTTATCTGGTCTTCAAATTCGGGATGCGAAATATCAATCACATGAATTAAAATGTCCGACTCGCGTACTTCGTCCAGCGTTGATTTGAACGATTCGATTAGTGCGGTGGGGAGTTTACGAATAAAACCCACTGTATCAGATAAAAGAAATGGCAGGTTTTCGATGACTACCTTTCGTACGGTAGTGTCGAGCGTAGCAAAAAGTTTGTTTTCCGCCAGAATATCCGACTTACTCAGCAGGTTCATCAGCGTTGATTTCCCTACATTGGTATAGCCCACCAGCGCTATCCGCACAAGCTTTCCGCGATTTTTCCGTTGGGTAGCTTTTTGTTTGTCGATCTCTTGCAGCCGTTTTTTCAGCAGGCTGATTTTATCGCGGATGATACGCCGGTCTGTCTCAATTTCCGACTCTCCGGGACCGCGCAGGCCGATGCCGCCGCGTTGCCGTTCGAGGTGAGTCCACATGCGGGTCAGCCGCGGCAAAAGGTATTGGTATTGTGCCAGTTCGACCTGCACTTTAGCGTGTGCCGTCTGTGCCCGCCTGGCAAAAATGTCGAGAATCAGGTTGGTGCGGTCAAGGATTTTACATTCAAGCACTTTTTCTATGTTCCGCAACTGCGAAGGCCCCAGCTCGTCATCAAAAACCACTAAATCAACATCTTCTGCTTTTACATACTGAAAAATCTCTTCTAACTTTCCTGAGCCCACATAGGTCTGCGGATTGGGATAATTCAGTTTTTGGACAAAGCGTTTTTTGACCACTCCGCCGGCAGTCTCCACCAGAAAATCCAGTTCGTTAAGGTACTCCTCAACTTTCTCTTTGTTTTGCGCCGGCGTCACCAAGCCGATCAGTACCGCTCTTTCCGGCCGGTCATCCGGCTTTTTTTCTTTTTCTATCATAAGTCATTGCTTCGCCGGGCAAAGATAAGCATTTGAGATAGTTGTTAATCTTTTTTCAGAGTAAACGAAAAAGTTGTCCCTTTTTCGGGTTTGCTGCGCACGGTAATGCTTTGCCTGTGGGCTTCGATGATGTGTTTGACGATGGCAAGTCCCAAACCGGTGCCGCCTTTCTCGCGTGAACGGCTTTTGTCAACGCGGTAAAAACGTTCAAAGATACGAGGGAGATTTTCTTCCGAAATCCCAATGCCATTGTCGCTCACTTCAATAAGGATATTGTCATGAAAATCGTAAAAAGAGATAACTATCCGCCCACCTTCCGTTCGTCCGTAGTGGATAGCGTTGTCCACCAGGTTAATAAGCACCTGACGAATACGCGTTTTGTCCGCGCGCACATTGATGCGGCTGTTTTCAGCCTCTTTAATAATAATTTGTGTATTGTTTTTTTCAGCTTTAATTTCCAGAAACTCACGCACTTCACGACAAAGCTCATTGATGTTAAAAACCGTTTCGTTCAGGTTCATTACCCCCGATTCAAATTTTGAAATCTCTTCGAGGTCCTGTACGATGACAATCATTCTGTCCACACTCTTTGCTGACTTTTCCAGAAACTTTTTGTTAATTTTTTTGTCTTTCAAACCGCCATCGAGCAGCGTGAGAATATATCCCTGAATGTTGAAAATCGGGGTCTTCAGCTCATGCGAAACGTTGCCGAGAAACTCACGGCGATAGTCAGCCATTTTTTGTAATTCATCAATTTTCTGCTGCTGCTCGTCATGCCATTCCAAGACAACCTGATTCACCATGCTCAAAATATCTTCCGGATTTTTGTCTGCGTGTTGTCCCTGTTTTATTTCATTCCATTTTCCGATGGTTTTATAGATAACTTTCAGCCGGTTATAGATAAACCTGTTCAGTGAATAGTAAAGCGTTACATAAGAAGCAGCAAAAATCAGCACGCTACCCGCAGCAATCGGAAACAGATGATAAGACGTACCGAAATAGGCCATTCCGAGGCAAACGGCCACAAAAACCAAAGTTATGATGCCGGCATTCAACAAAGCTACATTGCGGGGAGCATGTTTCATGGATTATTCTACAAATTTATAGCCAACACCCTTGATAGTTATTATGTTGTCCAAACCGACTTTTTCACGAATTTTCCGGATGTGCACATCAATGGTCCGGCTTCCCACAACGACATCATCGCCCCATATTTCATGGAAAATCTCTTCACGGCGGAAAACTTTATTGGGTTTGGAGGCCAGTAAATAGAGCACACCAAATTCTTTTCTCGGCAAAGAGATGGTTTCATCCCCTTTGTTAACCACATAACGCTGCGGGTCAATAGTGATGTTCCCTCTTTGGATGGTGGTATTCTCTTTGTCTGCTTTTTTAGAGCGCCGCAACAGGGCCATGATACGTTTTATTAGCACCCGCGGCTTGATGGGCTTGGTAACATAATCGTCAGCTCCGGATTCAAATCCGGCAATTTGCGAGTAATCTTCCGAGCGGGCAGTAAGAAAAACGATGAGCGTATTATCCAGTTTCGGGATTTTCCTGATTTGCTCCACCGCTGTCATCCCATCCATTTTCGGCATCATAATGTCCATCAAAATCAGATGAGGAAGTTCTTTTTTTGCTTTTTTGACTGCTTCTTCACCATCGAAAGCTACCACTACCTGGAAACCTTCTTTTTTTAGGTTGTAAGAGAGAAATTCAATGATATCTTCCTCATCGTCAACAAGAAGAATCTTATAATCGCTGTAGTCTGTTGTTTCCTTTTTCATTTTTTCAGTAGATGCTGCGAAGATGGACAATATTTGTAAACCCTTAAAAAGGAGAATATTAAGTTTTAGTTAACTTTTATTGACAAAGATACAACAAATCAAAAGATAATGGTTATGTGGTATTTGCCATTTTAAAATCACAAATCCAAAAATCCAAATAAATACCAAATTCAAAAGGCCAATGTTCAAAACTATTCCGGAAACAGAACAAAAGAATAGATTATTCATCAGTCGTGAATAAAAGAACCGGCAGATTGTTTTTTGCGATTTCATTTAACAGAAGCCTTCTCTTGCTTACTTACTTACTTACTTACTCATACAGACCGGCATTGAACCGAAATAAATTATGATGCTTCCGAAGACAGAAAATCAATATTTCTGCGAAGCTTTTTAAAACCCGTTCGTTCAACAGCAGTGCCTTTAAACAGTTTTTTAAAAGTCGGTTTGTTAAGGCTTTCCCAGCTGGTTTTTTGCATACTAACGAGAAGCTTCGAAGGTTCGAATGCGGGCTCATTATGTGGCCGGACATTCAGGTTCCACGGACAGACATCCTGACAAATGTCGCAGCCGAAAATCCATTGTTTCCATTTTCCCTGGAATTCGTCCGGGATTTTTTCTCCGCGGTACTCGATGGTCAGGTACGAAATGCATTTGCGGGCGTCCAATTCGAAAGCTGACAAAGCGCCCGTGGGACAGGCATCAATACACTGTGTGCAACTTCCGCAATAGTTTGCCACGGTTTCCGTGTCCGGCGTAAGTGCCAAATCCAGTATGATATGGCCGATAAAGAAAAACGAACCGCCTTTCCGGCTGATGAGCATGGTGTTTTTTCCTATAAATCCCAGCCCGGCCCGCCATGCAGCCGCCCGGTCGAGCACCGGCGCCGAATCCACAAAGATCCGGGCTTCCCGCTTTTCTGTCAGAGCTTCAATTTTTTCAAGCAACAATGCCAGCTTTTGTTTTACAATGTAATGATAATCTTTGCCGTAAGCATATTTCGAGATTTTGTAATGGCCCTTTTCGGGTAGTTTGGCCGGTGGGAAATAATTGAAAAGTACCGAGATAACCGACCGGGCATTTTCCACCAGCCTGGAGGCATCGTAACGTTTTTCGCGGTTTCGTTCCAGATATTGCATGTCGCCCTGCATACCTTTTTTGAGCCAGTTTTCCACGTGTTCTGCATCCTCATTCAGGAAGCCGGCTTTGGAAATGCCACAGGCAAAAAATCCCAGCTTTTTCGCTTCCGTTTTTATCCGGTCATTCAGTTGTTCTCTTTGCAGAGCGTGGATAGGCATAAACTCAAATTTTTGATACGGAAAACAGGGCTGTCAGTCTGCCTTTTGGCCAATAATGCTGCTACCGATACAGGTTTTTTCGTCCCGGTCGTAAATCACGGCAAACTGTCCCGGTGCAATGCCCGAAATCTTTTTACCGGAATTAATCCGCAATCCTTTTTCATCGCGCAGCAGCTCTCCGGCAGTAAATTCCGGCTGATGTCTGATTTTAAATTTTATTTCTTTTAAAGCGGAATAGTCGTGGTTGGGATTTAAAAAGTGAAGATTTTCCAGCCAGACCGTGTCGCCATATTGGCTTATGGGGTCGTAACCATTGGAGACATAGATGATATTTTTTTTCGTATCCTTTTTCACAACAAACCAGGGGCCGCCGCCGAGTCGCAAACCGCGCCGCTGCCCAATGGTATGAAACCAGAATCCTTTGTGCTCGCCAAGCACTTTTCCGGTTTCCAGCTCGATAATTTCGCCCGGTTGTTCGCCCACATATTTCCGGATAAAATCGGTGTAATTGATTTTCCCGAGAAAGCAGATCCCCTGACTATCCGGACGATGAGCGCTGGGAAGGTTCATCTCTTCGGCAATACGGCGCACCTCTTTTTTCTGTAACCGGCCAATGGGAAACATGGCTTTTTCCAACTGGTCATGCGAAATTTGTCCCAGAAAATAAGTCTGGTCTTTCACGCGGTCAGCAGCAGTGCCAAGAAAAGCGCCTTCTTCCGTTTCGTAACGTGTGGCGTAATGACCGGTGGCAATACGATCGAAGTCTTTACCGTGCCGGTCGTTGAAAGCGCCAAATTTGATAAGCAGGTTGCACATCACATCCGGGTTAGGCGTAAGTCCCTGCTTTACACTCTTCATGGTGTATTTTACCACCGTTGACCAGTATTCTTTTTGCAAATCGACCACATCAAACCGGCAGCCGTACTTTTTGGCAATCCAGGTGGTAATTTCAATATCTTCTTCCGCCGGGCAGTCCGTAAAAGCCGGCTCATCTTCCATACCGATACGGATGTAAAAAATGTGCGGGTCGTAGCCCTGCTCTTTCAGCAAAGGAACACAAACCGAACTGTCCACACCACCCGAAACCAAGGCCGCAATCTTCATAATCATTCTTCATTAAAATCCGCTGCAAAGGTCGGAAAAAACAAGGATATATAATTTTCCAAATTATTTCATGTTGTGTTCCTGACAATTTTCTATTTTTGATTTTATATATGGAGAAATTATCAGCTGTTATTATTGCCTTAAATGAGGAGAAAAATCTTGCCCGGTGTTTACCCCCGTTAAAACGTGTGGCTGACGAAATTGTGGTAATTGATTCTTTTTCGACGGACGGCACCCTGGAGGTTTGCCGGCAGATGGGAGTCCGGGTGGTTCAGCACGCTTTTGTAGATTATGTCGGGCAACACCGTTTTGCAGATACACAGGCAACGTACGATTTAATTCTTTCGATTGATGCGGATGAGGTACTTTCTGAAAAGCTGATATCTTCCATTAACGAAGTAAAAAAAAACCGGCAATTTGATGGCTATTTCATGAACCGCATGGCCAATTACTGCGGAAAATGGATTCACCATTCGGGATGGTATCCCGACCGTAAACTGCGCCTGTTTGATGTCCGCAAAGGTCGATGGGCAGGACTCAATCCACACGATGTTTTTATTATGAAGGCGGACTCCGTTGTAAAACATCTGAAAGGCAACCTTTTACATTACAGTTACTACTCTATCGAAGAACATTACCGGCAGGCAGAACACTTTAGTACCCTGTCGGCAGAGGCAAAATTTGAAAAAGGGAAAAAGGCATCACTCATTAAAGTCTGGCTCAGCCCGGTGGTGAAATTTTTGAAATGTTACCTCCTTCAACGTGGGTTTCTGGATGGAAGTGCCGGGTG
>CAJVXP010000018.1 GCA_913009685.1 uncultured Bacteroidota bacterium
CCACCGAGATCTACACTCTTTCACTACACGACGCTCTTCCGATCTAGGCGAAAGAGAAGTTTTTGTGGAAGAAAAGCACGATGAATTAGATAAAGTTGTTTCCGAAGAGTTAGAAAACAAGAAAAAACAATAAGACCATGAAAGGAATTATTTTGGCTGGTGGATCCGGCACCCGATTACACCCGCTTACGTTGGCCGTCAGCAAGCAACTCATGCCGGTTTACGACAAGCCCATGATTTATTATCCTTTATCTATACTGCTGATGGCTGGCATAAAAGATATACTGATTATTTCCACGCCCCACGACACCCCTAATTTTAAATTGTTGCTGGGCGATGGTTCCTCTATCGGTTGCCATTTTGAATATGAGGTTCAGCATAAGCCCAACGGATTGGCTCAGGCTTTTGTCATTGGAGAAAAGTTTATCGGAAAAGAAAAAGTAGCCTTGGTTTTGGGCGACAACATCTTTTATGGCCGAGGATTACAACAGTTGCTCATGGACAGCACCAATCCGGATGGCGGCATCGTCTTTGCCTATCATGTGAAAGATCCGGAGCGTTATGGGGTTGTAGAATTCGATGAAAAATTTAAGGCTCTTTCCATTGAAGAAAAACCGGAACACCCCAGATCAAGCTATGCTGTTCCCGGACTTTACTTTTATGACAATTCCGTTGTGGAGATTGCTAAAAACCTGGAACCCAGTGATCGTGGTGAGTATGAAATTACTGATATTAACAAATATTATCTAAGAACAGACAGGTTAAAAGTAGGCTTACTCGGTCGCGGAACAGCCTGGCTCGACACAGGAACCTTTTCTTCCCTGACGCAGGCATCGCAGTTTGTGGAAGTTATTCAGGATAGACAGAACCTGAAAATCGGCTGCATCGAAGAGATTGTCTACAATAAAGGATTTATCGATGAGCAACAATTAAGAAAAATTGCCAAACCACTTTTAAAAAGCGGATATGGAAAATATTTATTAGATTTGATAGATTAAAAATTTATCGGGTGTACACTTACGAAGAATTATATAAGCTTTTTTCCAACCATTTGGGAAAACAGAGTTTCAGCAAGAATCCAAAGGAGTTGTACGAACCAATTGTGTACAGCCTTTCCCAATGTGGAAAACGACTCAGACCGATTTTCACCCTCATGGCCTGCGACCTTTTCGAAGGTAATATTCAAAAGGCTTTGCCTCAGGCGCTGGCCATTGAGTTGCTTCATAATTTTACACTGATGCATGATGATTTGATGGATCAGTCACCCATTCGTCACGGGAAAGAAACTGTTTTTAAAAAATGGAACCCAAACATGGCCATTCTTGCCGGAGATGCCCTTTATGTCCTGGCTTATGACTATATTCTTCAGGCAGACCTTGAGATATTACCCGATATTTTATCAACGTTCAACAAAACTGCGTTAAAGGCTTGTGAAGGTCAGCAATTGGATTTGAATTTTGAGAATAGAAAAATAGTCTCTCTTGCAGACTATATTGAGATGATTCGTCTGAAAACAGCACTGCTATTTGGCGCAAGCTTAAAAATAGGGGCGCTCATTGCCCGGGCATCCACAGAAGACACACAACATATTTATGAATTCGGAATAAACATTGGCCTGGGATTTCAACTAAAAGATGATTTGCTGGATTTGTATGGCAATGAAAAAGTCTTTGGGAAGAAAACAGGCCTGGATATTATTGAAAACAAAAAGACTTACCTTTTTACCAAAGCTATGGCCACCGCCGACCCCGAAACCAAGGAGCTGCTCCTCGACTATTTTCATGGAAAAGAGTTGCCCGAAAAGGAAAAAATCCGGTATTTCCGAAAAATCTTTGACAAATTAGATATTGAAAAACTTACCAATGATGCTATTTATAACTATCTTAACACGGGTCTGGAAAAGCTGGATATGATTGATTGTCCGGAAGAGCGAAAACAGACGCTGAAAAATCTTGCCCATACCATTATTAGCCGGAAGAAATAAGTGCTAAGCTTCTAAATTCGATTGTAATGTTTCCCACTTTGTATAGAAGGCATTTAATTGCTCCTGCAGTTCGCTGTGTGCTTTATAAAGCATTCCATCCTTCATCTCGTCGGCATATTTGTCCGGCTGCGAGAGTTTCTCGTTCAGTTGAGCCAGTGTTTCTTCCGCCTCCTCAATTTTGTTTTCCATTTCTTTCAATTCCTTCCGCAATTTGCGGAGTCGCCGCTCTTTTTCCTTTCGCTGCTGCCAATCCTGTCGTTGCTCTTTGGCCATTGGTTTTTTTGCTCCGGGCTTTTCAACGACCTCCAGTTCTCTGAGTTGCTCAATGTTTCGTTTGGCAAGATATTCGTTAAGAGTCCCCCTGAATTCTTTGAGCTGATGATTCCGAAGTTCGAAAAAGTGTTCACCCAGCCCCTGCAGGAAATCGCGGTCATGCGATACTAAAATCAACGTTCCATCATACTGCAATAAGGCGTTTTTTAGAATATCTTTCGAGAGCATGTCCAGATGATTTGTCGGCTCATCGAGAATCAGCAGATTGGAAGGACTCAGCAACAGCCGCGCCAGCGAAAGACGTGCTTTTTCACCTCCGGAAAGTACACTAACGCGTTTGTTCACATCTGCACCCTGAAACAGAAATGCGCCCAAAATGGATTTCAGTCGCGTACGGATATCGCCCACAGCAATGTCGTCCACAGTTTCAAAAACTGTTCTTCCCGGATCGAGCATCTCCCATTGGTCTTGAGCATAATAAGCAATTTGAACATTGTGACCATATTTAATTTCACCATCAAATTTCAACTGCCGGGCAATAATCTTGGACAAGGTGGTTTTTCCTTCGCCATTTCGTCCGACAAAGACTACCTTATCCCCTTTAATAATCTGAAACTCCAACGATTGAAACACCTGCTTGTCGCCATACGATTTAGAAACATTTCTCCCTTCCACCACCACTTTACCGCTCCGCGGGGCAGGCGGAAAACGAAAATGGATACCGGATTTGTCCATATCATCCACCTCCACCCGTTCCATTTTCTCCAGCTGTTTGATGCGCGACTGCACCTGCCTGGCTTTAGTCGCCTTGTAGCGGAAACGTTCAACAAAATTTTCTATCTCTTTGATTTGCCGTTGCTGGTTGGTAAATTCGGACTTTTGCTGTTCCACCCGCTCCTGACTCAATTGTAAATATTTGGAATATGGAACTTTGTAATCGTAAATTTTTCCATTATTTATTTCCAGTGTCCGTGTGGTGAGGTTGTCCAGAAAACTACGGTCATGCGATACCAGCAAAACCGAACCACGGTAAGTTTTCAGAAAATTTTCAAGCCATTGAATAGCATCAATATCAAGATGGTTGGTTGGTTCATCCAACAGGAGCAACGTTGGCTGCAACAACAATAGTTTGGCCAACTCAATACGCATTTGCCAGCCGAGGCTAAAGCTGCTCACCGGACGCAACAACTCCTCCTGTAAAAAACCAAGGCCTTTGAGTACTTTTATGGCCCTCCCCTCCTGTTTATCATCTTCATTTATAGCCAAAAGATGATGAATCTCTTCCAAACGTTCGTATAATTTAATGTACGCTTTGCTTTCGTAGTCGGTCCGGGCGGAAAGCTGCTGCTGAATGTCAGCAAGCTCCATTTTAAGTTTGTTCAGAAACGAAAAAGCCGATAAAGTTTCCTCCAGTACATTGCGGCTGCTTCTGATCTGCTTTTCCTGTGGAAGATAGCCAATGGTTTCGCTCTCCGGGACAACCACATCCCCTCCGGAAGGTTCTTGTTCGCTCATCAAAATCCGCAGCAGCGTAGTCTTTCCGGCTCCGTTTTTCCCGGCCAGTCCAATCCGCTCTTTGTTTCCTATATGAAACGAAACACCTTTAAAAAGCGGCTCCCCGCCAAATTCCATTAAAATATTACTGACCGATATCACCTGAGAAATTTTTTTTGCAAAAATATCATTTCCGCTGAAGTAAAAAAACAGTGCGAGACAAATATGGGGAAAAGATTATCTTCCGGAAAAAAGCAACCGTTCGCCCCGGATGTTTTCATTGATGGTTCCACGGTTATAAACCATCTGCCCGTTGACGAAAGTCATCTGAACCTCTGCGTGAAACCTTACCCCCTCAAAAGGCGACCAGCCACATTTGTAGAATACATTGGAACGAGCCACTTCCCAGGGTTTGTTCATGTCAACCAACACAAGGTCGGCAGCATATCCCGGGCGGATAAAACCTCTTTTTTGAACGCCAAACAGGATGGCCGGATTATGGCACATCTTCTCAACGACTTTTTCTACAGTTATTTTCTTCTGATGGACAAATTCGAGCATGGCTGTGAGCGAATGTTGCACCATGGGGCCACCCGAAGGCGCTTTGAAATAAGGCTGTTGCTTTTCCTCCAGCGTGTGTGGCGCATGGTCGGTAGCCACCACATCCAGACGCCCGTCGAGGAGCGCATCAAACAACGCCAGACGGTCGGCCTCTGTTTTTACCGCCGGGTTCCATTTAATAAAATTGCCTTTGGCAGGATAATCTTTATCGGAAAACCAAAGATGATGCACACATACCTCCGCCGTGATTTTCTTCTCTTTCAAAGGAATATCGTTATCGAAGAGTTTCATTTCGCGGGCAGTGGATAGATGCAGAATATGAAGCCGCGTACCGAATTTCCGTGCCAGAGAAACCGCTTCTGAAGAAGAGAGATAACATGCTTCCGCAGAGCGGATTTTCGGATGAACCGAAGCCGTTACTTTCAGTCCCTGCAATTTAAAAAATTCGGTATTGTTATTTTGGATGGTTTCTTCATCTTCGCAATGGGTAGCAATGAGCATAGGAACTTTCGAGAAGATCGCTTCCAGCGTTTCTTTATCATCCATCAGTATGTTTCCGGTGGAAGAGCCCATGAATACTTTCACACCACAAACCCGTGAAGGGTCAGTTTTTAGCACTTCCACCAGATTATCATTGGACGCACCCATGAAAAAAGAATAATTAGCGAGAGATTTTTCTGCCGCCAGAGCATATTTTTCTTCTAACAGTTCCTGTGTCAGCGCCGGCGGATGCGTGTTGGGCATCTCCATAAAGCTGGTAACCCCGCCGGCAACAGCAGCACGGCTTTCGGTAAAAATATCAGCTTTGTACTCCAGCCCGGGCTCACGGAAATGGACATGTTCGTCAATAACTCCCGGCAGCAGGAAGAGTCCGTCTGCAGCAACCACTTCCCATCCTTTTTCGGCAGGCAGGTTTTCGCCTTCCAAAACTTTTTCGATGACTTCACCACTGACGTAAACATCACCCGTAAACTGCCTTCCTTCGTTGACAATGCGGGCTTGTTTTATGATAAATTGTTGACTCATCAGATTAAAAAAGTTACGCCTGTTTTCTGGGTTTTATTTTTCCCATTATACCGCGTTTTCTCAAATCAATAACACCAAAAACAGCTTCGCGGAAAATACTTTTATTCATTTTCGATTCGCCAAGTGTGCGTTCAGTGAAAATTATGGGAATCTCCACTACTTTAAAGCCCAGCTTGATAGCAGTGAACTTCATTTCAATTTGAAAAGCATAACCCACAAATTTAACTTTGTCGAGATCGATAGTTTCCAGCACCTTTCGCGTCCAGCCCACAAAGCCGGCAGTAGTATCACGAATACTCATCCCCGTTACCATCCTTACGTAAGCCGAGGCATAATAGGACATGAGCACGCGCCCCATGGGCCAGTTGACAACATTCACGCCGGTAATGTAGCGGGAGCCGATGACCACATCGGCGCTTTTGCTATAAAGGCTGGAAAACAGCCGCTCCAAATCAGCCGGATTATGGGAAAAATCGGCATCCATCTCAAAAATATAGCTGTAATGACGCTGAAGCGCCCATTTAAAACCGGCTATATAAGCTGTTCCAAGTCCTTGTTTTTCTTTGCGTTCGAGAATATTCAGCCGTTCCGGGAACTCCTTTATCAGACGCTTGACAATAGCTGCCGTTCCATCCGGGCTGTTATCCTCGACCACCAAAATATCAAAAGTTGTATTTAAAGCAAAGACGTTACGAATAATATTTTCGATATTTTCTTTTTCGTTAAATGTGGGGATTATAACCAGTCCTTCCTTCATTGACAAAATTTTCTGCTAAAATAGTAGAATTACGTCAGATAAATGACCTGTAATTTCTTAAAAATTCTCAAAGTAAAAAAACACCTGGCTGCAGGACAATACACTAACTTCTAAAATCCTTCTCTTAACTCCTGAGATGGATCCCAGAATATCTCATTAAAATTCAGAATTTTATCGTTCTCCACTTGAATACCTTCGCTTACCAACAGGTCTCTCATGGTGTTTTGTCCGCCGAAAGCGCGTTTTCCGGTAAGCAAACCCTGCCGGTTTACCACACGATGAGCAGGAATTCCATCCAAACGATATTTGGAGCTGTTCAGCGCCCACCCGACCATACGGGCTGAGCCTTTACTACCAAGATATTCCGCTACAGCACCATAAGAGGTAGCACGTCCGTAAGGAATCTGACGAACCACATCATAAACTTTTTGGAAAAAATCGGTTTCGCGTGGCATTATTTTATTCGTTTTTTTGAAAAAGTTCAGGATTTAGTTTAAAAGCAAGGTATCTTATTTTGGTACCATACTCCAGCCATTTTTTTTCGTAGAAGGTCTGAATTTGCGTTATTTCGTTGTCCATCCCGGAACCGTAAACATCTTCGTTAGCATCAAGCAAGGTATGGCCCCCCTGCTCAATGACTTCGCGCGTATAGTCGTAAAGCAACAGGGCATCTGTTTTGAGATGAATAACGGCATCGGGTTTCAAAAAGCGGGCATAACGTTTTAAAAACCGCGGCGAAGTCAGCCGTTTTCTTTCTCTTGAAGCTTTTATTTGCGGGTCGGGAAAGGTAATCCACAGCTCGTCCACCTCTTGTTGTCCGAAATAATATTCCGAAAGCTCAATCCGCGTACGTACAAAAGCAACATTTTTCAGATTTTCTTCCTGAGCAGTTTTCAGCCCGCGCCACAAACGGGCGCCTTTTATATCTACACCGATAAAATTTTTTTCCGGATATCTTTGGGCCATACCGACTGTATATTCGCCTTTTCCACAGCCCAATTCCAGAATTAGCGGATGATTATTTTTGAAAAAATCCTTATTCCACTTTCCTTTCAGGAAAAATCCGGTGACAACTTCCTCGTATCGGTATTGAAAAAGGTTTGAAAAAGTAAGGTTTTCGGCAAACCGCTGAAGTTTATTTTTGTTTCCCAAGCCGTGAATCTTTTTTATTTTACCAAAATCCAGGCCGAAGGATTTTCATTTTTGCGAATGGCCAACAATTGTTTTTCTGCCAGGGTACGATTGTCGAAAGCAGCAAAGGCAATCCGATGCAAACCATAAGGTGTAACCCCGGCATCGAGCGCATCATATCCCTTACCTTTCAGCGAGCGGATGAGATTTTGTGCATTGTGAATATCCTTAAAAGCACCGGCAATGATATAAAACCGTGAGATCGCAAGCTCTTGCTTTGAGGTTTCCGGCGTGGCGGATGCTTTCTTTGGAAGAGCCTTTGAGGCAGGCTTGGCAGTAACAACGGGGGTTTTTGTTGACTCTGTCGATGCTGTAATTGTTTTTGTCTTTTTAACAGCCGGTAATGGTGTTTTTGTTTTGACTGATGTTACAGCAGTCATCGGCTTTTTAAGAGTATTTACCTCTTTCTTAACCGCCACAACGGGTGTTTTCGCTTCTTTATTCTCAAAAAGACTTATCCACCACGAGCCCAGCTTACTGCTACTCATTTTGGTAATCGGGACATGGTCGATATTGTTTATCAGGTAAGCATTTGGTTCGGAATAGAAAAGAGGAATCACAGAGGAGTAATTGTCGTAATAGGTATTTACCATGTCTTTGTTCATAAATCCCCAGCCCACCATCATGGCGATAATCAGTGAAATGAGAAAAACAAGCTGCGTTTTGTAAGGCGATTTTTTGCGCGTAGCCAACAATTTTGTGTGTCTTGATTCAGTAGCAGAAGAAGATACAGCAGCTCTTCTGTCCTGCTTTCTGGTCTCCTTCGTAGCAGAATCTTTCTTTTCGTGTCCTGCACCGACCACTTCACGCAGTTTTTCTTCGACATTAGCATGACGGATGGCCGGCGAAACAAAACTGCTAAGCCCAAAAGCATCAGCATTGTAATTAATACTACTGTCCTGTTCGAAAACAATCTTTTCGTTTTTGTTGAGATACAAATAACCCACCCGGTGGAAATTTATTCTTTTCCCTGATTTCAGCGCATTGTTGCACAAATAAACGAACTTATCCACCTGCGCTTTCGCCTCCCGGTAAGAGATATTTTCTTCGCGGGCAATGTAATTTACCAAAAGGCCGTCGTTGGTTTTCAGATAAGCATTAAACATCACCTGTTTGTAAGGTGGCCGAAAATGATGGGTATTGGGCTGAATAGAAGCCGGTTTGTCATTGGTAAGAAAACCTCCCAATCCGGGTATCACTACACACTCGTAGTCATACAATAAATCACCTATGTATCTCGCTATCTTCATAATACAATGTTTTTAGTAAGTGGCAGCATGAACCTGCTAAGATAATCACAGATGAGGTTCATTGCAAATTTTGTTAATAAGTTTTGCGAGGTCTTCCGGCGTATCAACCCCAAAGCCTTCGTAATCAGTAATATCTGCTTTTATTACAAAACCGTTTTCCAACCACCGGAGTTGCTCCAGGCTTTCGGCCTGCTCCAGCCTGCCCGGCGACAGCAAAACAATTTTCTTCAAGACCGATGTACGGTAAGCATAAATACCCAAATGTTTGTAAACTTCTGTTTTTCCGGGCCAGTTTTCTGTTTTTTCGCCCCGCACAAAAGGAATGGCCTGCCGGCTGAAATAAAGAGCCTGTTTTTGAACACCGGTTACCACCTTTACGACATTGGGATTCATCAGCTCGTCAGCCTTTTCAATGGGATGAATAAGGGTTGCGATATCCGTTTTCTCATCCTGAAACAAGGCAACAAGCCGGCCGATTTGCTCAGGCTTTATCAATGGCTCGTCGCCCTGAATGTTGATAACCACATCAAAAGTCCGGCCTTGCTTTTCCAGCTTTTCTACCACCTCAAGGCAACGTGAAGTACCGTTGGCATGGTTACTGCTTGTGAGCATCACTCTGCCGCCAAAACTTTCCACATTCCGGGCAATACGTTCGTCATCGGTCGCCACCATCACCATTTCGACACCGGCTGCCGTCTTTGCCTGCTCATACACCCGCTGCACCATGGTTTTACCGCAGATATCAGCAAGTGCTTTTCCGGGAAACCGGGTAGAAGCATAACGTGATGGAATAATTCCGAGGACTTTCATATGAGTTCCCTGATTTAAAACAGACCATTAATCTCAGCATCGATTCTTTCAATGACCACACCAATATCTTCCGGTTTGGAGAGGTCAAGTTCATCAACATTAACAATCAGCAGGTTTCCCTGTTTATACTTGGAAATCCACGCTTCGTAACGCTCGTTGAGTAGTTTCAGATAATCCAGCCGGATAGATTCCTCATACTCTCTGCCGCGTTTCTGAATTTGTTCCACCAGCGTGGAGACCGAAGCCCGGAGGTAAATCAGCAGGTCGGGCGGCTGGATAAAGGAGCTCATCAACTCAAAAAGCGAGCTGTAATTCTCAAAATCGCGGGTGGACATAAGGTTCATGTCGTGCAGATTCGGAGCAAAAATATAAGCGTCTTCATAAATACTGCGGTCCTGTATCACCTTTTTTTTGCCCCGTCTTATTTCCACTACCTGACGAAAACGGCTATTCAGAAAATAGACCTGAAGGTTGAAAGACCATCGTTGCATATCGTCATAAAAACTTTGAAGATAAGGATTGTGCTCCACATCCTCGTAATGGGCTTTCCAGCCATAATGCTTTGACAAAATCTTTGTCAGGGTTGTCTTTCCAGAGCCTATATTTCCGGCAATTGCAATGTGCATTTTATTTTTGATTTAATAATTAAAATTCTTTTTCGTCGTACTGCTGTGTTCCAATATTTCATCCACAAACTCCCGGCTATTGTGCAAACGAGGAATTTTGTGCTGGCCGCCCAACCTGTTGTTTCGTTTCATCCACCCGTAAAAAGTGCCCTTTTTCATTGACTTTATCAAAGGGGGTTTTAATACCAGGTTATGGTATCTTTTAGCTTCATAATCCGAATTTAAAGCTTTGAGTGCATTATCAAAAATCCCGGCAAAAAAATCAAAATTATCCGGCATTTTTTCAAATTCTATCAACCACTCATGCTGTATATTTTCGCCAACATATAAAGGTGCAGCCGTATAATCTCTTATGGCAGCACCGGTTTTGGAGCAAGCCGTTGCAAGGGCTTTCTCAGCATTATCCACTATCAGTTCTTCACCAACAATATTAATAAAGTTTTTGGTACGACCCGTAATTTGAATCCGGTAAGGCTGCAACGAGGTAAAACGAATGGTATCGCCTATCATATAACGCCAAAGTCCTGAGTTAGTGGTTATCACAATAGCATAATTCATATTTAGTTTCACTTCATCCAGCCCCATGGATTTCGGAAACGCCAGCCCTATCTGATCCATGGGCACAAATTCGTAATAAATACCATAATCCAACATGAGCAGCATGTCGTTGGCATCGCTTTGGTCCTGAATGCCAAAGAAACCTTCAGAGGCATTATAGGTTTCAAAATAACGCATTTTGCCGCCCGGAATCAGCGAAGCAAACTGCTCGCGATAAGGTTCGAAGCTGACCCCTCCGTGGAAAAAGACTTCAAGATTCGGCCACACTTCCGGAATAGTTTCTTTCCCGGCCAGTTCCAGCACCTTTCGTATCAAAACCAGCGTCCAGGAAGGCACGCCTGAAAGACTTGTAACATTGTGATCCTGCGTAGCCTCAGCCATAAGCTGTAACTTGCTTTCCCATTCGTCCATCAGGGCAATGGCCAGCGAAGGTGTACGCATGATTTGCGCCCAGTAGGGCATATTATGAATTAAAATCGCTGAAAGGTCGCCTTCGTAATAGGATTGGTTATTCACCTCCTGAATATTCTGGCTTCCTCCCATCAACAGTCCTTTCCCCTGAAAAATAGATGAATCGGCGTGGTTGTTCAAATAGAGGGTCAGCACATCTTTTCCCGCCTTAAAGTGGCATTCTTCGATAGTGGACTGACTAATAGGAATGAATTTGCTCTTGTTGTCCGTAGTACCTGACGATTTGGCAAACCATTTAATCTCTTCGGGCCACAACAGATTCCTTTCTCCCCGCCGCATACGGTCAATCAGGGGTTGTATGTCCTCATATTTGCTAACCGGTACCCGTTGCCGGAAAGTTTCCGGATTATTAATGCTTTTGTAATCATACTTCTTTCCCCACTCGGTAATAGCTCCTGTAGCAATTAGCTTCTCAAACCAATCGTGTTGAACCTCTATCGGAAATTTAAGAAAGAGGTCAATTTGATGCATCCTCTTTTTAATCAGCCAGGTGAGCACGGAATTTACAATTGCCATGGGTATTTTTAATAGGGTTTTAAAAGTATCAAATTTAAGAAAATTTTGCAAACATCCCGGACGATTAAGAAATGAATTTCAAGAAGCCGTCCGGGCCATGCTTTTCCCGAAAATAAGGATTGGCTCAAAAAGTGTATATTTGTTTGTCAATTTTCAACCATGATACTTTTTCCGCCGGCAAAAATCAACCTCGGACTTCAGGTAACAGCAAAACGTAACGATGGCTTTCATAATATCGAAAGTTTTTTGTATCCCATACCTTTACGGGATGTGCTTGAATTCAGAGAAGCAACTTTTTGCCAACTTAAAACATACGGGAAACCCATTCCGGGAAAACTTTCGGAAAACCTGCTCTGTAAAACATGGGGCATGTTGAAGAAGCATTATGATATTCCTCCTTTGGAAGTTCATTTGTTAAAAAGCATCCCTGCCGGTAGCGGATTAGGCGGAGGTTCTTCCGATGCTGCCTTTTTTCTGAAAGGACTAAACGATTTTTTTCAATTAAGGATAACAGATGAAAAGCTTATGAATCTGGCTGCACAGCTTGGCAGCGACTGTCCTTTTTTCATTCAAAACACGCCGGTATTCGTTAGCGGAAAAGGAGAAATTACAGAAGCCTGCCGGGTTGATCTGAGCGGCCTCTGTCTCGTATTGGTTGTTCCCGGCGTTCATCTGTCCACCGGTCATGTCTTTTCCATGATTAAACCCGGAATTCCGGATCTTCCCATATCAGAAATCATAAAGCTCCCCATTGCCAGGTGGCAAAATTTATTACACAATGATTTTGAAAAAATAGTTTTTATCCGATATCCGGTACTGGCAAAGCTGAAACAGGAACTTATCAGCCGGGGAGCTTTGTATGCTTCCATGACCGGAACAGGAAGCGCATTGTATGGTCTTTTTAAAACAAAACCCGAAACTAATAATTTGGCCAAATACGGCACAACTTACCAATACAGGTTGTAATTCATTTCATTACAGACCCGGAAGTTGTTTAAAGATGGAAAATGGTTCTGAAAAATATGTTTATTTTCTGCTACGGCGACGTCTTTCCTTTTCGCATTCGGTGATATAATAGTCAATGGCCATAGCCATGGAAGGCGCCGATTGTGTGGGTGCCGGAATATTCACCGTGAGGCCAGCCTCTTTCAGCGTTTTGTTGGTAGAAGGACCAAAAGCGGCAATCAGCTGGTCTCCCTGTTTATAATCGGGAAAATTGGTTAACAATGAGTTAATTCCACCAGGGCTAAAGAAAATAAGCAGGTCATATTTTTTGATATCCAGTCCGGAAAGATCGCTGGGCACCGTGCGATAAATAACACCCTGGGAATAATTGATCTTTTCCTTGTCAAGAAGCTTAAACATGGCCTGATTAGGCACGTCAGATGAGGGCACCATAAATGTTTCTTCGCTATGTTTTTTAAGCACTTCCAGCAAATCTTTGAAGTTTTGCTTTCCAAAGAAAATTTTACGCTTACGGTATTGCACATACTTTTGCAGATAATAAGCCGTAGATTCGGAAATGCAGAAATATTTCATCGAATCGGGAATTTCTTTTCGTAACTCTTTGGCTATCCTAAAGAAGTGATCCACCGCGTGGCGACTGGTGAGAATAACAGCCGAATGGCCGTTAAATGAGTTCTTTTTCATTCTGAACTCCTGAGCAGAAATCCCTTCAATAGTGATGAATTTTTGAAAATCAATATTCAGATTAAACTTTTTACTCAATTCACCATAAGGCGATTTGCTAATGTCTGCCGGTTTTGGCTGCGATACTAAAATGTTTTTAATCTTCAATGTCCCGATTTTTTAACCCCTACTAAAACAAAATACCCCGTTATTATTGGCCTTCCGACCTAAAACGAATCATATCACACATACTTTAACCAACAAAAACAGAGGTATGATTTCAACGGCACAAAGATATAAAAATAAATGAAGCATATTGAAGTTTTGGGTTGTCAGACCAATTTTCACCGTTTGAAACCATTTGAACAGCAACAAAAATATCAACCCGACAACCATAATGCCAAATAAAAAACCGTTCTGAGTATAAAAATAAACTAATAGTAACGGAGTTAAAAACAAGCCGTTAATATAAGCCCAGACAGCGTTATTTTTCATTTGTATAGAAGCCTGAACGCTGGTATCAAAGGCAAAACCTATCAGAAAAGTTGATAGCTGGTTAAACGAATAAAAGGCAACCACCGCTCCTGCCGCAGTCCAAAATTGTGGCAAAGAATAGATATCTGCAGACAAGATTCCTATTTTTACAAGGACTACAAACGCCATTATCGTAACGCTGACAAAGAAGTTGAGCGTTAAAAAAAGAGGCACCAGCAAACCGGGTTTACTAAAATTATCCTCACTCCATCGCAAACCTGTTCCCGAAAACCAGGAGAGAACCGTTTTGGTTGCCGCAGGATAAAAAAACCGAATAAAAGCAAACAGGGTCAACAAGCCGAAAAGCACATAATATATCCCGTTGTCATTGGCGGGATGAATCATCTGTGGCTGAATATTAACCACGTGCTCCTGAAGAAACATCTCCGCCCCTTGCAAACTATCTCCCGACAGGCCATTGACTTTGCCAAAAGACATTATTGCTGCCTTAAAACCCGGAGCTTTACCGGCTAAACTTCCGTAAAAAAGCAAACCGCCCTGACCATTAGTAAAAACACTGTATAAAGCTGATTCCAAAACGTTTGTAATCAATGAAAAAAAATTTGTTAAAAAATTAACTATAGTAAAAACCGCAACAAAATTAGTAATACTTTTGCAGCAGTAAAATTTAAAAGTCAAAACAGAATGGAATTAATCAATAAAATTCATGAGATGGCCCGTCAGGCAGGGAAAACCATTGTTCTGCCCGAAGGAACCGAAGAGCGCAATCTGCGTGCAGCCGACCACGTTCTCAAAGAAAAAATTGCTTCCATCATTTTGTTGGGAAACAAAGAAAAGATTCTTCGCAATGCCGCTTCTTTCGGCTTGCAAAATATTGAAAAAGGTACTATTATCGATCCAAAAGATCATCCCCAAAAGGAATATTATGCCCACATGCTGGCCGATATACGCAAGAAAAAAGGAATGACTTTTGATGAAGCTATGAAACTGGTAGAAGAACCATTATTCCTCTCAACGCTACTTATTAAAGACGGAAAAGCCGATGGAGAAGTTAGTGGCGCCGAACATGCCACAGGAGATGTGCTACGTCCTGCTTTTCAAATTATCAAAACCCTGCCGGGAGTAAGCGCTGTATCCGGGGCTTTTATCATGATTTTAAAAGATAAGAATTTTGGAACAGACGGGGTAATGATTTTTGCCGACTGTGCTGTGAATCCTGACCCTTCTACCCGCGAGCTGGCGGAGATAGCTGTGGAATCGGCCAAAACTGCTAAAAACATTGCAGGCATCGAGCCTCGGGTAGCCATGCTGAGTTTCTCTACAAAAGGCAGTGCAAAACATGAAAAAGTGGATAAAGTTGTGGAAGCCATGAAAATGGCCAAAGAGATGAATCCTTCGCTGCAAATTGATGGAGAATTACAAGCTGATGCTGCCATTATCGAAGCTATCGGACAAAAGAAAGCGCCCGGATCAGCTATTGCAGGCAAAGCCAACGTGCTGGTGTTTCCTTCTCTCGAATCAGGAAATATTGCCTACAAACTGGTTCAGCGTCTGGCCGGAGCGGAAGCTGTTGGTCCGGTTTTGCAAGGTCTCGCAGCTCCTATCAACGACCTTTCGCGGGGCTGCTCCGTTGACGATATTATTAACATGATTGCCATTACAGCTAATCAGGCCAACGGTCTGTACAGCAACAAATAACGCACACAGAAAACCATTAAAATTATAAAAATGAGCGAATTAGTTCAATTTAGCCTCGGCGGACGGCTTAAACCCAAAGGAAATATCCAAACTATCGGTATTATGGGATGCGGCTCTGTAGGCCAGGTTATTACACGTATCGTCGCACAGTATGGTATGGATGTTATCTTTTTGGATTTAACCGAAGAACGCCTGAAAGAGATCTACCACGATATTGAAGAACAGCTTGACGGCGTGATTGCCCAATGGGGAATAACACCTTCCGAAAAAAAGCTGATTCTGTCGCACATCAAAGGCACAACCAATTATAATGATCTGAAAAACTGCGATCTAATTATTGAAACCATTAGTTCGCGTCAGAAAGGAACTTTGTTAAGCCTGCGAAAAGAACTGTTTCAAAAAGTGGAAAGTGTCGTAAGTGAAAAAGCCATTATCTCATCCGACCTCTCCACATTAATTATCTCAGACCTCGCTGTCGTATTAAAACACCCGGAAAGAGCCATTGGGGTACATTTCATTGAACCCATCGACAAGACCAATATTGTAGAGGTGGTAAAAGGTCGCCAAACATCGGATGAAACTTATGATAAAGTAAGCCGGTTTTTGAAAATGATTAACAAAAAACCCATTCTTATCAACGAATCTCCCGGAAATATCTCTACACGAATCCTGATTCCGCTTATCAATGAAGCCTGCGAAATCCTGATGGAAGGAGTAGCCTCCATTTCCGATATTGATGAAACCATGAAAGAGACTACCGGATATATTTACGGACCTTTTGAGATTGCCGACAAAATCGGGCTGGATAAAATCCTGAAATATATGGACAACCTGTATCAGGAATACGGCGACAAAAAATACAAAGCCTCACCTGTTATTAAACGACTGGTCAGGGCCAATTATCTCGGTCTCCAGACCAAAAAAGGATTTTATAATTACGAAGGTAACAAGCCTGTCGGGAACACCGTATCATGTGCCATTATTAAATAAGTGAAAACAGGAAGAAGATGAAAATTATAGTATTGAATTGTGGTAGCTCATCCATAAAATATGAGCTGGTAAACATGCCTTCCAAAGAAGTTCTGGCAAAAGGAATTGTCGAAAAAATCGGCCTTAAGGGAAGTGTTATTAAACATAGTCGTAATGATGACCCGGTGAAAGAAATCGAAGGTGAAATACTGGATCACCAGCAGGGAATTGAATACCTGCTCGGCGTTTTAATCAGTAAAGAATACGGCAGCCTTAAAAACATGGAAGAAATTACTGCTGTGGGGCACCGCGTTGTACACGGCGCAGAAGAATTCAGTGGCAGCGTACTAATTACTGACGAAGTGATTGGCGCACTGGAACGCTCTTCCGAATTGGCTCCCCTACACAATCCACCCAACCTGAAAGGTATTTATGCCATGAAACAGCTGCTGCCCGAAGTGCCTCAGGTAGGTGTTTTCGACACGGCTTTTCACCAAACCATGCCGCCTCATGTTTTTCTGTATGGTATTCCTTATGTTCTTTATGAAAAGTACAAAGTTCGTCGTTACGGTTTTCACGGAACCAGCCACGACTACGTTTCGCACAGAGCCTGTGAAATGCTGAATATTGATTACAACAAACCAAAAATTATTAGTTGCCACTTGGGCAACGGGGCATCGGTAGATGCTATAAAAGATGGAAAATCTTATGATACTTCCATGGGAATGACTCCTACCGAAGGTTTGATAATGGGGACCCGTTCGGGAGACCTTGACCCCGGGGCACTGCTGTTTATTGCCGAAAAAGAAAAAACAACTGTTGCTTATACCCGGACGCTGTTGAACAAATTTTCAGGAATGATAGGGATTTCCGGTGTTTCTTCCGATATGCGCAATATCGAAGAAGCCGCTGCTCAGGGCAATGAACGTGCAAAAATTGCATTGGAGATGTTTGCTTATCGCGTGAAAAAATATATCGGTTCGTATGCCGCAGCGCTGGGTGGTGTGGATATCCTTATTTTTACGGGCGGAATCGGTGAAAACGATACGGAAACCCGGAGGAAAATCCTTACGAACATGGAATTTCTCGGAATCGAGTTAAATGAGAAAATGATGAATAAACGCGGACAGGAAATAGTCCTCTCCACTAAAAACTCAAAAGTGAAAGTGTTGGTTATTCCTACCGAGGAGGAGCTGATGATTGCTGCCGACACTTACGAATTGGTAAAATAATGTTTGTCAGTAAAAAAGAATAGCCTGCTGGAAAATCCGGCAGGCTATTTTAGGATTAAAACGGCAGGACTACATATTTTCCATCATTTCATCGGTCATTTCCAAATTATGAAAAACCTTTTGTACGTCATCGTCATCTTCAAACAGGTCTATAACTTTCATGATTTTCAGGGCATCCTCTAAAGGCAACGTCTTGGTGTCATTTGGAATACGCTGTAATTCGGCAGTCTCGGGTTCAATGCCCAAATCTTCAAGCTTTTTCATCATAGTGCCAAAATCCTCCTTGGAAGTGGTCACATTAAAGAACCCCTCCTCGTCCAACTCAATATCCTCCGCTCCGGCATCGATCAATTCCATTTCAAACTCCTCCAAATCCAAATCGCCTTTAGGAATGACAAAAACCCCTTTGTGGTCAAACAAATAGCTCAAAGAACCGTTGGTACCAAGGCTGCCACTGAATTTATTAAAAATAGCACGTATGTTAGAGACTGTTCTTTGCAGGTTGTCGGTTGTACACTCGAGGTAAACGGCAATTCCGTGAGAAAGATAGCCTTCATAAATAACTTCGGAAAAACTTGCTCCGTCCTTGTCTTTTCCCTTGCTGATGGCTCTTTCGATATTATCTTTGGGCATACTTTGCCCTTTGGCATTAGCAATAGCCATTCGTAACCGCGGATTCCCATCCGGGTCAGCCCCTCCCTCTTTCACGGCAACAGTTATCTCCTTGATGAGTTTTGAAAAAATCTTGGAGCGTTTGGCATCCAGCGCTCCTTTCTTCCTTTTTATGGTTGACCATTTACTGTGTCCGGACATAAAATATTCTTATTTTTAATTTTCAGAATTTGCATGGCAAAAATAAGAAAATTCATCGGAAAAGGAAAATTCTGCCTAAAATCTAACCCGGATAAGCCGGAAGAACCAAATCTCAAAAAACAGATCTCAAATAAATCCAAAATTTTAAATTCTAAATCCAAAATAAAGTTCCCTATACATTTTTCAAACGTACTTTACCAACCCGACATGGTGATTCCGGCAGCCCATTGATGCAGTGCAGGCCCCTGTCCTTTTTGGAACATTTCGTTTAAAGCAAAGTTAGCATAAAGCGAAATAATACCGTACCCGATACGGAAAGTGGCATCAAAACGAAACGGCTGCAAATTGAAACTATTCATATTTTTTACAATATTATGATCCGTACGGTTGGGTGTAGTGTAATAACCGGGTAATTGTGTCCCGGATGCAGGATCTTCCAGATAATATTGTTTGTTTGCTTCGTTAAAATAAATTTTGGTATGTGTGCCAAGCCGTGCATTAATCAGCATCCCTACACCGACGAAAAACCTGCGGCTGCGCCTTATATTGTTAGTCTGAAATTCAAAAATTACCGGAACGGTGAGATAAAACAGGGATAGTTTTGTTTTCCGGACATTTACACCACGCATATAAAAGCCACGCAATTCATTGCTGTCAGGGGATAAATAAGTAGGGTTTGTAAAGCAGTAATCATTAAAACTAAAACCAATTCCTGTAATCATTCCAATAGTTTTGGCCTTGTTGAAAGCAATATTTTGTTCGTAAAGATTCAGATTCACATTAACGGATTTCTCATAACGCAGATTCAGATAGTCGTAGGCTTTACCGAACCGGGTATCAAAATGAGGTGTAAGATAGCCGTTTATCCCTATTTCAATGCCTCCCCAGTGTCCGTTAAACTTAGGCCTGGCCGCTTTGGTACGTTTCCATTTCACATCACCATTATCATCCACTACGAGGGTGTGCCCACCGACAGATATTTTCGTGGTATCTCCATCTACAACCAGCAAATGGACAGACCCCACATTTACGCGTGTGGTATCACTCCAATTCCGCGCACTGACCGGATTGCCGTAAACCACAACCCTGGCATGCTCTCCGGGCTTCTGCACCTGAATGGTTTTTTGTGAAGAATTCACCAGTTTCACACTCGCTGCTGTCGAAACATCTTTGCTTAAAAATTTTTGTGCATTTACACGAATATCGGCTGCACCGCTGGCCCTGGCAAAAACCGAATCGGCAATTAGACGACCGGTTTTAATATCAGCAGCGCCACTGGCAACAGCAGTAAGTTTCTTTGTGTGTCCGGAGAGAAAAACATCTGCAGCACCGGAAGCATGTGTATTTACCTCCTGGAAATTCAGTATCAGGTTCACGTTGGAAGCACCGCTTGCAGTAATCTTAAACATTTGTCCACTCAGCGTATCGGCACTTTTCAACACCGATGCTCCGGAAGCTCGTACCGCTGTGAGTGACGGAACAGTAACGTAAAATTTAAGTATAGAGGGGCTAATATTGGCGTAAGAAAAGTCCAGCACCTTGTTTTTAACTGAAACCTGTATGGCATTCAAAATATTCTCGTCGGTCTTAATCACCACACTGTAAGGGGCGCTTCCCTTTGTTAAAATGATAATGTTATCGGCAGCCCCGGCACGAATCTGGTCAAATACCGGCATAATCTCCGTGCTTTTCACCATACGTCCGTTTCCCCTGATACGTCTTAAATTTCGCTGGCTGAAAACCTGTCCTGCCGAAAGCAGCATAACAGCTACTACCACTAATGAAGCTAATGTAAACTTTTTCATAATGAATTCTTCCTGTTGTTTGTCAGTGAGACGGATAAAACAGGAACAAAGTTACAACTGTTGGCAATTTCTGCCGGATAACGGTACAAAACCCTGTAAATGGCATTTTTCCGCCGGTAGGAGCATAAAAAATCCGGCATTTTCCATATCATAACAGCAACAATGAGTCCTCTCCGAAATATTTTCTTAACAAAGGCTGCCGGGGATATGGTCATCGCAAAAAAACATTAATTTTGTTGATTCCGATTTGAAATGGATTAATGAAGAAATTAACATCAGGGGAAGAGAGGCAGGAAATTCTGCGCCAGTACCGGCATCTGATAGAGGCCTGGACCACCCGTAAGGAGACCAAAGACCTTTGGGATGTGCGGAAAGCTTTTCGCATGGCAGCCGATGCTCATAAAGATATGCGTCGTAAGTCGGGAGAGCCTTTTATTTTGCATCCTCTTGCTGTAGCTACGATTGCTGCCGGCGAAATGGGACTGGGACGTACTTCTATTATTTCGGCTTTACTGCACGACACGGTGGAAGATACCGACCTCACGCTGGAGGATGTGGAAAAAATGTTTGGCCATAAAGTTTCCCGCATTATTGACGGGCTTACCAAGATTGATGAAATTTCCGACAATAATTCAACTGCCCAGTCGGCTACATTAAAGAAAATCATTTTCACCTTGTCAGACGATATGCGCGTAATACTTATTAAACTGGCCGACCGCCTGCACAATATGCGCACCATGAATGTCATGGCTTATGACAAACAGCTCCGTATTGCTTCGGAAACACTTTATATTTATGCCCCATTGGCTTATCGCCTGGGGTTTTTTTCTATTAAAAGCGAACTCGAAGAACTCTCGTTCAAATATTCCCAGCCCGAACTTTATGAGGACATCAAACATGAAATTGAGCAGAGCAGGTCCGGCCGGAATGCTTATATGGACGATTTCATGAAGCCAATCCGCACATCGCTTAAGCACAAAGGGCTGAAGTTCCAGTTGTTGATAAACGAAAAAACCACTTATTCTGTATGGCAAAAAATGCGCCGGCTGGAATTACCTTTCGATCAGATATATAACACATTTAGTCTGGACATCATTGTGGATACCGAAACCCAAAATGAAAGTCTGGAATGCTGGGCTGTTTATTCTGCATTATCGGCAATCTACAAACCTAACAACAAAAGGCTGCTCGACTGGATGAGTACGCCCAAAGCAAATGGTTACGAAGCTATTCACACCACTGTAATGGGGCCTCAGGGCCGATGGGTAGCTGTACATATCCGTAGCAAACGTATGCAGGAAATTGCCCAAAAAGGATACGCAGCCTACCTAAAATACAAAACAAAATCTTCATCCCCCGGGACTCTGGACGTGTGGTTAAATAAAACCCGCGAACTACTGCTGGAAAACGACAACGATGAAGAATCTATCAGTTTTATCGATGACTTTAAGCAAAATCTCTTGTCCGATGAAATTTATGTGTTTACTCCAAAAGGAGATATGATAACTCTTCCAAAAGGAGCAACGGTACTGGATTTTGCCTATTCGATTCATAGCGACCTGGGAAACAGAGCAATCGGAGCGAATGTAAACCGGCGTGTGGTTACCATTGACCATAAGTTAAGAAGCGGAGACCAGGTTGAGGTAATTACTTCAAAAATCATGGAGCCACAAGAAGACTGGTTTAAAATAGTGGTTACCGCAAGAGCCAAAACAAAAATAAAAAATGCACTAAAAAACAAACGAAAAGCGTATAAAAAAGAGGGTGAACAGAAATTAAAAACCCTTTTTGAGCAACTTAAAATTGAATTCACGGGGCAGAATGTGCAAAAAGTAATGAAAGAGTCACAGGTAAGCGGACCCATTGATTTTTATTACTTTTTGGCCACCGGGAAAATAGGACCGGAGGAGATTAAAAGAAGCCTGATACCTAATGAAGACCGTACCGGATGGCTAAGAAGTTTACGCATTCCTTTCATCGGTAAGCAGGCAAAAACAGCGCTACCCGAAACAGGCAATGTATCAGCGCTTTCACAGTCGGCTGTTTTCGGGGATCAAAAAGAGCATGTTATTTCCGGGTGCTGCCACCCTATTTCCGGTGATAATGTGATTGTATTACAACTTCCCAACGGCAGAACCGAAGTACATCGCACCGATTGCGAAAAAGCAATCCAGCTCATGTCGGTTTATGGTCGCAACATACTGAAATCAAAATGGAAACCTCCGGAAGGAAAAACTTATCTCGCAAGTATACATATTACGGCCAAGGACGTCCCCGGCTTGTTAAACATGGTTACTGATATGATCTCCATAAAATTCCATTTAGACATGAATGCCATCAACATGCATTCACATGAAGGTCTCGTTTTGATGGATATAAAAATCTTTGTTCCCAGTGTGGCAATATTGAAAAAGCTCATGGGAAACCTCTCCAAAACAGACCATATTATCAAAGTTGTACGGACATTTTAGAAAAGGCAAAAGGATAAAGGTATAATATGGTTGACCGTTTTCACTTACTCATTCACCTCCTGAGTTTTTAATTTTAAAGCGATACATGATATAACAGAATCTCCCATTAATCTCAAAAGCTGAATATAAAAAATATAATTTCTATTTAAACCACTTAAATATAATTTGTTTATTTTTACACCGCAAAACTTTATCATTTGGAACATGAAACAGGAAACGAAAAAAGATACTTTTGAAAAAGTAAAAAAAGTTTTTACGGAATATCTTGATTCCAGAGGTCACCGAAAAACCCCGGAGCGCTACACCATTCTAAAAGAAATTTATGCTACAGACGGCCATTTTGATATTGAGACGTTGTATATTCGCATGAAGAACAACAAATACCGTGTGAGCCGGGCTACATTATACAACACTATTGAGTTGTTGCTGGACTGCAATCTGGTAACAAAGCATCAATTTGGAAATAATTGTGCTCAGTTTGAGCGCTCCTTCAAATACAAACAACACGATCATTTTGTTTGCATGGAAGACGGCTCTGTATTGGAATTCTGCGATCCCCGTATCCACGAAATTCAGAAATCAGTGGAAGAGCTGCTGGGGGTAAAGGTAGCTTACCACTCGCTTACCTTTTACGGCAGATGCCCTGACACTTCGAAAGAACAGACACCAAAACAGTAACATCTTTTATCGCTTTTTTCACAAAGACTCCTTATTTTTGTGGCAAAATAGCATGCTCTTATTTCATTCAGGGTATTTTAATCAGATATAAATGAAAACAAAAACAGATGTTCTTCTCGGCCTGCAATGGGGTGACGAAGGAAAAGGAAAAATTGTGGATGTCCTAACGCCGTCTTACGATATCGTTGCCCGCTTTCAGGGTGGTCCTAACGCCGGTCATACCATAGAATTTGGCCATAAAAAATTTGTTTTGCACACAATTCCATCCGGAATTTTTAACCGCAGAGCCATTAATGTCATTGGAAACGGCGTTTTGATTGACCCTTTTGTTTTTGACCGGGAAATCGACTCATTGAGTTCATCGGGGGTTGACATAACCGCAAATGTACTTATTTCCCGAAAAGCACATCTGATTCTGCCCACACATCGTTTGCTGGATGCCGTTTACGAAAAAGCCATGGGTAAAGAAAAAATCGGCTCAACTCTTAAAGGTATTGGCCCGGCATACACCGACAAAACAGCGAGAAAAGGCTTACGCGTGGGAGACCTTGACCTGCCGGATTTTGACAAACGCTACCGGAAAGTTCGTAGCCAGCATCTGAAACTTATTTCTTTGTACGATGTTGATTTTAAAAATATCGAAATCGAAGGAATGTCTTTTGAAATCTATGAAAAACGTTGGCTTGAAAAACTAAAAAGACTTCAGCAATTCAAAAAAACAGACAGCGAATACTATTTAAACGAAGCCCTGGCACAAGGCAAAAAAATTCTGGCTGAAGGGGCACAGGGCACCATGCTGGATGTGGATTTTGGCGCCTATCCTTTCGTAACATCGTCCAGCACAACTACTGCCGGAGTTTGCAGCGGACTGGGCATTCCACCATCAAAAGTCGGAGAAGTTTTTGGTATTTTCAAAGCTTACTGCACCCGCGTAGGCAGCGGTCCTTTCCCCACTGAACTCTTTGATGAAACAGGGGAAAAACTCCGGGAGAAAGGCCAGGAGTTTGGGGCTACCACCGGACGCCCGCGACGTTGCGGTTGGCTCGACCTGCCCGCTCTGAAATATGCCATCATGCTCAACGGTGTTACAGAATTAAAAATGATGAAAGCAGATGTGCTCTCCGGGTTTCCGGAAATAAAAATTGCCACCCATTACAAAATTAACGGACAACTTACTGAAAAAGTTCCGTTTGGTGCAGAGAAAGAAAATACAGAAGTGGTGTATAAAACCTTTGAAGGTTGGAATGAGAGCTTAGAGGAAATGACTGATTTTGACAATCTGCCCAAACAACTGAAAACCTATATACAGTTTATTGAAAGCGAGGTGGAAATTCCCATCCGGCTGGTTTCGGTAGGCCCAAACCGCAAAGAAACCATCATTAGATAAATTTTTAAATCATCGGTTCGTGAATCGATATTCGAAATTCAGCCTGAAGAAAGCTTCAATAGGAATCCGGCTTTAAATAATGGTAAAGACTTCGCCACTCAAATCCACTTTCATGCGAACAATGACCGGCAAGTGGTCGCTGTAGCCCCCGTAATAGCCTCTTCCCGCCGTACGATCAGGTACAGTAAGCCCTTTTTTCGGATGGAAGAGCATCCAGCTTTTTTTGAAAATTTCTTCTTTGAAAGAATCGGTTTTTATACCGTTGTATCCGCCCACCAAAGCCGTGGAAACAATCACCTGGTCAAACAAATCCCAGCCTTTGTAATAAATCGAACCCTCTCCGGCTTTAAAAGGCTTGACAGCAAGATTATACAACTGTTTTTTGGCAAAGGGCATATCAGGCGCCTGTGCTCCCAAAGCAACCGTAAGACTTTTGTCGGTGGGATTATCATTTAAATCGCCCATGATAAGGATGTTGGCATTAGGGTCCACATTAAAAATGGAGTCAGCCATTAGCCGTAACAGATGTCCGGTAAAACGACGCAAAGCATCAGTTTTCTCCTGACCGCCATAACGCGAAACCCAATGGTTTACAAAAATATGGATGGTGTCTTTTCCATAAACCAATCCTTTCGAATAAAGAACATCACGGGTTGGATTGTCAGGTGCGGAAGGAAATTGTATCCGGATAAAACGCGTTTTAACAGGCTGATAAATACTCGGTTGATACAGCAGAGCCACATCAATACCACGCTTATCAGGACTATCTTTGTGAAGAATTTTGTAATGAGCATTTTTTAGTTTACCAGTATGAATCAAATCCTCTACCACCTGGCGGTTTTCCACTTCGGCAAGTCCAAAAACAGTAGGAAACCCATGCGTGTTAATAGCGGACATAACTTTTGAAATATTGTTCAGTTTATGTTTGTAGCGTCTGGTATTCCACGAAATTTTACTGGTAGGAAGATGGTCGTTGTCTCGTGTTTGTGGATTGTCAATGGTGTCGAAAAGATTTTCCACATTGTAAAAAGCAACAGAAAAAGGCTTAATCTCATTCTTTTTACAAGAGGATACGAGATAGGTCAATAAAGCGATAAAAGCCAGTGTGCCAAAAATATATTTCTTCATTTCATGGAAAACTTAACGAATTTCTGTGGCAAAATTAATCAATTAACAACCATATATAACCTATACAACGAAAATCTTATGAAAGTGCTGCTTTAAGACAAAAATTCCTGAATCTAACCCTGACGAAATGGCAGTGCGTTAATTTTTTCTTACCTTTGTCCTCTGTTTTTAAGACATTATTTAAAATGTTTTAAATGCGCTGATTAACAAATATTTACAGAACATGAGGAGGTTGGAAACATTCGGATATCTTTCGCAAAAAGTATGTTTATTTTAGTTTCTGCCTGATCAATAAAATAAAAGATGCACAAATGAAATTATCCTATAGCTGGCTGAAACAATACATCGATTTGGATGTCGATCCACTTGAATTGTCTGCAATTTTAACCGACATTGGGTTGGAGGTGGAAGGATTTGAAGAGTTTCAGTCCATAAAAGGCGGCTTAAGAGGAGTTGTCGTTGGCGAAGTGCTTACCTGTGAAAAGCACGCCAATGCCGACAAGCTGAGTGTTACCACCGTAGATGTGGGTGGAAAAATACTACCCATTGTTTGCGGGGCTCCCAATGTGGACAAAGGTCAAAAAGTGCTGGTTGCCACCGTTGGAACCACATTGTACGATGGCGAGGAGTCCTTTAAGATTAAAAAAGCCAGGATTCGCGGGGCGGTTTCCGAAGGCATGATTTGCGCTGAAGATGAGCTGGGACTTGGTGATTCGCACGACGGAATCATGGTGCTGCCTCCGGAAGTGAAACCGGGAATGCCGGCATCGGATTACTTTGACATTCAGCAGGATTATATTTACGAAATCGGCCTGACACCCAACCGTGGCGATGCCACTTCGCACATAGGCTCCGCCCGCGACCTGGTGGCCGGCCTCAACCGCCATTTCAACACCCGGAAATATCGCCTGAAACTACCTAAAGTTGATGATTTTCAGATTGACAACCACGACCTCGACATTGATGTGGTGGTGAAAAACGAAGATGCCTGTCCGCGATATTCGGGAGTAACTATCAAAGATATTCATGTAAAAGAGTCGCCGCAATGGCTCAGAATCAAATTGGAAAGCATTGGCGTACGTCCTATCAATAACGTAGTTGACATTACCAATTTTGTGCTTCACGAAACCGGCCATCCGCTGCATGCTTTCGATGCGGCCAAAATCAAAGGAAATAAAGTGGTGGTTCAAAAAATGCCCGACCAGACGCCTTTTGTTACGCTTGATGAGATGGAACGTAAGCTGAACAGGGATGACCTAATGATTTGCAACGCAGAGGAAGGTATGTGTATAGCCGGTGTGTTTGGTGGCACTGGTTCCGGCGTAACCGAAAAAACCACTGCTGTTTTTCTTGAAAGTGCTTATTTCGATCCCCGTCATATCCGCAAAACATCTAAGCGGCATGTTTTGCAGACCGATGCCAGTTTCCGTTTTGAGCGGGGCGCTGACCCGAATATTACGATCTATGCGCTGAAACGCGCTGCGCTGCTCGTGAAAGAGCTGGCGGGAGGAACCATCTCTTCGGAAATAAAAGATATCTATCCCAAACTCATTGAAAAATGGACCATTGATGTCTCCTATGCCAACGTGGACCGGCTGATTGGCAATGTTATCGATCGCGAGATCATCAAAGAAATCGTGCAGGACCTGGAAATGGAAATTGTGGAGGAAACCACCGAAGGTTTGAAATTGCTGATTCCTACTTTTAAAGTGGATGTGCTGCGCGAGGTAGATGTGATTGAAGAAATTCTGCGAATTTACGGTTACAACAACGTGAAGTTTGAAGACAAAATCCATTCATCGGTGAGCTTACGTCAAAAACCCGATCTGGAAAAATTGCAAAACGAAGTTTCTGACTATCTTGTGGGACAAGGTTTTTCGGAAATCATGAATAATTCGCTCACCAAATCGGAATATATTTTCCAAAGTAAAGTATTTGATGAGAAAAACAGTGTGGTTTTGCTGAATCCGCTCAGTAAAGATCTGGATATTCTGCGGCAGACTTTGATGTTCGGCGGTCTTGAAGTGCTGGCTTACAACCAAAACCGGAAAATCAATGATTTGAAAATTTTTGAATTCGGTAAGACTTATTTCAAAAAAGATGACTACGACAAAAAGCGTGGCGTAAAAAACTATTTTGAAGAGAGACATCTGACACTTTTTGCCTCCGGACGCGTGCAGTCCGAAAACTGGAACTCGCAAGATAACCGGGCTGATTTTTATTACATGAAGGGCTTGGTGAACAGCATATTGAGAAAACTGGGGATTGATGAAAACAGGCTGGAAACAACCGAAATCACAGCGGGGAATTTCCGTTATGCCTTGCAGCTGACTTCCGGTAAAAAGATTTTGGCACAAGTCGGTTCCGTTCACAAGGATTTGATGAAGATGACCGGTGTGAAAAATGAGGTTTTTGTAGCTGACATTAACTGGGATATTGCCATTCATCTGGTTCCCCGTTATGATGTGCAATATGTTTCTGTTCCTAAATTCCCTTCGGTACGGCGTGACCTCGCTTTGGTGGTGGATAAAAGTCTCCGCTTTGAGGAACTGAAAAAACTGGCTTTTCAAACCGAAAGAAAACTGCTCAGGTCGGTTGGAATTTTCGATATTTACGAAGGTGATAAGATTCCCGAAGGGAAAAAATCTTATGCCTTATCGTTCATTTTACAGGACGAAAACAAAACCCTCACCGACAAGATGATTGACAAGTCCATGCGCAGGCTGCAGCAGGCTTTTGAAAAAGAACTAAGGGCTATACTTCGTTAATTTATTGATTTCTAACAAAACAATTAGGTTATGGACATTCAAAGCGTAAAACAAAGATTCGGGATTATTGGCAATTCTCCTCTGTTGAGCCGGGCCATCGATATTGCCATGCAGGTAGCTTCCACCGACCTCACCGTGTTGATTACCGGAGAAAGTGGTACCGGAAAAGAGGTTTTCCCTCAGATTGTTCATTACCTGAGCCCGCGGAAACACGGCAACTACATTGCTGTGAACTGTGGCGCCATCCCGGAAGGGACTATCGATTCCGAGCTGTTCGGACATGAAAAAGGTTCGTTTACCGGAGCCCACGAAGCCCGTAAAGGATATTTTGAAGTGGCCAACGGCGGAACTATTTTTCTCGATGAAATAGCGGAGCTGCCGCTTGCCACCCAGGTACGTCTTTTACGTGTGCTGGAAGTAGGCGAATTTATGAAAGTAGGGTCTTCCAAAGTGATTAAAACCGATGTACGCGTGGTGGCAGCAAGCAACGTGGACATTCCGGAAGCTATCGAAAAGGGGAAATTCAGGCAGGACCTCTACTATAGACTGAATACGGTTCCTGTTTATATTCCGCCTTTGCATGAGCGCAAAGAAGACATTCATTTGTTATTCAGAAAATTTGCCGCCGATTTTGCCGAAAAGTACCGTATGCCTCCTTTGCGGCTTACCGAAGATGCCATTCGGCTGCTAACCGAATACCGCTGGCCCGGAAATATCCGCCAGTTAAAAAATATCACCGAACAGATATCCATCATAGAACAAAATAAGCTCATCACCGCTGATACCCTACGGCTCTATTTGCCGGAAATAACCCGTCCCAGCTTACCCGTACTTTATAAGCAGGAAAATGAGAAACATTTTTCCGAAAGAGATTTGCTGTACAAGGTGCTTTTTGATATGAAAAAGGATATCACCGAGCTAAAAAAGATTGTCATTGACATCCTGGACAAGAATTCGGATGATGTGGCCATGGAAAAAACCAAAGCGCTGTTGGTGAAGCATATTTCGGATGAAAATTTAAACCCGATGAAACCGGCAGATGAGGAGATGAAAATTGTACATAATGTAAAGGAAACTCCGGATGGAGACAGCTTTCATCCTTCCGAAATCATTGAAGAATCGCTATCGTTGCAGGATAAGGAAAAAGAAATGATCCGCAAAGCCCTGGAAAAACACAACGGCAAACGAAAAGATGCCGCCCGTGAGCTGGGCATTTCCGAAAGAACGTTATACCGGAAGATCAAAGAGTATCACATCCGCTAATTCCTAAAAAAACAGCAACTATTTTTTCTGATATACAGATTTTAACAAAAATCTTTTGAAAAATTGTTGAAAAAACTACATTTTACTCAATTCCCTGAGTAAAAACACTCAAGGTACTGAATAAAATGTAAAAATACATGCAACAATCAACTTATCAAGCAAATACATTCACACGTCAGCCTCAGTTCTCCGCTGCTTTTTGTAAAAGACTTTTTCTTAACAAGATGGTTTACAACTCATTTGATTGCTCACTTTTTTACATTATGCACGAAATTTTAGTCAGCTATAATAAATCCGGGAATCAGAAACAGGACGGATTATTTATCGTTTTTCGCAGAGATATTTTTAATAACAAACTTCATAAACATTTCGGCAAGAAGTTCTTCGTTGCCATGAGGGGAAATAAAATGAAAAAACCGGCTTATGGAAATGCCCGGCAACTCAACGACAGTGAGTTCGTTTCGGCGTAATTCTTCCAGCACACTGTTCAGCGACAAAAAAGCAAAACAAGTTGTATTTCTTAAATAAGTTTTGATGCCTTCGGTACTTCCCAATTGCATTTCAATATTTAAATCTGCCAAAGAAAGATGTTGTGATTTTAAATAATGCTGAATTACCTGCAGCGTCCCGGACCCGAATTCACGAATAGCCAGGGGAATCTTTTTCAATATTTCAAGGTCAATTTCTCCATCCTGTACCTGCGGATGGTTTTTTCGGGTTACCAGAACAATTTCATCCTTCATGAAGGGGACATACTTTAATTCCTGCTTTTTGGCATGACCTTCGATAATCCCCAGTTCAATCTCTTTTTGCAACAGTGCCGTTTCTATTTGCCGCGTGTTGGCATTGATCAGTGTTACCTGAATATCAGGATACTGTTTATGAAATCCGGCAAGCATATTGGGCAAAACATATTGGGCTATGGTAGTGCTGGCACCCAACCGGAGGTGGCCGCTGTTTTTCTGCGCCCGTTTGTCCATTTCAAACTGCAACTTCCGGTAAAGGGCAAAAATTTCTTCCGCATACTGAAATAAAACCTGCCCATTGGAAGTTAAACTGATTTTACTCCCCTGACGCACAAACAGTTTTACCTTGAAATAACTCTCCAAAGCATGGATATGCTTGCTCACGGCAGGTTGCGAGATAAACAACTCTTCCGCTGCCCGCGAAAAACTCAGCTGCTTTGCGGCGGTATGGAAAACTTTCAAGCGGAAATCGAACATGAGCTCTTTTTTACAAAGATGAGAATAAATTCGATTTCTGCCAAAAGGGATGGTACACTAATTTTTATGATAGTTATAATGGATTATGATTTTTTTCATAATACTCCAAAAGGAGCAGCGGCAGGGGTTTTTGAAGGACACATACCAAAAAGGCCACATAAAAATTATGTGGCCTTTTGTCAAAAAGTTATATGAACATAAAAATATTAGTTTACATCCCAATATAGCTTTGTAATCAACTTATCCCCACCAATGGCGGAAGCAGCTTTGGTGTAGTTTGCACCATTAAGTGTTTGCTCATTACTTGGATAAGTATAACGATAAGGAAATCCTTGATCTTCAGTCTGAGGTGCCGGTGGCAGATTCATTGCAGGGAAGTCCAGTCTTCTCCATTCTGTCCAGGCGACATAACCACGCAAGTAGAAAGAAATCCATGCCTGTGTACCGATCTTCTCTTTCCAGGAAGCCTGGTCGTAAGCAACATCGGCTTTTTGAATATAAGCAGCAGCTTCTGTAGCTGTACCACCCCAGTATTCGATAGAAGCAGTAATAGCATTATTATATAAAGTTGCAGCATCATCATTTGTTATTCCTCTGGCAGCAGCTTCTGCAAGGTAAAACTGAATTTCCGAATAGGTCATAAGAGGAAACCCGAAAGTGGGATCTTCGCTAATGGCTTTGTTAATATGGGAGAAGTTTGCATAGCCAGCAGTGTGTCCGTATGCGCCTCCTTTGTAAACTCCGGCACCCAGATTTTGATCAAAGAAGAAAGGTAAGCGCGGATCACCTAAGCTGAGCAATTTGTCAATAAAAGTGTTAGCGCCAATGAAATCCAAACGTCCACTAAGTGTAAGATCCACATAAAGCGGGTTCGTATTCGGAGTTCCGGACAAATATTTGAATATAGCATTTTGTGCAGGCGAAGCAAAAGTTCCTGCCTCAGCAGAAGCAATAGACTGCTGCACCAATGCGCTTTCAGAACTCACATCAGCAATTTGAATAGCCATTTTCACTTTAAGGCCATTGGCAAATGCTTTCCAATTGGTGACATCACCGTTATAGATAATATCTGCACTACCAAAACTACCATTTGCCAGATCCAAATTTTGGATATCCTTGGAAATACGGGTAAGAAGATCCTTGTGGATAGTCAGAGCATCATCGTAAACCGGTAATACATTGTCGATGTTTAACGCCTGTGTATAAGGAATATTTCCCCACATGGTTTCCATACGATCCCAGGTATAGACAGCGAGAATATCAATGATAGTTAATTGATTTTTTTGTGCCGCTATATCTGCCGGAAGAACTGGTTTTTCCATTGAGATCAAGGAATCAGCACGTTTCAGGTCTTCCAATACATCACGATAATATACGGCCCAGGCATTGTCAGGAACGGTCCGGTTGAAAATATTATAGTTGCTTTCATCTTCATAAGTAACTTCTGTGAAGTATTGAGCCCATAATTTAAAATTATTCCTGTTCACATTAATGCTGGCAACCTGATCAGAAAGATTTTTTTCAGCATTGGAAAAGAGGGTCTGCCCCGGGACATCAGTAGGGTGCTTAACATCCTTGTTCAAGTCAGCGATTTTTTGCTTAGAACAAGATACTGCTAAAAAGGCCAGTAATATAATTAGTATTTTTTTCATCTTGAATAATGTTTAAAATTGAACGTTAAGATTGAAACCTATGTTACGCACAGTAGGCATTACACCACTTTGCCATCCCTGAAGATTTCCGGCACCGAGACCAGCTTCGGGATCGGCATAAGGCAGATTCTTGAAAATGATCCAAAGATTAGATCCTACCAAGCCTAGGGAAAGAGATTTGACTCCCATGTTTTTCAACATCTTATTCGAAAAACGGTAAGAAATCTGAGCCTCTCTTAACTTCACATAGGAAGCATCATAAATATAAGCAGAATTAGGATTACGTGCCCATCCGAAAGGGCCACTATAACGGTCAGCATTTACACGTTTAGTGTTGGTTTTGCCGTCTGCAGTAACACCAGCCAAAATAACACCACCACTTTTGGGACTATAGGTTCCATCTGCATTTTTAATAACAGGATCTCTCATTGGATTCCCTAAATCATTATTACCCACAGTGTTAGGATACAAACCGGTACCTTGTCCATACCATTGGTCTAAAGAAAATAAACTTCCCCCTTTTTGAATATCAATGAGGAAACTGGCGGTCCAATTCTTATAAGTAAAACTATTAGTAATACCCGAGTGCCATTTTGCATTCACATCACCAATAACATTACTAGTGGTAGATGTTTTTTCATAATAGCCATTAGAGCCAACTACTTTTTGACCATTTTTATAAACAAATTCACGTCCCTGAATAATACCATAAGGCTGTCCTACAGTAGCATTAAGGGTAACGCCCCCTTGAAAACGACCAAGCTGCAAATTATGAACGTTTTCATACAAAGAGACTACTTTGTTCCTGTTCATAGACCAGTTTACACTGATATTCCACCTGAAATCTTTGGTTTGAATCGGAGTTCCATAAACGTTCAATTCAAGTCCCTTGTTTTCAATTTCTCCGGCATTAACATATTTAGAGCTATAACCAGTGGCGCGGGAAACGGCAACAGGCATAATCTGGTTAATTGTATTTGTTTTGTATGCAGACAAGTCAAATCCCAAACGCTTGTGAAGAAAAGTCATTTCCAGGCCGGCTTCCAAACTTTTAGTCTTTTCCGATTTCAGGTGAGAGTTATTTTTCGTTCTGCGGACAGAAAACAAACCTACACTTCCAAATGGACTTGGCTGAGCATAAGTATCAAATAAACTTGCAAAGGGAGCATCGTTTCCTACTTCGGCATAATTCAGTCTTACTTTAGCAAAAGGTAACCAATCGGCTTTAAGCAATTTGGAGAAAATAAAACTGCCTGAAATAGAAGGATAATAATAAATCATGTTATCAAGAGGCAATGTGGAGGACATGTCTCTCCGCAAGGTAGCATCTAAATAGAGTAAATTATTCCAGCCCAGTGATACGCTTCCAAAAACACCGTATACACCAATGGAAGATAGTCCTTCCAGGGGTGCAAGAGGTGAACTCATCGAATTGGCAACGGCATAAACGTTCGCTACTATCAGACCCCCGTTGGTTGAAGCATAAATAGAACTTCTGTTGGTACGTCTGATGTTGCTCCCAACCATAGCCGTAAGATTCAATTTTTCAGTAATGTTTTTGGTGAAGTTAACCAATAAATCATAGTTTGTTTCCATGAAATTCAGGTTATAGCGAGAATAACCGGAGCCAATAGTTCCTAAACCAATACCGAAAGCGCCCGGAACACTACCGATTGCTTTGCGTTGTTCCTGCAAAGTGGTATAAGTGTCCAGCGAAACACGACCCGTTACACTCAGGTAATCAGTAATGTTCCATTTTACCTGAACATTACCCAAAAGGTGGTTACGGCTATCTGTTTCGTAGTTTTTATAGCGTTCCCAATAAAAGTTATTCCAATAAATAGGCTTTAAATTTCCGCCTTCGGGATAACTCATATTCCAGGTAATGTTATCACCGGTTTTATCGTACATGGTTTTAAGCTCCTGAACGTCCACGTTCATTTCCCACCACTGACGAAAACTCGTTAAGAAGTTGTCGTTATAACCTGTGCCGTTACGTCCTGTTGTGTTTTGACGAACAAAGGAAGCAAAGGCACTAACAGTTAGGTTTTTAAGCAAATTATGGCTTGCAGAGAAAGTAAAGGTGTTTTTTATCAGTTTACTGTTGGGAACAACACCGGTTTGATGAAAGTTTGTATAAGCCAAACGGAATGTGCTTTTATCCGTAACCCCATTTACTGCCACTGTATTGGTGGTAGAAATAGCTGTATTAAAAAAGGTAATGGGACCATTGGCAGCATTCACCCACGGTTTAGCCTTCTTGTAAAAAGGTGACTGGGGCACAAAAGCATCCCATTGGTAAACCATGAGGTTGGGATCAAACTTAGTACCGTAAGAAGCATCCTCGGTGGTTGGTACAACATAAACTTTTTTACCGCTGGTCCAGGGCAAAGTTTCGTAGTACAAACCAGGATGAGCAGAAGCACCGCCACTGTAATAAGGACCATAACCGGCTCCGTATTGAGTCTGGTAGGTAGGGAAAGTACTTTTATCGATCGTACCTACAGATGTATTGGAACTAAAGCTGATGCCAATACCTTTATTAGCAAGATATTTATCATTCCGCCCGGTTTTTGTGGTAATAATAATCACTCCGTTGGCAGCACGAGAACCGTACAAAGCGGTTGCAGCAGCACCTTTCAGTACGTTGATAGACTCAATATCAGCAGCGTTGATGTCAGAAGCAGCGCTACCAAAGTCAAATCCGGCTCCTCCACGAGATTGATAACCGGAATTTGTGGTTGAATTGGTAATAGGGACACCATCAACAACAAAAAGTGCCTGGTTGTTACCGGTAAGAGATTTGGATCCTCTGATGATAATGTTGGTCGAACCACCGAGGTTACCGCTGTTTTTTACCTGTACACCGGAAACGCGACCTGAAAGTGCGTTGATAATATTATTAGATTTCACAGCAGAAATATCAGCTCCACTGAGGTTCTGCGTTGCATAACCCAATGATTTCTTTTCCCTTGTAATTCCCAAAGCAGTTACAACAACCTGGTTAAGAGACAAAGAAGAAGATTTCAGAACAACATTAATGGTATTGGAACTACCTATTGGCATTTCCTGGGTAGCCATTCCCACAAAAGAAAAAATCAGGGTGTTGCCCTCTTTCAGATTTAAAGTAATGGAATATTTCCCATTATAATCTGTAATAGTACCATTGGTGGTACCTTTTACCTGAACAGTAACTCCCGGGAGAGCAGAACCATCATCCGCGCTGGTTACCGTACCGCTAATTGTTTTTGTCTGTGCAAAGGCAAAATTCAGCCCTGCGAAAAACAAAAACACAAGCATCATTGTAAATTTCCTCATAATGATTATTTTTTGTTAATAATTTAAAGTGTAAAGTTAGAATATTATCACAAAATTCATAAGTAATATTAATTTTTTTTAATCTTTCTAAATTAGCACGCTTATTTATTGGTTTTCTGGTTATTACACCATCTGCCAGGAGCTGTGCAGATGTTAAAAATCAATTTGCTCTAAAATACCAAGCCGACTATTTGTTCATATTTCACAACATCTTACCATCCCGGCAGCACTCAAAAAATGACGTTTGGAAAGAAATTTAACAAAATATTTCCCCTTCTTTTAAGGAAACTTCTTGATTGATTCTTCTCCTTGCAATATACAATAAGAGTGAGGAAAAAAATTCAAATTTCAGTTATTCCCTATCAATCCGACATATATTTAAGGGTTCTATGTTGATTTGTATGGGCAGCGTTTTGTTATTTGTCTCTTTGCTATTTGGAGTTTTTTGACATTTTTTTCCTTTACGACAGCAAGACATCCTAATTTACCCACACAAATCAACAAAGAACCTTACTATTTAATAACAAATTTCTTTTTGATAACGGTCTGATCTACTTTGAGAACTGCAATATAAACACCTTTTTTCAATTGCCTTAAATTTAGGATATATTCATGTGAACTATTTGCCACTCTATCCCGGATGCGCTTTATCAACCTGCCCTGCATATCAAAAATAGAAATTTCAAATATTTTTTTCACTTCCGGCACGTAAAAATGAACAATCCCTGATGATGGGTTTGGATAAATCTTTACTCCACTCTTCTCCGGAAGTTCATTCACAGCGGTAGTCGGAATTCCAAGCCATTTCCATATTCCCCGTGAGGTTGCATTTTCATTAAATCCGCCTGCCCAGCCCACGGCACTACTATAAAATTTAACAGAAGTATATTGGATAGAATCATCGAGCAAAGTCCAGGTTTTCCCTTCGTCTAAGGAATAAGCAGAACCACTCTTAGCCAGATTCTGAGAAAAGCCTGTAGATACCAGCATTCCGGGAGCATCAGGAATCACGGCCATATCCGATTTAAAATAGTCACCGGTTGGAGTAACGGTTGTCCAGGTTGTGCCACCATCTACACTCTTCATTATTTGATAGCTGGTTACAGTCCCTGACTTATCATACTTCGTATAGGTAGCTATTCCAACACTATCATTATGGAAACCGAGAGTAGAAAGGTCTTCCAGGCCTGTGGATGACACCGTCCAGTGTAATCCTTTATCTGTTGATTTATATACTCTCCCTTTATTGGTGCCGAACCAAATGGTATTGCCATAGGTAGCATACAAATCAGTATAGCCATATTCGCCGGAAGAAGCAACGGGAATATTTCCACTGGATACCTGTGTCCAGGTTGTTCCCCCGTTAGTAGTGGTATAAATTTCAAAATAGCTATTAACGGGATCTCCCATAGTTACACCAACCTTGTCATTCCAAAAATAAATGATATCAGGAAAAGAGGCTTTGTTGTTATAAGTAGCAGTGGTTTGATGATTCCATGTCTTTCCACCATCATTGGTTGCATAAATGCCTCCATGACTTAAAGTCCCTGTTTTGCTGTACATTGCTATCCATGCATTGGTGCTATCTACTGCAGTAATGCAGGAAACAACATAATCAGCAGGCATTCCGGAATATTTGCCTGGCTTCCAGGTTAGACCACCATCGGTAGTTTTTGTAAACTCCAGTGGATTTGCTTTATTACCAGAGCCATCGTAATCATTTGCCCATACCACATTAGGGTTAACAATAGAAATATAGTTAATTCCCCGGCTTTGGGCTGAAAAGCCTGTAGCCTGTGGCAGCCATGCTCCTGAAACCAAAGGGTAAACCAAAATAAAATTAGTTTTGGTCTCTGTATTTGTTTTCGTACCATTAGAGATAGCCAGACTTACCTTAAAAGCACCAGCCTTTGCATATTTAATATTCGAAGGATTTTTTAAGGTAGAATGAGACGGCGTCCCTCCCTGAAAAGTCCAGCTCCAGGAGGTAACGTTTCCTTTGGATAAATCGGTAAAGCTCACATCTTCCCCCTCGGGAATAGAAACAGTACTGGCTTTAAAGTTTGCAATAATTGTGTGCAATGCCATGCTGTCTTTTACAGCTTCCAAAGCTTTATATGCATTGATACGTCCCGCGCCAAGCATACCCGTAAAACTGGGATTTTCAGCATCAATATTGTCACAAGTAGCTTTCAAAACAGCTTCGAGTTTCTCAGGCGTCAAAGTAGAATCTTCGGAAAGCATCAATCCGACTAAACCAGAAACGATAGGGGTTGCCATAGAAGTTCCCTGCATATACCCGTATTTGGAGGCAACATAATCCACAGTACTGAATATCCCATATCCTTTTGCATCGCTCCCGCCGGGAGAACAAACATCAACATCTTTCCCATACTGTGAAAAAGATGACTTGGTATCGTCTGAATTTGTGGATGCAACCGAGATAACATGGTGGTAGTCTGCCGGATATAAAGCACTGGCATCGCCATCGTTTCCGGCAGCGCCCACCAGTACGCATCCCTTATTATAGGCATAGTTAACAACGTTCTGACCGGTCTTATAATAACCCGGGCCACCCCACGACATACTTATTACGTTGGCACCGTGATCTACAGCCCAAACAATACCCTGATAGCCAAAGGACATGCTTTTTCCGTTAGTCGAGTCTCTGGAGATTTTTACAGCCATCAAACTAATGTTAAAACCGATGGAGGCAATGCCGATACCATTATCGGTTGCTCCACCGACGAGACCTGAAACATGGGTTCCGTGTGTCCATTCCGCATCCTGTTTAGGAGGTGTTGGGTCATCATCATTATTTGCAAGATCAACCCGGGCAACAATTTTGCTTTGTAAGTCAGGGTGACTTACATCAATTGCATTATCAAGAACTGCTACTTTAATGTTGGGATTCCCTTTTTGTATATCCCAGGCTTTTGCTGCCTGGATAACATTGAGAAACCACCTATGATTAGGGCTGGAATTGTAATCAGGATCGTTGGGCGTATAAAGTATCTTAAATAGCGGAGCTTTTTCGGCATAAACAACATCTTTGTTCTTTTTCAAAGCACTAACCAAACTGTCAACATCTTTAATATCCTTAAAATAAAGCAAATAAGTGCGTTGCAGCTGACTGTCCGTAGTCTTATAAAACGGGCGTTTAACACGTGTAACCTGATAAGCCTCCTTTAAGCCGTCTATAAAAGCTAACTTATTGACATTGACAACACCGTTAATTCCCTGACGGGTAACTGAAGCTGCAGCCTTAAGCTGAAAATAAATTTGACCGTCCACGGCGTTTGGATCAACAGTCTGGGCAAAAAGTGACATGTTTAAGAAAACAACGAGAAAAGAGAGATAAAAGATTCCGATAAGCTTTTTCATAATACAGTTGATTAAAAAATAAATAATAAATAGTAAATAGTAAACAAAAAGAGACCATCCCTTACGAAACAGTCTCTTTTTTGTTCAAATAATCTTTTAGGGAAAAACCCTTTTCAGGTTATTCTCTATTTCTGCCACCACATTTTGGTGTAAAGGGTAGTTTTGGGAGTATTTTTATTGTATAATACTTCCGCTGTAGGATAGGGATACCTATCCGGAATACCTCTTGAATTCACAGCAGTAAGATTAGGAATACCTGTTCTGCGATAGTCAACAAACGATTCGGGTTGCAGGTAATCGGCTACATATTTCTGTGTAAGAATTTCCGTTAACGATGGTGAATCAACCGTCCCGGTATAAGTGGCTATTTTAGCAGCGAGCCAGGCAGGTGCTGCGGTATCATAATCGGCATCCAATCCCATGTATTTATTTATACTTGATGTAATACCTTTAATAATATAGGCCTTAGCATTAGCATAATCACCGGCTTGATGATAAGCTTCAGCAGCAATGAACATCAATTCGCTATAGGTCATAAGTTCAACAGGCGAATCCTTTTCTCCGTAATAAATGCCGGCAAAATAATCTGCCCCGTCTGGTGTATGCTTATAAATAAGACTCCGCGGATCGTTATTATCATTGGTAAGAGAATTAAAGAATCCGACATTGTTTCTCATATCACCTCTTTGATCTTCATATTGGTACATCGGATTTTGCACAGATGGACCTGTACCGAATTTAAATGCCATATCGTCTGAGTTACCGGTCATAATATTCTGGTTTTCGACAATACTAATTATAGCGGCAGCCCATGTACTGTTTTTATTTGACAAATGAAGCGTGTACCTTGCTTTCAGCGCCCAGGCAACTTTTGTCCAGGCATCGGTATTTCCACCAAAGATATAATCGCTGGTTGATAACTTTTGATCGGAACCGGTCGGAGTTTGTTTCAAGAGATAGATTGCACTGGAAAGCAGACTTTGAATAGTATCGTAAACCTGTTTTTGTGAATCATATTTGGGAGTTAAATTGGCATTTCCCTTGAAAGCTTCGGAATAAGGAACATCGCCCCACAAATCGGTTGCATTTCCCAACCAAACAGCCATCAAAACTTTGGATATTCCACCATAAATAGGAGCATAAGTTTTAGGATCTAAAGATTTATCCATCAAAACCCTGGTATCCATCATACCGCCCTGAGTATAAAATGAACCCCAGACATTATCCACATCGGACGAATGGTAAATATAGCCATTAATGGCAGCAGACTGACGAGCTGCACCCAAAGCATATTGATCCCACATAGAGGTTGTTCCGACAATATCCATACCGCCAAGGATGTATCCCATTTGGGCTTCGATAGAGGGCAACAGGACAAATCCCGGGACATCTGTAACTGAATTAGGATCCTTGTTCATAGTAGGATCCAACCACTTTTTCTGGCATGATGTAACAGAGAACATCACCAAAACGAGTGTGGCAATAGTTATAATATTTATTTTTTTCATAGTCAAAAATTTAAAAATTTAAAAATAATTAAAATCCTACTTTTAAACCGACAGTATAAGATTTTGTGCCAGGCATATTAAAATAATCAAAACCCTGCGCATTGGAAGCTCCCAATAAGCTTGTTTCGGGATCAATGCCCGTATAAGGTGTGGACAGCCATAAGTTGTATCCTGTGAAGTAAAGATTAAGATGCTTAATCCAGGTAACATTTTTTACAACAACTTTCTTGAAATCATAAGAAAGTGTAATTGTACGCAAACGAACCCATCCGGCATCCTGGATATAAGGCGACGAAGGGCCTGTAAAACCGCTACCATAACCATCCCAGAATCTCCAGTTTTCATCTAATTTAACTTTTTGGGTATTAGGTGTGCCGGTGGAAACAACATCTCCGGTAGTAGGATCTACATGTCCCATAACTCCTTCCCACACATAATCTTTGTTACGATCTTCCGTTACTTTGCTCATACCAAAGTAATTCAAAGCGCCAACGGTTCCGTTCCACATCTGTCCGCCATGTTTAATATCAATTAAGAATGAAAAACTCAGGCCTTTATATGTTAAGGTATTGGTAATACCCATGGTCCATTTGGCCTGAATAGAACCTAACTTGGTGGTAGCGGCGCTTGGAATAGGATAACCGTAGAATTCATCACCCGTATTGTCATCAATTATTAAATTACCCGATTTATCTCTAACCCAGTCGGTTCCGTAAATGCTACGATACTGAGTTCCTGCAACAGCTCTTACCTGAGGCTCGGTAAATCCACCGAGAAACACGTTAGGCACACCGGGAGCAAGTTTTGTTACAACAGAATTAGGATTTGACCAGTTTACAGTAACATTCCACAACAGATTATTCGTTTTCACAATATCTGCCGACACTAACAGCTCGATTCCGGTAGTTTTCATTTCGGCAGCATTCATATATCTCTGGCCATAACCGGAAGACGGGGCGGTAGGAACATTCAACAGTAAGCCACTGTTTACACGCTGGTAATAGTCAACATCCAACCTAAAACGACTTTTCAAAAAACGAGCATCTAAACCGACAGACCATGATTTGGCTTTTTCAGGTTTCAGCTGATCGTTTCCCAACGTATAACCCATAGAATATCCATTCACACCCAAAAACGGGAAACTAATACCATTGGTCCAGCCATCGCCGGCACCAGCCTGGGAAAAATAGGTATTGGTATTATAAGGATTGGGCACATTGGCAGTAACAGCATAAGAGCCGCGAAGTTTAGCAAACGACAATATTTTTGAGTCTTTCAAGAAAGGTAATTGCGAAAATACCCAGCTGGCGCTTGCTGAAGGATAGAAAAACGAATTATTGTTTTCCGGCAAAGTTGTTGAGCCTTCGTAACGACCGGTAACATCCAAATAGAGCATATTCTGATAGGACAGAGATACATCATAATACCAGGCACGTGTTCTGTGCGAGCGTTGCCCCTGATATCCTTTTACATCATTGGTATTGGACACATCAAAAAAGCCGGGAATAACAAGACCGTTGGCTTCAGCGGTAACTCTTTTGTAGCGTCTCTGATACGCATTAAAGCCGACCATTGCCATAAGAGTAAAATTTTTGTTGAGGTCTTTTTTGAAATTAGCAAAAATATCCTGGTTAAGGTCCATGCTAAAGTACTCGTTAGGACTGGCATAACCCTCAGGATTACCTCTTGAGTATATGGCAAAATTATTGGTTGAATAATAGTTGTAAAAATCAAGGCCGCTACGATAGGTTAATTTCAACCATTTGTTAATATTCCATTCGGTAGTGAGTGTACCGAAAACACGGTTAACTTCATCGTTGTAATTGATCTTGTTAGCAACCCAATATGGGTTATCATAGCCCGAACCGTTCCGGTAAGTTCTTTGTTGACCATGTCTGTAACTTCCGGTAAAAACATATCCGTAAGCATCATTAAAGGTGGGAGGAGTCCTTAACAAACCCAACATGACCCCGGAAAGGTTACTTCCCTGTTGTTTACGATTAGCGACGGTGTTGGTATAATTCATAATAGCGCTAATCTTCAAATTTTTGGCCGGTTTATGAGAAGCATTCAAACTAAATGTTGTTCTGTTTAAGGTATTGTTAGGAACAACACCCTTAACATTTGTATTAGAGAGTGAAGCATAAAAAGTGGTAACATCATTTCCTCCGGAAACACTAACATTATTGTAAAGAGAAACTCCGGTTTGGAAAAAGTCATAAGGATTGTAAGTCCGCACTTTTTTATTGGAAGCATAAGGGCTGCTTTTCCCGACAATACGGCCGTTGGGATCCCAATATTTCATATAATCGGCCATAGAAGTTGTCCCGCCAAAAGAATAAGGAACATCTCCGGGAACATATTTCGGATCGGTTGTGTACCTTAGAGTATCTATTGCCGGGCCCCAGGATGTACCATTGTAAAAATGGGAATCAGGATCCTGATAAGCAGACACATTGTATCCGTATTGGTTATAATATGCAGCATACAAAAAACCTCCCTGTGCAAATTTATTCTGTAAAGCAGGAACCTGGGAAATCTGTGAGAACTTGGTAGAAGTATTATAATTAATACTCAATCCTTTTTGTTTCTTCCCGTGTTTTGTAGTAATAATAATGGCTCCGTTAGCGGCTCTTAATCCGTAAAGAGCGGTTGCTGCGCCACCTTTCAAAACAGAAATGGAAGCAATGTCATCCGGGTTAATGTCAATAGTACGACTGGAGTAAGCTACTCCGGCAACATTACCAGCTCCGCCACCGGAAGCAATGGGTACACCATCAACAACATAGAGTGGCTGGTTATTTCCAAGAATAGAGGAAGAACCCCGAATTTCAACAAATGGCGCCGAACCGGCAGCACCTGAAGAATTAGTAATACGTACTCCGGCCACTTTCCCGGCCAGCGCATTAACAGCATCGGTAACAGCAGTTTTGCTTATCTCTGCAGCCGGAACTTTCGTTACGGAATACCCAAGAGCTCTTTTCTGTCTTGAAATTCCCAAAGCTGTAACCACAACCTGGCTAAGAGACAAAGCGGAAGATTTCATAACAACGTTAATCGTTGTTTTACCATCAATGGCAATTTCTTGTGTTTTCATTCCAACAAATGAGAATATCAGCACCTTAGCACTATTATTCACATTTAAAGAATATTTCCCGTTAAAATCTGTAACTGTACCATTGGTTGTACCTTTTACTTGTACAGTAACTCCCGGGAGAACAGAACCGTTATCCGCACTGGTTACCGTACCGCTAATTGTTTTTGTCTGTGCATAGGCGAAACTCAGCCCTGCAAACAACAAAAACGCAAGCATCATTGTAATTTTTCTCATAATGATAATTTTTTGTTAAAAATTTAAAATGTAAAATTAGAATATTTTTCACAATTTTCATAAAAAATGTTATTTTTTTATAACCTTTCTAAATTAGAACGGTTTTTTCTGCATTTCAGAACATTACATTACTTATTGTACGCTGTGCAAATGTTAAAAAACAGTTTTCTTTAAAAAAATCAATCAATTTTCATCCAAAAATATACAGTTCTGCTTATCCTGTCTGTACTCTGAAACCGGTAATTGTTTTGGACAACTATTAGGTGTTGTGTTGAAATAAAGCATCAACCTGAGTTCGACGTAAGACTTGCCTACGGAAAGCCTACAAAAAGTGAGATTTGGAGTAAAAAACATGAAGGAATAGCGGGTTATTTCAAAGGTTTTTTACTTCAAAGATTGCTTTTTGTAGGCTTTTCTATTTATGGATTATGATAATTTTCCCATTTACTTCCTCAAATTTCCTTGAATTATCCCGATAGTACTTCGTAAATTTGAGTCGTCTATAGAAAAATTATCTATAACCGTAAGCAAGTCTTAC
>CAJVXP010000019.1 GCA_913009685.1 uncultured Bacteroidota bacterium
AAGTTTTTATAACAACCTGAAAACGAGCTTATTAACTAATGAGATGCGAAATGGTTAATTTATTCTATATCAGTACGTTATGTTTCGTGTAATAGTCGATTTCAAAAACTTACCGGAGTATTGATTAAGAAACTTTTTGAAATAAAGGTGTAGCAGGGTTTCCTTCTCTAAATTATAGTGAAACAATACGTTATGTTATTCCCGATTGTTGAAAAAATCATGGAAAATGTTAATAAAAAAATCTTACAGGTTGAAATATAGCTATTTAGGAGTAACCCTTCAAGGTTAAGTTAAAGTTAATTCCGAAGGATAATACCCTCTGAAGACTGTCTGGTTGTTGTGTCTCTCATCTTTCCCTTTCTCAATGTAAATATTGTTTAGCCGTTTGTATATGCTTAGCTTTGCATAGCGGGATAAAGAAGCCATCTGAAAAGGAAACACAAGCCGCCACTACATGACAGGCAGGGAAAAAGCCGGGCTGGTGATAAAGTGCTCTGTGATATTAGCTTGTTGCAATATGTATAGCAGCTTTAATACCATCGGCAGCGCTGGAAACAATGCCTCCGGAATAACCACTGCCTTCGCCAACTACATACAGGTTTTGGAAACCGGAGCAAAGTCCGTTTTTTTCGCGGTCGACCTGGACAGGAGCAGAGGTTTTACTTTCCAGTCCCAGCAGGTTGCCTTCTTCAAAGCCTTTCATCTTGCGGATGAAGTCTTTCAGTCCCCGACGCATGGCATTGCTGATTTCCGGGGGAAGCAGTTCCCACAGCGGAGCCTGCACAACACCCATGGGATAGCTCGTTTCTTTGTTTGCCGAAGTCTCTTTTTGCCGGATGAAATCTTTAATGCTGCAAGTTGGTGCGCTGTAGCCGGATGAGTATTGATAAAAACTTTGTTCCAGCTTCTCCAGCCAGTCCAGTACTTCCGGTGCTGAAACTTCGCGATGCAAGAGATTGTTCATGTTAAGACCGGCTACGCAGGCGGCATTGGAAAAATTCCCGTTGCGCAGGTAACGGCTCATGCCGTTTACGATGTTGGTGTTCTCGTAAGCGGTGGCCGGAACAATCACGCCGCCCGGACACATACAGAAACTGTAAACAGGATGGCCGCCCTCTCCGGGAGAAACCAGCCTGTACTCGGCAGCTTTGACGCCTTTGAGCTTTTTGACGCCCCACTGTGCCTGGTTAATAAGTTCTTGCGGATGCTCCATGCGGCTGCCCAAAGCAAAATTTTTGGTGTGAAAGCCGATGCCTCTGCTCATGAGCATACGGTAAGTCTCGAAAGCAGAATGTCCCTGGGCAATGACAAAAAAATCGGCCTCCATTGTGCCTTTGTCCGTTTCTATTGCGGTAACCCGGCCGTTTTTTACCCGGAGGTCGGTCATTTGTGTTTCGAAAAGCATTTGACCACCCATGTTTTCAAAAGAATGTCGCAGGTTTTCGACAATCTGTTTCAGTTTATCTGTTCCCAGATGCGGGTGAGCAAGGTACTCAATTTCTTCAGGTGCACCGGCTTCCACATAGCTTTTCAGGATGAACTGCTTTTCCAGCGAAATTCTTTTGCTTCGCGAAGTGAGTTTGCCATCGGAAAAGGTGCCGGCGCCGCCTTCGCCAAAAGCATAATTGCTTTTGGGCTGAAACACTGCGGTTTTTTCAAAAATCTCAATTTCGCGACTTCTTTTTTCAACGGCGGTTCCCCGTTCGATGAGTGTGGTTTGCAAACCGGCCTTCTGAAGGACATAAGCAGCGAAGAAACCAGCCGGACCGCTGCCCACAACCATTGCTTTTTGTTTTCTTTTTTTGTAAGGGATTTCCAGTATTGCCTGTTTTTCAGGTTCTCCGCCTTTTATTTCGGGCGATTGCACCAGTAACCTTATCTCCCAATGGATAGCGTTCTTTTTGCGTGCATCCAGACTTTTGTGCATGATTTGAAAGGAGAAATCACGGATATGCAATGCTTTGGCTGCTTTGTAACGGAGTTGTTCCGGTGAATAATCCGGTGGTAGTTTTAATGACAGTTGTTTGTATCCCATGGATGGTGTGGTTTGGTGGGCAAAGATACAAACTTGAGCCTTTCAGGTTGCAATCCCGAATGGCATGAGGCACAAGTTAGCTTTCGCACATGGCTTAAGCTAAAACTTGCGCCATTTACTAATTGAACTTACGCATTACTGGCGCGCGAATATTTCCATTACTGGCGCGCGAATATTTCGCGTGCCTCAACTGCTAATTATTAACCAAAATAAAAGCCGGCTGAATATTTTCAACCGGCTTTTGTGGATGTGAAGTGAAAGATTATTTGTTCATTTTCTTCCAGCTTCTCTTGTTCATGATGTTTGCCTGAGCGGCTGCCAAACGGGCAATCGGCACGCGGTAAGGCGAGCAGCTGACGTAATGCAGCCCGACGCGGTGGCAAAATTCGATGGAGCTTGGCTCTCCGCCATGTTCACCACAGATACCGAGTTTGATTTTCTTGCGGGTTTTGCGGCCTTTTTTCACTGCCATTTCCACAAGCTGTCCAACGCCTTCCTGGTCAAGAACCTGGAACGGATCGTCTTTCAAAATACCCTTTTCAATGTATATGGGCAGGAATTTGCCGGCGTCATCACGCGAATAGCCAAAGGTCATCTGCGTGAGGTCGTTGGTACCGAAGGAGAAGAACTCAGCCGACTGGGCAATCTTGTCAGCGGTAAGTGCTGCACGCGGAACTTCGATCATGGTACCGACCATGTAATCAATACTTTGTCCTCTTTCTTCAAAGACCTTTTCGATAGTTGCACGGACAATTTGCTCCTGCATTTTCATTTCGGCCAGTGTGCCGGTAAGCGGAATCATAATTTCCGGACGGGCATCGATTTTACGGGCTTTCAAATCGAGAGCGGCTTCAATAATGGCGCGGCTCTGCATTTCCGTAATTTCAGGATAGGTATTTCCTAAACGGCAACCACGATGGCCGAGCATGGGATTGACCTCGCTTAAAGCTTCTACTTTGGCTTTAATGGTTTCGGGAGAAACACCCATAACTTTGGCCATTTCCTTTTGTCCTTTTTCGTCGTGAGGCACAAATTCGTGCAACGGCGGGTCGAGCAAACGAACGGTTACGGGAAGTCCCTGCATAGCTTCAAAAATTCCTTCGAAGTCTTTACGCTGAATGGGGAGCAATCCGTCTAAGGCTTCTCTTCTGCCTTTTTCATCTTCGGCGAGAATCATTTCGCGCATGGCAATGATTTTGTCGCCACCGAAGAACATGTGTTCGGTACGGCAGAGTCCGATTCCTTTTGCGCCAAACTCGCGGGCCACGCGGGCATCCAGCGGAGTGTCGGCATTGGTTCTGACGGCCAGCCTGGCTTTTTTGTCGGAAAGTTTCATTAGTTTGCCAAAGTATCCGCTCATTTCCGGGTCAACGGTTTTAATCATACCATCATACACTTCGCCGGTGGAACCGTTGAGAGAGATAAAATCACCCTCTTTGTATTTGTTACCATCCATCTCCAGCGTTTTGGCTTTGTAATTGATTTTAATGCTTCCGGCGCCGGAGACGCAGCATTTACCCATTCCGCGAGCCACTACGGCAGCGTGAGATGTCATTCCGCCACGGGCGGTAAGAATTCCCTCTGCCGAGTTCATCCCTTTGAGGTCTTCGGGGGAAGTCTCAATACGCACCAGTACAACTTTTTTGCCATCGGCAGCCCATTTTTCAGCATCATCAGCATGGAAAACGACCTGTCCGGTAGCTGCACCGGGAGAAGCGGGTAATCCTTTGGCCATCACTTTGGCTTTGGTGATAGCTTCTTTATCAAATACAGGGTGCAAGAGTTCATCCAGTTTATTTGGCTCAACACGCATGATGGCTTCATCTTTTGTGATGAGTTTTTCGTGCAGCATGTCCATGGCAATCTTCACCATGGCAGCGCCGGTACGTTTACCGTTACGTGTTTGCAGCAGCCAGAGTTTTCCATCCTGAATGGTAAACTCCATATCCTGCATGTCACGGTAATGCTTTTCCAGATTTTCCTGAGTACTAAAAAGGTCTTTGTAAATTTCCGGCATGGCTTCTTCGAGCGAAGGATATTTCTCTGCTCTTTCTTCTTCAGAAACGTTGGCCAGTTTTGCCCAGCGTTTGGAGCCTTCGAGTGTGATTTGCTGTGGTGTACGAATTCCGGCAACCACATCTTCACCCTGTGCATTGATAAGATATTCGCCATTGAAAATATTTTCGCCGGTGGCGGCATCGCGGGTGAATGCAACTCCGGTTGCAGAAGTTTCTCCCATGTTTCCGAATACCATGGCCTGAACGCTTACAGCTGTTCCCCACTCATCGGGGATTTTATTCAGTTTGCGGTAGAGAATAGCTCTTTCGTTCATCCAGCTGTCGAAAACAGCCATAATAGCTCCCCAGAGTTGTTCCCACGGGTCATCCGGAAAATCATTCCCGGTTTGTTTTTTAACGGCGGCTTTAAACTGTGCTACCATCTCTTTAAGGTCATCTGCAGTGAGTTCGGTATCAAGTGCCACGCCGCGCTTTTTCTTCATTTCGTCGATGATAATTTCAAAGGGGTCTTCGGCTTCTCTTGATTCGGGTTTCATGCCGAGAACCACGTCGCCATACATTTGGACAAAACGGCGATAGGAATCCCAGGCAAAACGCGGGTTTCCCGATTTGGCGGCAATACCTTCAACGGCGTTGTCATTCATTCCGAGGTTGAGGACGGTATCCATCATCCCAGGCATGGAAGCCCGTGCACCCGAACGCACGGAGACGAGTAAAGGATTTTTCTGGTCACCGAATTTCATTCCCATAATGTTTTCAACATGGGCAATGGCATGTGTTACATCCTCTTTAATAAGGTCAACGGCATAGTCGCGGCCTTTTTCATTGTATAGTGTACAAATTTCAGTGGTGATAGTGAAGCCGGGAGGAACCGGTACGCCGATAAGATTCATTTCAGCAAGATTGGCTCCTTTGCCACCAAGAAGGTTTTTCATTTTTGTATTCCCTTCGGCTTTGCGATCACCGAAAAGATAGACATACTTTGCTTTAGACATTTTATTAAAATTTGTTTAAAAAATATTTTCGAATTTTGTGTTACAAAAATACTAAAAAATACGTTCTTGTTTTTTTCTCCCCACCCAAATGGCTGTTAATAATTGTCAAAAAGCAAGGATGATTTTCTCTATGGAAAAATCAGGCCTTTCAATCGTTTGCAAAAGCATAATCCGGAAAAAATTGTGTCAAAAATCAGGGACGGTTACGGTTTGTGTTTTTTAGTAAAGAGGGAGACTAAAAATCAGTAAAACACCTACTTTTATATCAACCCATAATTTCATAAGTTTGCCTTTTAATAAATTCGATGAAAGATGAAACATAAGATTGGTATTCGTTACGAAGATAAATATCTGATGGAGCGAAGGGTAGCCCTTGTTCCGGAACATGTCAGGCAGTTGGTTGAAAAAGGAATAGAGATACAGGTTGTGCCTTCCGAAAAGCGGGTTTTTAAGGATGATGAATACCGGCGGGCCGGTGCCGTGCTGCGTGCGGAACCTTTAGATGCAGATGTGGTGCTGGGGGTGAAAGAGATGCCGATAGATTATTTTAAAGCACACAAGACTTATATTTTTTTCAGCCATACTATTAAAGGCCAGTCTTATAATATGCCGTTGCTTCGTAATATGATGGATCATAAAATCAATCTTATCGATTATGAGCGGATAGTGGATACACAGGGACGCCGGTTGATTTTTTTTGGACATTTTGCCGGTCTGGCCGGAATGATTAATTCGTTGTGGTCGCTTGGGCAGCGTATGAAAAGAAATGGGCTGGATACGCCATTTTTAAACTTAAAACAAACCCATCATTACGATTCGTTAGAAGAAGCAAAATCTGCTGTGTCGGCTGTGGGTCAGGAAATTGCGCGTAACGGATTGCCGGCAGGAATGACTCCTGTGGTGGTCGGAATCACGGGCTACGGGAATGTCTCGAAAGGAGCGCAGGAGATACTTGGTCTTTTGCCGGGTATCGAAATTTCTCCTGCCGATTTGTTGAAACTGGAAAAACAGAATTATCTTCCTTCCAATGTGATTTATAAAGTGGTCTTTGAAGAAAAACACCTCGCACGTCCGAAAGAGGCCGGTAAAAGGTTTGATTTACAGGAATATTACCATTATCCCGAACATTTTGAGGGTGTTTTTGAACAATATTTGTCGCATCTCACCGTGCTGATGAATTGCATGTACTGGGACGACCGCTATCCGCGTATTGTAACTAAAGATTACTTAGAGACGTTGTGGAAAAAAGGAAATCTGAAGCTTGAGGTCATTGGCGATGTTACCTGCGACCCGGATGGTTCCGTGGAGATTACTCATACGGGCACGGCCATTGAGGATCCTGTGTTTGTTTACAATCCGGAGACCCGCGAGCCTGTGATGGGCTTTGATGGAGAAGGTGTTTTGGTTATGGCTGTGGATATTTTGCCCAGCGAGTTGCCTCGTGAAGCTTCGCAGGCTTTCAGTAATGCTCTGATAAAGTTTTTACCGGGTTTGTTAGAAGCCGATTTTGAAGTTCCCTTTGACAATTTACAGATTCCCGGCCCTTTGAAAAAGGCCATGATTTTATATCACGGAGAATTAACCCCCGATTATAAACATCTCGAAAAATATTTAAACCAGTAAATTTATGGTCGTAGAGAATGTCTATGGCCTTTTTTCTTTAAAGTATATAAAAAATAATTTTATGAAACATATCCTTGTTCTCGGTGCCGGCTTGTCCACCCAAAGCCTTATTGAATATTTATTGGAAAACGCTTCTGAATATGACTGGCATATTACAGTGGCTGATATGAATGAAGCGCTGGCACACAAAAAGGTGAACGGTAATCCCCGCGGAAAAGCCATTGTGTTTGATGTTACCGATGATCTGGAGAGTTGGCGGGCCATTGCCAAAGCAGATATTGTTATCTCCATGTTGCCGGCTTTCATGCACCATCTGGTGGCTAAAAAATGTATTGATCTGCGGAAGCCCATGCTCACAGCTTCTTATGTTACTGATGAAATAAAAGAGTACGATGAACTGGCCAAAAAGGCCGGGGTTCCTATCCTGATGGAACTCGGTGTTGACCCGGGGATTGACCATATGTCAGCCATGCGGGTTATTCATCGTATCCAGAAAATAGGAGGTGAGATTCTTTCTTTCAACTCTTTTACCGGCGGGTTGGTAGCTCCTGAAAGTGACAATAATCCCTGGAACTATAAACTGACATGGAATCCCCGCAATGTGGTTCTTGCCGGAAACGGGGTGTCGCAGTTCATTCAACGCGGGCGCTACAAATATATTCCGTATTTTAAGCTGTTCGACCGTACGATGATGCGTAAGATACTGCAATATGGCGATTTTGAAATCTATTCCAACCGCGATTCATTGAGATACCGTGAAATCTACGGTTTGAAAGATATTCCTTCCATGTATCGTGGTACCATTCGCCGGCCCGGCTTTGCCAAAGCATGGGATGTCTTTGTAAAGCTCGGGGCTACTGACGATACCTATCGCATGGAAGATTCCGAAAATATGACCTACCGCGATTTTATCAATTCGTTTATGCAGTATGAACCCAATGTTCCTGTGGAGATAAAATTGCAAGAGTATTGTCAGAAAGCTTCTGACCCGGTGGTGTTAGAGAAACTCAAGTGGCTGGGGATTTTCGATAAGCGAAAAATCGGACTGAAAAATGCTACGCCGGCGCAGATTCTTCAGAAACTGCTCGAAGAAAAATGGGCCATGGATCCGGATGATAAAGATATGCTCATTATGCAACACGAGTTTAAATACCGTTTGGGTAATGAAAATAAAATGATTGTTGCTGCCATGGTGGTGATAGGGGAGAACCGGGAAAAAACTGCTATGGCCAGGACGGTGGGACTTCCACTCGGCATTGCCACCAAATTGCTGGCCACCGGAAAAATCAAAAAAACCGGTATTCATCGTCCTATTGATAAAGTCATGTACGAACCTATTCTGGAGGAGCTGGAAAGTTTTGGCATAAGCTTTGAAGAGAAAGAGTACATGATTGACCAATCTTAATAATTTTCAGCTATGGGATTTCTTATTCTGCTTTTCTTAGTAGGCCTCGGTTTTTATTTTATTATGAAATGGAAGCGGCCTTCATCGGCACAAAATCCCGAAGTAGGGAGAACAGCATCCAATAATGGCTCTTACAAATCTGCCGGGGCAGCTTCTTCCCGCCGTGGCGGCGCAAACAGCTATGCCAAATGGGTAGGCGGCGGACTGGGCTGGGCTTTTGGCGGCCCTATCGGCGGTATTTTGGGCTATGTGCTCGGCTCAATGTTTCAGGGACAGCAGGCTATGGGCGGGCGCTCCTTTCGCCCGGGCATGCCTACCACAACAGGCGATTTCAATGTGAGCCTGCTGGTGTTGACGGCTGCTATTATGAAAGCCGATGGCACTGTTAAAAGGTCGGAACTGGAGTATGTGAAGAAATTCTATGTGGCCAATTTCGGTGCGGAAGGAGCAAAGCATTACATTAAATTGCTTGGAGATATCCTGAAAAAGGATTTCGATGTGCTGGAGGTAAGCCGCCAGATTGGCCGGTTTATGGACTATTCGGCACGTTTGCAGTTGATGCATTATCTTTTTGGTATTGCGCTGGCAGATGGTAATGCCGATAATCTGGAAGTGGAAATTATAGAGCGGATTGCCATGGCCATGGGCCTCGGCGCTACTGATTTCCAGTCTATAAAGGCCATGTTTGTAAATGATACCGAGAGCGCTTACAAGATTCTCGGTATCACAGATTCCGTTACTGATGAGGAGGTGAAACTGGCTTACCGCGAAATGGCCAAAAAATACCATCCCGACAAGGTGAGCCATTTGGGAGAAGATGTGAAAAAAGCCGCCGAAGAAAAATTTCTGAAAGTAAACGAAGCTTACGAGGCTATCAAAAAAGAACGGGGGATAAAATAGGGAATAACCGGTAACGAAGGAGTGGTTTGGAAGTTTCAGGTTTCAGGTTTGGAGGTTCTGAAACGATTTATCTGGATATTGCTTTATCTTTGTATACTGGATGACTAATGACAAATTATCCAATTGACAAATTATCTAATTAACCAATAACAAATCACCGTTTCATATGCCGGTCAATTTCTCGTTGTGTGTCGCGCTTTTTCAGGTCCTGGCGTTTGTCGTAATAATGTTTGCCGCGTGCCAGGGCAATCTCCAGTTTCGCCAGCCCGCGCTCGTTGATAAAAAGCACGGTCGGGATAATGGTAAAACCTTTTTCTTTGACCTTGGTATTCAGCTTTTTTAATTCGCGCGCCGTCAGCAGCAGCTTTCGGTCGCGTTTGGCAATGTGGTTGTTGTAAGAGCCGTAGCTGTATTCGGCAATGTGCATGTTTCTGACAAACATCTCTCCGTTTTCAAACACACAGAAGGCATCGGCGAGGTTGGCTTTTCCGTTGCGGATGGACTTTATCTCCGTACCGGTCAGTACAATGCCGGCCAAATAACGGTCGAGGATAAAATATTCCCGCGTTGCCCTTTTGTTTTTAATGCGGATGTTGTTGCTACTGCTCATCTTTTTGAAATAGGGGTGCAAAGTTAACAAAACCAAAAAGAATGTTGGGGAAATTATATCCCGGAACCGTTTTTTTTTGTTTTTTGTTGAATTTGATTCTTATTATGTCTTTTCCCCGGTTTCTCAGTGAGAAGATTTTCTCTTATTTTAGCGCTCCCATGGATAAAAACATTTCTTACAAACGTATCTGGCAGATAGCTTATCCCATTATTCTTGGAAGTGTAGCGCAAAATCTGATCAATTTTACCGATACCGCAATTTTTGGGCAGGGCAGGGGAAGTTGCTCTGGGTGCCGGCACGCTCGGAGGTATCTTTTATTTGTATACTTATCTAATGGCCGAACAGTGGCACGGGAGTAATGTTTACACCTGGACGGCCGAATGGGTATATGGTTTGTTGCTTAGGGATTGTAACGAAATAACCTAACGGTTTCGGCTTGTCCTTTTACGCTTTTTCTTCGTTGCAAAAGTTTTAAATAAACAGTGGCTATTCGCAACTTTTGCGCCTTGAAAACCCGCAAAATTACTTCGTCGATTTCCGTCACTTTATTTCGTTACAAACCCTTAGCCTTTTTTCCTTCATCTATCTTAAATCAAACCGCTGGAAGAAGTATCATATTTAAACAATCAAAAATGGGCTGCATACGTGGTTTATTATTGTAGAATCCTTATTTTTGCTCAAAAATAATTTTTCATGCCATCAAAAAGCAACAAGCTGAAAACGAATAAATTCAAGGAGCCTAAAAAGGAATCTCTGCAGAAAAAGGCGGGTAAAAAGTCGAAAAGCAAGAGGGGATATGCTCCCGTGGGAAGAAAAATCGATCCACAGGTAACAAAAATGCTGGGCTTTTTCCTTATTATTGTTTCTGTTTACTTCGTAGTGGCATTCACCTCTTTTTTTATCAATTGGTTCGAAAGTAATCCCTCTAATGTGCTTACCCGCACTCTGGGCCTTGGTCATTATTTCAATAATCATACTGCTCTGGTACGAAACTGGACAGGAAATCTAGGGGCTTTCATTTCCAAATGGCTGGTACAGAATGGCTTTGGGCTGGGTGCCTATTTCCTTGTATTTCTGTTGTTTGTGTGGGGCCTGCGGTTAATGTTTAAAATCAGATTACTTTCCGTTTGGAAACTGTTTCAGGTAATACTGATAGGCTTTTTCTGGCTTCCAATGCTTATGGGAATGCTGTTTGCCGGTCATCCCGATAATATCCTCGGAGGTCTTTTCGGCTTTAAGCTAAATTTCTGGCTGATAAAATATATAGGTACGTTGGGATTGGTTTTGCTCATTGTTTTTATCCCCGCCATTCTCATTCTTATCCGCTATAAATTTTCTTTCAAAAGAAAAGGCAAAGAAAAACAGAAACAGGAAGAAGAGCAGGATAAAATTGCCAAAAATTCTCTGCGTCCGGAAGATAAATACAATACCGTTGAATTCTCTGTCGGGGATGAATCACCGGGTAAAAATAAAGACAAAACCGTTTTAGATGTTTCTGAAGAAGAGGTGGTGGTCGAAGCCAACGTGGAGAATACAGGTGAGGATGAAACCGATAGTCTTGAGCTTACCATCGAAAAACCCAGGCAGGAGACAAAAGCAAAGGTGATTCCCGGCGAACACAAAGGACTGGACACGGAATTTGATCCTACCCTGGATCTGCCCGATTTCAAATTTCCCGGACTCGACCTGTTGAATCGTTATAATGAAGACGTAAAAGTTGACCGTGAAGAGCTAGAGGCCAACAAACAAAAGATTGTGGATACTCTTGATCATTATAATATTTCCATAATAAAAATTAAAGCAACCATTGGCCCCACGGTTACCCTCTATGAGATTGTTCCGGCACCGGGCATCCGGATTGCAAAGATCAGAAACCTCGAAGATGACATTGCCCTGAGTCTGTCGGCCATGGGTATCCGGATCATTGCACCCATTCCGGGAAAGGGAACGGTAGGGATTGAAGTTCCCAACAAAAACCCATCCATCGTTTCCATGCGCTCTATTTTGGAATCGGAAAAGTTTCAGCATGCAAAAATGGAGTTGCCCATCGGCCTCGGCAAAACCATTGCCAACGAAAGCTATGTAGTTGACCTGGCAAAAATGCCACATATCCTCATGGCCGGAGCTACAGGCCAGGGAAAATCGGTGGGGCTGAATGCCATTATTGCTTCGCTTTTGTACAAAAAGCATCCCGCCGAGCTGAAATTTGTTATGGTTGATCCCAAAAAAGTAGAACTGACACTTTTCTCCCGTATTGAGAGGCATTATCTTGCCAAACTTCCCGATTCGGAAGAGGCCATCATTACGGATACACGGAAAGTGGTACGAACGCTCAACTCACTGGGTATCGAAATGGATAACCGTTATGAGCTGCTGAAAGATGCACAGGTGCGAAACATTAAAGAGTACAATCAGAAATTCAAAGCACGCAAGCTGAATCCGAACCACGGACACCGGTTTTTGCCTTACATTGTGCTGGTGGTGGACGAGTTTGCCGATCTCATCATGACGGCCGGTAAAGAGGTGGAAAATCCCATTACGCGGCTGGCGCAACTGGCACGTGCTGTGGGGATTCATCTGATTATTGCTACACAAAGGCCTTCGGTAAACATTATTACCGGTACTATAAAAGCTAATTTTCCTGCCCGGATTGCTTATCGTGTGATTTCAAAAATCGATTCCCGCACTATTCTCGACACCAGCGGTGCAGACCAGCTTGTAGGTCGGGGCGACATGCTGATGTCCACCGGCAGCGACCTGATTCGCTTGCAGTGTGCTTTTATTAACACCGATGAGTTGGAAAAACTCACTGATTACATCGGGCAGCAGCGAGCTTATTCCGATGCTTTGCATTTGCCTGAATATTATGATGAAGAAACGGAAAGTGTGGGAACCGTTGACCTAAACGAGCGGGATGAACTCTTTGAAGATGCCGCCCGTCTTATTGTACAGACACAACAGGGTTCCACCTCACTTTTGCAACGAAAGTTGAAGCTGGGCTACAATCGCGCCGGACGAATTATCGATCAGTTAGAGGCTGCCGGAATTGTCGGCCCCTTTGAGGGAAGCAAGGCCCGTGAGGTAAGAGTGGCCAACGAAATGGCTTTGGAACAATTCTTGAAGGATTTGGAACAGAAAAATGATTTTTAATATATGAAATTGTAAGATATGAAAGTTAGAATAAGAATAACTATACTCTTTGCGCTTCTGTTTACGGGAACGCTTTACGCGCAAAACAATGCGCAGGGGCTGTTAAAAAAGACATTGGATAAAATGTCGTCCTATAAGAATTTTAAATCCGATTTGACCTATTCCATGGTGAACAGGCAAAACAATATCCATGAAAAGAAAACAGGTACTATTTTGGTGGAAGGTGATAAATTCCGCATCGAGATAATGGGGCAGATTATTATTTCGGATGGGAAAGATATGTGGACAGTCATTAAGGATTCAAAAGAGGTGATGCTGAGTACGCTGGACCCTAACGATCCTTCTAATGTGTCGCCTACTAAAATATTGGAGGAATATTCCGATTATAAGGCAAAATTTAAAAAGGGCCACAGGAAAAGCACCTTAAAAACACTGTTGCTCACTTCTAAAAAGAAAGCCACTTTTGATAAGGTTACCATCGTGATCGATGCCTCCCGTTTTCTTGTAAAGCGATTTTCCTTGTACGATAAAGACGGGAATGTATTCACTTACGACATTTATAATTTTAAAGCGAATATCAATTTCCCAAAAGGTACTTTTACTTACAATCCCAAGGAATTTCCAGGCTACGAACTGGAAGATATGCGGTAAAGTCTTAATTCCCGTTTGAAACGGGGCAGGGCAGAAAGCGCATACTTTTTCCGGGTTAACAGTATTTTCGTAAGACTCGCGATGCATAAGGATGTAATGCCAGAGAAGTTCGGATGCCCAAATTCCAACTTCAGGCACTTCTAACTATTTGATCCTGTAGTTATACAAAGTGCTCCCCGTAGCGGTGATGAGGTTTACCTCGCTGTTGTTGTTCAGACTGCCTACGGTAAACGGTGTTTCGCCGGTTATCCCTTTGCTGATGAGGATGTTGCCTTTGCTGTCGAAAAGATAAATGGTTTTTTCACGGGAAGCCACAATTCCTAAAACTTTCTGCCGGTTGCCGAGCGAAAAGAACTCAGGCTGTACACGGATATCTTCGGAAAAAGTATAGGAAAACAGAAGCTTTTTAAACCGGTTAAAAACTTTAAGCTTGTTGTGGTCAACAAAAATGAAATCTTTTGCTCCATTGCCGTTAAAATCGTCATACAGAAAATAATGGTTGGGTGAAAAAGAGCCGAAATTTGTAAACCGGAGTTTCCCGCGGGCTGAAATATACACCAGTTTCCCTGAAGTGTTAGTCGTAAGAATAAGCCCCTTGTTGTTGGTCTTGTTGACAAAATAAGTGGAGTGTTTCGCCTTATCAACTGCCGATTTCAGGTAAATCCGTTGCTGTCCTTTCCGGTTAACAATCTTAACATTATTGGCATCGTCGTTGATAATAATGTAATCCTTTCCATTGGCGAGCAGCCGGACAACCTTTTGCGAAACAACAGCCTGCATGCGGGGTTTCCGCCAGCCTTTAACCTGATCACCACGGATGGTGTAGTCGTAGATGCGCTTGTCGGCCTGCGCCAGCAGAACACGATAATCTTTGCGGTATGTGTAGTCGAACAGGCTTAATCCGTTGGTGGCAGAGGGATGAACAGCAATGGGATAACCCGCTACATATCTTCCCTTGCGGTCGATGAGGAAAAGGTTATCTTTTGTATTGAAAAGGTATTGAATCTTGCCGTTTTTATAAAAATCTACCGGATATATGGGGCTCATGGGAAGCTGTGGAAGCCGTTTGGTCCATAAAATTTTCCCCGTATGGTCGATAAGATACATTCTGTTTTTACGGTCAAAAACGATAATGTCATATTTTTTACTGTTGTGGTCTTTTACCAAAAAAGGTTTGCCCACAATGGGACTGTTTAATCTGATTTTCCATAAAGCCAGGTCTTCCTCTTTGTATGACTTATTGTATCGTATGTAGAAATTAGTGTAAAACATGGAGGCATCCCGGCTGTATTGAAAAGCAATACCCTGAATATTTTTCATGAAGGCTTTATCAGCAGAAAAGGTAGCTGCCGTTTTTTTATTTAGAAAGTGGGATAGAAGTCCCGACAAGGTACGGGGTTTTATTTGAATGAGAATGTTGGAAGTGCCGCCAATATTGTTGGAAAAGGATTTATAATTGTTGTCCAGATCCAGCGTTTTTCCCGTCTCAATATATTGTATCAGGTTGGTCAGCGCGAGAGGCGAATTGGCAAAAACCGCATAACCGTTAATAATACAATAGTAATTTTGTGTGATGGTTGAGAAACTTTCTCCGTAAATACCCGGTAAAAAACGGGTAATATTTATCTTACGAATGGCATAATTCCCCGAACGGAAAAGTTTGTGATTTCCACTTTTGGAGGCGATACCTTTTAATAGTCGGGCTGCACGGGGCACGTCTTTCAAATGTACAATTACCCATGTTTTGTCCGGAATCTCTTTACTGTTCAATGCATTGGAAACCAGACAAACCTCATTTCCGGTAAGTTTAACAAGGTTCTGAATATCACTTTGATAAGCTATTTTAAATTTTGCGGAAATCTTTTTTCCTGCAAAGGCAGGAAAGTCAGAAAAGCCCAGCGAATAGGAGAAATTACTGTTAAAAGGAAACAGGGTGTAAGCATTCAGGGGCACAGCCTTCTGACCTTTGAACCGTCCCAAGAAGCTTTTGTTTTTTGTTACGGTATATCCGCTGAAAATAATATCGTGCGACTGGATAATCATGTCTGTTTCTCCCCAGCCGGCAAACCGGCTGAAATTACGTGCAATTCCCTGAAATTCGGTTCCGGCCAGCTTGGAGAAAAGTTGTCCGAGAGCCGGGTAATAGACAAAAAGCCGGGCATCGACAATCTTTCCACTAGTTTTTGCTACTGTTTTAAAACCGGTACTTTCGCTGAAGTGCATCTCCTGCAAAGTGTAGTTGGCTATGGATGTCTCCATAAGGTTCTGCTGTCCGGTAAAAAGCAGAGCTCCATCCATCTTCCATAACCAGTAAGCTTTACCGGTAACAACGTTGAAAATTTTTATGACGACAACAGGGTAGTTTCCCCGTTTTCTATAAATTACCACAAAGCTTTTGCCTAACGCTTTTTCGAGAAAGCCTTTTATCTCCTCAATATGGGGTAGCTGCTTGTTTTGCAGAAGAAATAAAAACTGATTTTTCCCGGGATAGACAGCAATAAAAATTTCACCCTGCCGGAAACTTTTGGTCCATTGTTTTTTTAATCTGAAAAGAGAATCGATAAAGGTAATTTGCCGGTAAACCGGTTTGAAACCGTTAGTCCGGATAAGGGCAGACCAGATTTCATTATTTTCCGTGATCTTATTGATGAAATCTCCGGCATTATCCGACTGAACCACCAGCGCCGGCGTATTGGGAAGCATTTCCCAAAGATTACCCTGACGAACTGTTTTTGTGTTAAACCAGTAAAGGCTACCTGCCACAATAAACAAAAGCAGAAGAAACAGATAAATGAAAGTTCTTTTATTCATGACAGAGTGCCTGTTGAAAAACCAAAAATACGAAAGATTCTACGCTTTTATAAGGCTGAAATTGTTCTTATTGAACAATAAATTGTTAATAGGTTCTCTGACGGAAAATTAAAACTCCAGACGTGTCTGGATAACGGAGCGGAAAGTCTTACGGTGATGAATGCAGTTTCCGTGCTCCCGAATGGCCAGTTTGTGTTGCAGTGTGGGGTAGCCTTTGTTGTGGTCCCAGCCATAATACGGGAACTTGCCATGTAACTTGCGCATGTAAGCATCCCTGTAGGTTTTTGCTAAGATGGAAGCCGCTGCTATGGACATGTATTTCCCATCGCCTTTTACAATGGTGGCGTGGGGAATGTTTTTGTATTTCTTAAACCGGTTGCCATCGATAAGCAAAAACTCCGGTTCTTTTTCTAACATATCAATGGCGCGATGCATGGCAAGAATAGAGGCGTTTAAAATATTAATTTCATCAATCTTTGCGGGGCTTACCGAAGCCACCGCCCAACTGATGGCCTCTTTTTCGATGATTGTGCGTAACAAGTTACGGTTTTTCTCACTTAGTTTCTTGGAATCGTTCAGTAGCTCATTTTCAAAATCACAGGGTAAAATTACAGCTGCAGCAAACACGGGACCCGCGAGGCAACCTCGTCCGGCTTCATCACAACCGGCTTCTGTAAGCGGCTTTCCGGAATAATGCTTAAGCAGCATGAAACAACGGTAAATAATGGTTTAGAAAAATAAGAAGTACCCATAACAGGACAAATATATTAGCCCATCTGAGTCGCTTTATTCGCGAAAAGAATGCGCCGAGAATCAGAGAGGCAGGTAAGGACAACAACAGGAGCACCTGCACGGGAGCCGCAAACAGAAAAACAATGAGCGAACAGGAAACTAACCCCCAAAGACTTACTACAGAATGTTGACGCAGGCCGATATTGAAAGATGACAACTTGCCGAGTAGAGAAAATACCGCCGTTAGTGTTGTCAATGCAGTTAGGGTAAATAAAATCACATCTAAGTTACGCGTAAAGGGAAGCCAAATTTCACGAAAGTGAAAGGCCTGCAGAAAGTATTGTAAAACTTCCGGCAATTTGTCAAACCAGAAGAACCCCGACAATATAAAAAACCATGGGACCAGCATCCCGACAATACCCGTAAAATAGGCCCTCCATTCATCAGCCTGATAAGTGAGTAGCGCAAGCCAGATAAACAGAAGTAAAAATAGTGCCGGGGGATAAAACAGGCTGACTATTCCGAGGGATAGTCCGGCATCGAAAGCTGTCGTGACTATTTTTGTACTGTTTTGAAGATCAAAGATTTTCTGATAAAAAAGCGCAAAAAAGAATACCCCGAAAATGTAAGGACTCATTTGGGTAAGAAAGCCCAATGCACTTCCCGCAAGGATGAAAAAGAATGCAGCGAAATAGCTGTTTCTTCCCGACAGGAGATGTTTGCTGCCCACATGATTGATAAAAAGAGCGGTGAAAAAAAATAAAATCATGGCCACAATCTGTTGCAACCACAACAAATTCGGCAGGCAAACGACTTTCCATACAACTTTGTTTCCGGCGGGCACAAACATTTCAGGTAACCAGAACAGAAGGACTATCAGTATTAGCACAAACAGCCGCGTATGATAAGAAGACCTGAAAAATCGTATAACCATGGGCGATATTATTTTAAGTCGAAGCCCAAATCTTTTCGGTAGTATTTTCCTTCAAAATCGACCTGATCCACGTTGGCGTAAGCATTTTTCAAGGCTTCTTCCATGGTGTCGCCAAAAGAAGTGATAGCCAAAACACGGCCGCCACTGGTTTTTATCAGGTTGTTTTCCACATCGTTACTGGCGCCTGCATAATAGACAATACAGTTGTTCAGGTTGTTCAGTCCTTTGATAACTTTTCCCTTTTGATAATTCTCGGGATAACCGCCGGAGACAAGCATGACCGAAGTGGCATATCGTTCATCCACCTCCGGTTTGGCTTCGCTGAGATTTCCTTTTGCCATACTCTCGAAAAGTTCCAGCAGGTCACTTTTTATCCGCGGAATCACTGATTCCGCTTCAGGATCGCCCATACGGCAGTTGTATTCAATGACGTAAGGATCATCGCCCACCTTCATAAGGCCGAAAAAGATAAAGCCCTGGTAAACAATATTATCCTGTTGCAGACCTCTAATGGTGGGGCGAATAATACGTTCTTCAACTTTTCCCATGAATTCGCCAGTGGCAAAAGGAACCGGCGAAATAGAACCCATGCCTCCGGTATTCAGGCCGGTATCGCCCAAACCAATACGTTTATAGTCTTTGGCTTCGGGAAGCAAAACGTAGTCTTTTCCGTCGGTCAGGACAAAGACAGAGAGTTCAATACCGTCGAGGAACTCTTCAATAACCACTTTGGCAGAAGCTTTACCAAATTTGGCATCAACCAGCATACTTCGTAACTCCGCTTTAGCTTCTTCCAAATCGTTAAGAATCAAGACTCCTTTTCCTGCAGCCAGGCCATCGGCTTTCAAAACATAAGGTGCTTTGATATTATCCAAAAATGCCTCTCCGGCTTTTAATGTTTCTGTCGTAAAAGTTTCGTAAGCTGCAGTGGGAATTTTGTATTTTTTCATAAAAGCTTTGGCGAAATCTTTGCTTCCCTCCAGCTGTGCTCCTTCTTTTCCGGGACCAATAATGGCTACATCCCGTAAAATTTTATCCTCTGAAAAGAAATCCCGGATGCCGTTTACCAACGGTACCTCAGGGCCGACAATCACCATGTCGACTTCTTTTTCGATAACAAAAGTCTTCACCGACTCGAAATCAACCGGGTCGATGGGGACATTGATTCCTGTTAGAAGTGTTCCCGCGTTGCCCGGAGCTATATAAATCTGCTCCGTTTTCGGACTTTGCGCCAGTTTCCATGCAAGCGCATGCTCCCGGCCTCCGGATCCTAATATTAAGATATTCATTTTTTTTATGATTTTGCTTGCTGCATGGTCTTTTCTACGGACTCCCAAAATAGTCTGGCGGTTTTATCCCAGCTAAACATTCGACTCCTTTGAAAACCTTTTTCGACCAACCTCTTCCTTAATTCAGGGACAAAAGTAATGCTTTTCATGGCTTCGGCAATTTCTTTTATTTGAAACGGGTTGACCAGCAGGGCTGCATCGCCTGCAACTTCCGGCATGGCGGTGATATTGGACGTAATCACCGGAACACCAGCTCTGAAAGCTTCCACTATAGGAATACCAAATCCCTCAAAAAACGGGACAAACGTTAGTGCGAGTGCCGAACCCATAACGTTTTTTAACTCTCCGGGTTCCAGCCTTCCGGTGAAAATCACCAGGTCTTTGTGTTTCATCTCCGCAAAAGCCTTTTTGATGCTTCTGTCCCAGTACATTTTTTCACCTACAACCATAAGACAAGTGTTGGCGGCTGTTTCCTGTATGTACAGGTCAAATGCTTTGAAAAGGCCGACAATGTTTTTCCGTGGATTCAGGGCGCCCACAAAAATAAAATAGGGGCGACCGTGCGATATCTTTTTTCGGGTCTGCTGTTGCTTTTCTTTGGAAACAGGCGAATACAGCGTGTTCGCCCCGTTGTAAACCACATCTATTTTTGTAACATCGATGCCGTATTGCTTTACAATGTCCTGTTTTGTAAATTGTGAAACGGTGAGAATCCTGTCGGCTTTCCGGGCATACCTGGGCGTAAAGTAGTTGTAATATTTTCGTGGCAGCCAGGGCATCATTTCCGGATGGTGCACAAAATTCAAATCGTGGATAACCATCAGGTTTTTAAATGGTGAGGTTAGCGAATTGTAAGCATCCGGAGAGATAAACAGATCCGGAGCAATTTTTTTGAGTGCATGCGGAAGAGCGTGCTCAAACCACCAGTAGTGCAGTACCGGATGCCGTGCCGGAGGGCCGACAACTACCGGGGTAACATTATCGTCAAAAATAAAGGAAGCATCATAAGGGCGGTCGAACAAAAAATAAAAATCGTGCTCCGGATGTGCTTTCACCATGCGGCTAAAACTTTCGTAAGTGAACCAGCCGATGCCTTCCAGCTTGTTTTTGAGGAGTAACCTGGTGTTGATGGCAATTTTCAAAATCTGCTTTGTTTTGGACAAAAATACCATTTTTGTTGCTTTGTTTTGGTATTGACATGGAAAGGAGGGAGTTTTGTAGATTTCTTTCTTCGGTTTCCTGTTTTGTTTCCTCCCATTGTCCCCGAGTTCTTTTTCTTGTCTTCCACTCTGATAATCTATACTGCCATCCATGCCATAGCGGCCTGTGTCAGATGAAAGACTTTGTGGATAAATGCCTGCCAAACGATCTCATAGTTACATCCGGGGAGTATTTTATTTAGAATTAATCTTTATTAATACATATAGAGCTATAGACCACGGCCTTGCTAAGTTCAGCTCCAGGCACTCTGCTCCTTATGTGACCATTATCACATAAGGAGCATCCCGTGCGGAGTAAATTCGCAACCTTATTTTAGTAAAGGTTCTCAATAAATTTTTAGAAGCATTCAGGCATTATTACGAAACAGGTTGACCAAAGCAGACGATGTTATTTTGTGCGGTAACAAGGCAAAAAACGTAGACATAGCCGTAGCTATGGAGAGGCTTTTTAACGTAGTTAGCGTGCAAAAGAACAAGTCGGAACGGTCAGGTTATTTCGTAACAATACCTTAGTATTATGAAACAGCCATGTTCCCGCCTAAGGCTAAGGCGGGAACACACATCTTGTCCCGTTTCAAACGGGAGGAGAGTGATTATATAGCTCCGGCAGGAGCGAAATATAGTAGTCCGGTGCGATAGCGCCGGGAAAAAAAATAAAGAGAAGTTAGCGGGCTTGTTTCCTCAGTGCCGAACGGCTTTGGTCGTTTAGTTGTTTTTTAAATTGTGTCAGAAGTATAGATTTTTAAAAAAAGTATTTAAAGGAATTCTTATGGAAGTTGATAATAACACAAATGAAAAGAAAAGTATTTCGAGACGTAGTTTTGTTAAAATTACAACTCTTTCGTTGGCCGCTGCCACCTCTTTTATTTTAGGCATCCCATTAGTTGAATCGTTGACGTCCAGCGTTAAAAAAATCAGTAATCGCGTATTTTCCAAATTAGCACCGGTTAAATCTATACCTAATTCATTTACTCCTGTAAAAAAACCTGATAAAATACATTTTGATAAAATAGAAGAGGACGCATTTCTGAGAACCGAAAAACAGGAAGATGTTTGGGTTGCGAAGAAGTCAGATAATGACTTAACTACATTCTCTCCGATATGCCCTCATCTCGGTTGCCGATATAATTGGAATGAGGAACAAAAACTATTTATATGCCCTTGCCACAACAGTGTATTTACTATTGACGGGAAAGTGGTTTCCGGTCCTGCACCCAGAGGATTAGACACATTACCGACAAAGATAGAAGACAAGACACTTTACGTGCTTTATGAAAAATTTGAAGTAGGCATTCCTGAGAAAATAGTAATCGGACATTAATAGAATTATAACGACTAAAATAGTGAAAGAATATTAATATGGCATCAAAATTCAGACAATGGATAGGCGAAAGACTACCAATAAACGCAGTGCTTCAATCAGGATTAAATGAAGAAATTCCTGGCGGGTCAAGCTTTTTCTTTACACTTGGGAGCGCACTTTTATTCATTTTTATGCTTCAGGTGATTACGGGAATATGGCAGCTATTTTATTACGTTCCCACGGTAGATCACGCATACAATAGTTTAAGTTATTTACGCATATCGGTTCCCTATGGTTGGTTAATCCATGGAATACATTATTGGGGTGCCAACATTATGGCGGTATTGGTTGGGCTACACATGTTAAGAGTTTTTATTTGGGGTGCACATAAAAAGCCACGTGAACTTACCTGGATAATGGGTGTTTTTTTATTGCTGTTAACAGTCGGTTTAATATTTACCGGAGCTGCTTTACCCTGGGACGAACGAGGCTATTGGGCAGCCGAGGTGGGAACAAGTATCGCCGGCACAGTACCTTATATTGGAAAAGCACTTGTGTATCTGATGCGGGGTGGAATGGAGATGGGACAATTAACCCTTTCCAGGTTTTTTGTTTTACATACGGTCATTCTACCTGTTATTGTTATGATGTTTATAGGAATCCATTTAGCTGCATTCAGGCAATATGGAAGCGTTGGCCCCTGGCAGGAAGCCAAAAGACAGAAAAAAGGTTATTTTTGGCCTGAGCAAATTGCCAAAGACATGATTGTAAGTGCCTTGATCCTGTTTTTATTGGTTGCTCTTTCGGTTTATTCACCACCTCCTTTTACGGGCCCGGCTGATCTGCTGGATTCTTCATTTCAACCAAAACCGGAATGGAATTTCTTGTTTTTATATCAAATACTAAAAGGATTTACCGGTTCGTTAGAGATTATCGGTACAGTTGGAATCCCTTCTTTAATTGTTTTATTACTTGTAGCTGTTCCTTTTTTAGACCGCAAGAAAGAGCGTAACCCTTTGAAACGGCCTGCAATGATGATAGGTGGTCTTGTTTTCATTGCTTTTGTATTGATATTAACAGTAGTTGGAAATAACAGTAAACCGGCAGGAAGTAAAAGCTCAGAAAATATTGTTAAGGCAAAAAAGATAATAAAATTGTCACCATCAGCATTAAGAGGTAAAACAGTATTTCAATCATACGCTTGTCTTAGCTGCCATAAAATGAGTGGCAAGGGAGGGAAATTAGGCCCGGATTTAACCGGTGAATATCAAAAAGGACGTTCTAGAGAGTGGATTATCACACAAATTACAAATTCAAAAAAACATTTCCCCAAATCTATTATGCCTCCATTTACCATGTTGAGTAATCAACAGTTGAATGATCTTACGAATTTTATTTTAAGTTCTCATCCCAAAGCCATATCATCTCCGGTTAACACAAGCACGTCGCTTTCAAATTCTTCTAATAATGTTGCTAAAAGTAATTTGAAAGAAGCTTCTCAAATTAAAAAGCCTGTTTTAGCTTCTGCCATTTCAGCCAACACAATAGAACAATTAAAAAAGTTAGGTCCTCCGCGAGAAGCATCAAATATTATTGGAAACGTAGCACATGGTTCTTTGTTATTTAAGCGTCAATGCGAATCGTGCCACGGTGTAAATGGAAAAGGGGGTATTCCTAACCCCGGTTCTTTAGCAGGAAAAGTTCCCGGTCTCAATCCAATAGATAAAATATTATATAATAAAAATCCCAAAATATTTGCCGAAAATATAGATAAATTTATTCAGCACGGTTCGATACCCACAGGCACAAATCCGGCTTTAAAAATGTTCGACTACGGGGATTCCCGTACTTTAACACAGCAGAAGATAGCACACATAGAAGCATTCGTACTTTCTTTGAATAAAGTTGATCGTGCACAAATTGAGGCCTCTGACCCTCATCAATTTTTTAGACTTACAGTATGGGTATATCTCGGAGCAATTCTGATTATAATCATATTTGCATTCTTTGTTAAGAGGGAAAAGGATGAATAAGTGGCTTGAACACTTACTGCTCCGGTTGAAGACAGTCTTTTCCTTCACTATTTCACATTAAAGGATAACAGCATTTCGTCTTCGATAAAAACTTCATAATGGTCATTGATCTTGGTAGGACCTACGCCCGACGGTGTTCCGGTAAAAATCAGGTCGCCGGGTTTCAGCGACACAAACTGTGAAACGTAGGCGATAATACGGTCGAAGCTGAACATCATATCGGCGGTGTTGCCTTGCTGCCGGAGCTCGTCGTTTATTTTCAATGAGAAACGCAGGTTGTTGATGTCGGGAAACCGGTTTTTGCTGACAAACTTTCCCACCGGGGCGGCGCCGTCAAAGGCTTTGGCAATCTCCCAGGGAAGTCCTTTTTTCTTCTGTTCGGCTTGCAGGTCGCGGGCGGTGAAGTCGATGCCAATGCCGATTTCATCAAAATATTTGTGAGCAAATCTCTCTTCGATGTGTTTGCCGTTGCGATTGATTTTCAGCACAATTTCCGTTTCGTACTGCACATCTTTGGAGAAACCGGGATAAAAAAACGGATTGTTTTTTTGTAGCAGCGCTGTGTCGGGCTTCATAAAAAAGACGGGTTTTTCCGGTATGGGGTTGTTCAGCTCTTCGGCGTGTTCGCGATAGTTGCGGCCGATACAAATTATTTTCATTTTTTTATGTTTTGTTCATTCAATGGTCAAGCAATAGTCATTCAATGGTCAAGCAATAGTCATTCGGTTGTCAAACAATCGTTATTCTTCCAACTTCTAAACTTTTAAACATTAAAACATCTCTTCGTTATAGGTCATTCGTCTTTTCGTGGTCATCTGAATTTATTTGCCCAGCATACGCAGCTTGATTTTGGTGAGCAGTTTTTTGGTGTAGAGAGGGAAGTCGGCTTTTTGCATCCAGTCGTAGTAAGAGGGCTCTTTGCGGAAAACTTCCTCCACGGTTTTGCCTTTGTGTTTTCCAAAGTTAATCACCTCTTCGCCTTTATCGTTATAAATAATTTGCCCCATGAGGTCGGCGTTGCGGTGGTGGGTGGAGAATTTCGCCAGCGCTTCCATGTCGTTTTTTACAGGCATTGTTGTTTGGCCTTCCTTGTCGGTGTAAGTTGTGTCGGCATAACGGTCGAGTTGTGCTTTCAGTACTTCGTAGGTGGCGGTTACATCAGCTTCAGCCGAATGGGCGTTTTTCAGCTCCTCTTGCAGGTAAAAGCGGTGAGCGGCTTTCAGTGTGCGTTGTTCCATTTTCATGAATATGTTCTGTACGTCAATGAAATGGCGGTTTTCCACCTCAAAATCCACATCGGCACGCAGAAACTCTTCCACCAGCATGGGAATGTCGAAGCGGTTGGAGTTGTAACCGGCCAGGTCGCAGTTGGTGAGGAAACGGTGAATGTCTTTGGCCACCTGTTTAAACGTGGGTTTGTCTTTCACACTTTCCTGCGAGATACCATGGATTTTCTCTGCTTCTTCCGATATGGGGTAATCGGGATTCAGCAGCCAGGTTTTTGTTTCCGTGGTTCCGTTGGGGTTTACTTTTATGATACAAAGTTCGATGATGCGGTCTTTGGAAACATTCAGGCCGGTGCTTTCGATGTCGAAGAAGGCCAGTGGCCGTTTGAGGTTTAATTCCATGTTTTGTTCTTTAATGCCGGGATTTTTTATGTTGCAAAGCTAAGATTTTTTGGGATTAACAAAACTTGCGCCATTTCCGGAAATGGATGAGCGGCCTATTTAAAAACGGTTCTAAATATCAGCGTCCTTTTCAATTTATCTTCTCTTTTGCGGCCATGAGAAAATAAATATCCTACTTTTGGGACTTCATTAATGACTCTATAAAAGTTAAATCGTATGAACTTACACGAATATCAGGGGAAATCCATTTTAAAAGGTTACGGGGTGTCTGTCCCCATGGGCATTGTGGCTTCATCGCCCGATGAGGCTGTTAAAGCAGCCAAAGAGATCCAAAAACAAACCGGTTCGGACAAATGGGCTGTTAAAGCTCAGGTGCATGCCGGTGGACGCGGGAAAGGCGGCGGTGTGAAGATTGCCAAAAGTCTTGATGAAGTGAAACAGTATACCGACCAGATTATCGGTATGCATTTGGTTACTCCCCAGACCAGGAAAGAAGGAAAGCTGGTGAGAAGGGTTCTGATTGAGCAGAACATCTATTATCCCGGCCCGGAAAATGTGGAAGAATATTATCTGAGTATCCTGCTGAACCGTGGTCTCGGGCGTAATATGGTGATGTATTCTCCCCGCGGCGGAATGAACATTGAAGCTGTGGCTGCAGAAACACCCGACCAGATTTTTACGGAACAAATTGATCCCAAAGTTGGATTGCAGGGTTTCCAGGCTCGCCGGATTGCTTTTAATCTGGGTCTGAGCGGGGTTGCTTTTAAAGAGATGGTAAAATTTGTTTCCGCTCTTTATCGTGCTTACGAAAGTATTGATGCCAGCCTTTTCGAAATCAATCCTGTGATTAAAGCGGCTGATGGGAAAGTGTATGCCGCCGATGCAAAAGTGGTGGTGGACAACAACGCACTTTTCCGCCATAAAGATATTGCACACATGCGTGATATTCAGGAAGAAGACCCGGCTGAAGTGGAAGCCGGAAGTTACGACCTGAACTTTGTAAAGTTAGATGGTAATGTGGGTTGCATGGTTAACGGTGCCGGCCTGGCTATGGCAACCATGGATATGATAAAAATGTCAGGCGGCGATCCTGCCAACTTCCTCGATGTGGGCGGTTCGGCTGATGCCAAAAGAGTGGAAGCCGCTTTCCGGATTATTTTGAAAGACCCCAACGTGGAAGCTATTTTGGTGAACATTTTCGGCGGTATTGTCCGCTGCGATCGTGTAGCTCAGGGAATTGTGGATGCTTACAAGAGTATTGGCGAAATTGAAGTTCCCATCATCGTTCGTTTGCAGGGAACCAATGCCGAAGAGGGAAAAGAGCTGATTGACAAATCGGGTCTGAAAGTTCTCTCTGCTATCCGTTTGCAGGAAGCTGCCGAGCTGGTGAGCCAGGTGGTGGGTGCATAACCGACGCCTGTTAAGTTTTAAATAAAGGCTGTTCGCTTTGGCGGATGGCCTTTTTTGATGTGAGGATGTGAGGATGTGAGGATGTGAGGATGTGGTAATGTGGTGATCGGATAATGAACACTGAATGCTGGTTAATTTCGTCTCTTGTCTGAGCTGAGAGAGAGGGGCGGGGACAAGCTTGTTTAAGAATTCAGGTTTGATAATTTCGCTCGTATTCATGCCGAAAAATTCTATCTTTGTACCATGCAGAAAGAACCTGTTTTATTAGACCTAAAGTCAGTTCCACATATCGTTGGCCCGGGAGCACTTGAGCAGGCTGCCACCTGTTTTTCAGGCTATGCAAAAGTTTTTGTTTTGGTTGATGAAAATGTGGAAAAATTTTGTCTGTCTCTCTTTCAGGAAAAACTCCCTGACATTCGTTTTGCAGGTATAATCAGGACAAAAAGCGGGGAGTTGAATAAAAATATTCACTCTGCTTCTGTTATATGGGAACAGCTTACGCACTTCAAAGCAGAGCGTGATTCCCTGTTGATAAATCTCGGGGGCGGGGTTATTAGCGATATTGGCGGATTTACGGCAGCTACCTTTAAACGGGGAATGGATTTTATTAATATTCCCACCACGTTGCTCGGACAGGTTGATGCGGCCATCGGTTCCAAAACAGGCATCGATTTCAAAGAATTTAAGAACCAGGTGGGCATTTTTGCCGATCCCAAAGCGGTCATTATTGACCCGGTTTTTCTGGATACGCTGGATCAGAAACAGTTACAATCGGGATTTGCAGAAATGCTTAAGTATGCGTTAATTATGGATGTGCCGTTGTGGAAGATGATGAATATGCGGTATTTCGATGCCATGAAGCCGGATTTAAACCAGATGATTATCCGGGCGGTCAGCGATAAGATTTCCATAGTGGAAAAAGATAAACGCGAAAGTGGCTTGCGGAAAGTGTTGAACTTCGGACATACGGTGGGGCATGCATTGGAGACGTTATTTTTAAAAGCGGATGCGCCTGTTACACATGGCGAAGCTGTTGCCGCCGGAATGATTTGCGCCACAAGGATTTCTTCCCAATGGCCGGGTTTTGATTGCCATTCACCGGAATTGATTTATGAAATGGTTGATCGAAATTTTCCACGACTGGTTTTTTCTGTTGAGGATATTCCTGAAATCATGCGGCTGATGCAGCACGACAAAAAGGTAAAAGCGGGAGAGATTCATTTCACGCTGCTTTCCAAATTGGGCAGCGCTGTGCCGGATATTGTGGTGTCTGAGGAAAAAGTGGAAGAGAGTCTTAGATTTTATTTACGAAACCAATGAGCTATAAATATGCTGCGAATTAGTTATAATAACAAAGATATAACCGGCACTTACGGTTTGCCGACTTCTAAAAGTATCAGTAACCGGTTGTTGATGATGCGTGCGCTTGAGCGGAGTAAGGTGCTTTTCGATAATCTTTCCGATGCCGATGATACTTACATGATGCGGGTTTATCTTAGTTTTATCAATACCTGTGCCGGCTCAACTATTCCGCTGTCGTTGGACACACACAATGCGGGTACTGTTTTCCGGTTTTTGACGGCTTATCTTTCGCAGCAGGAGGGACGGTGGTTGCTCACCGGAGGCGAACGTATGCGGCAGCGTCCCATTGGCGCATTGGTGAATGCCCTGCGCAGCCTCGGTGCCGATATCAAATATACCGAAAAAGAAGGGTTTCCTCCTTTGCTTATTCACGGCAAAAAGCTGCGTGGTGGTGAAGTGGAGCTGAATGCTTCCTCCAGCTCTCAGTATGTCTCGGCGCTGATGCTTATTGCACCTTATCTGTCTGGCGGACTTATTATTCGGCTTAAAAAAGAAACTGTTTCCTCCACTTACATTGAGATGACGGCTACGCAGATGCGTAATTTCGGCGCAACAGTGTCTATAACCGAAAAAGAGATAAAGGTGGCGGAAGGAAGTTATTGTATTGAAAAGATTCGTGTGGAACCTGACTGGAGCTCGGCTGCTTTTTGGTATGAAATGGTAGCTTTTAACCCCGGCGCTAAGGTGTTGCTGCCCCGATTGTCAGAAAACAGCGTGCAGGGCGACCGTTTTCTGACCACGGTGTTTACGGAACTGGGCGTACAGTCTGATTTTACGGATGATGGCCTGGTTTTGAGCCATAATGGCAAGGTGGCAAAGTCTATTGACTTTGACTTTACCCGTGCGCCTGATATTGTTCCATCGGTTATGGTGGCCTGTGCCGGTTTGGGGGTGGAAAGCCGCTTTCGCGGAATAGAACATCTGCGTATAAAAGAATCAGACCGCATTTTAAGCATGCAACAGGAACTGGGGAAAACAGGAACCGAAATTGTTCAGGAGGGCGAAAGCTATCTGCTGTATCCCGGAAAAAAGGTTACAGGAAAACTGGTTTTTAACAGCCATGACGATCATCGGATGGCCATGAGTCTCGCTCCGCTGGCCATGAAATTCGGAATAGTTGCCATAAAAAACCCGGATGTGGTGAAAAAATCTTATCCCGGCTTTTGGGATGCGTTGCGGAAGACCGGTGTTTTTACGCTGGAAACTGCGGAAGATTAAAGGAGGAGATGAAGAGCCTAAAAGTTATTGGACAAACAAAAATAATTTTGGTTAGTAAGTATAAAAATGAGCTAATCGCTGGTTTTGAAAATTTTTAAAGGAGAACGATGACGAAAAAAATAACGGACGTGGATCTTTTTATCCCCTGTTTTATTGATCAGGTATATCCACAGACGGGCTTTAATATGGTGAAGGTGCTGGAAAAAGCAGGGGTAAAGGTGCATTACAATCCTAACCAGACCTGTTGCGGTCAAATGGCTTTCAATAGTGGCTTTTGGGATGAAGCCAGGAAGATGGGTGTTAAGTTTATGGATGACTTTGCCTCCGGTCGTCCCATCGTGGGGCCTTCGGCGAGCTGCACCGGATACATTAAAAATAATTATAAGGAGCTGTTTCATAATTCATCCTACCATTTGGAGTATAACCGGCTGAAGCAAAATATTTTTGAAATTACTGATTTTCTGGTTAATGTTCTTCATAAAACTGATTTCGGCTCGGTATTTGAACATAAAATCACTTACCACGATTCGTGTGCTGCTTTACGCGAATACGGCCTGACGGATGAACCCCGCACACTGCTAAAAAATGTGAGAGGGCTGGAGCTGATTGAAATGAAAGATACCCACACCTGCTGCGGCTTTGGTGGTACTTTTTCGGTGAAATTTGAACCCATTAGTACGGCTATGGCGGAACAAAAGGTGCAGAATGCACTGGAAACAGGCGCCGAATACATCGTCTCCACCGACTCCTCCTGCCTGATGCATCAGTACGGTTACATAAAAAAACACAAGCTCCCCATCAAAGTGGCGCACATTGTGGATGTACTGGCTTCGGGGCTATAATTGAACAGGATAACCCCGGTAGTTTCCCTGCGTTCTTCAAAATGTTATGAACGGATGGAACATCGTCTCCCAACACGTTTATCCAAGATATTTAGCGATAATTTCCACCAATTCATTTTTTGGTATAGGCTTGGTGATAAAATCATCGCAACCGGCATTGAGTGCTTCCTGCCGGTCTGACGAAAATGCATGTGCTGTTTGTGCTATCACCGGCAGGTCGGGGCGGAAAGTTTTAATTTTCCGTGTCGCTTCCAGTCCGTTCATCTCCGGCAGCTTTATATCCATTAACACAAGCTTAATTTCCGGATGGTTGAGGCACATTTCGATGGCTTCCGGGCCGGATGTGGCATGCAACATCTTCAGCTTTTCTAACCGGAGCACAGTTTCTAAGAAGAAAAAACTTGTTTCGTCATCTTCAACAATTAAAATGACCGGTTTTTCCTTTTTTTCCCGGGTAGATATTTCGCCATCAGCGTAATGCACAGGTCGCTTGTTCATAGCGTGATAAGGAATAGTAAAATAAAACGATGTGCCTTTATCCACTTGCGATTCGAGCCACATTTTACCACCGAGAAGTTCAATGAGACCTTTACTAATGGGCAAACCAAGCCCGGCTCCTTCAAAATCTCTTGAGATAGACATGTCGGCCTGATAAAATCGTTCGAATATTCGCTCTTGGTGCTCCGGCGCTATTCCCCTTCCTGTATCCGTTACCCAAAACAACAGCTTGTCTCCCGATATTTTATAGCCGAAGTCAATGCTTCCCGATCCGGTAAACTTAAAAGCATTACCCAACAAATTGATAATTACCTGGTTAATCTTATTCTCATCTGATACCAAAATACTTTCGTCATCTTTCAAAGGAAGATGATATTTAAACCGGATACCTTTTTTCTTCGCCTCCATTTGAAATAATTGCCAGGCTTCTTTCATCAGCCTGTTTATCAGGAACGGTTTTGGCCGTACGGAAACACTCCCGGCTTCTATTCTGGAAAGATCCAGAATATTATTGATAAGAGACAGTAACCGGTTCCCACTGGTTCTGATATATTCGGCATAAGTTTTTGTTTCATTGATATCGATAATATCACTGGTTAGCAAATCAGCAAAGCCAAGGATACCGTTCAAAGGCGTACGTATTTCGTGCGACATATTTTGTAAAAAGGCTGTTTTCAACCGGTCGCTTTCTTCCGCCTTGTCTTTGGAGCTGATTAACTCGGCCACCATTTTTTTCTTTTCCGTGATATCCTCTTTAACACCTATCAAATGGGTAATTTCGCCGGCGTCGTTGAAAATGGGAGAAATAAGCGCATTTTCCCAATATAGTTCGCCGTTTTTCTTTTTATTACGAAATTCACCATTCCACTCTTTACCGGATAAAACAGTGTCCCATAAGTCTTTATAAAAGACTTCGTCATGTTCGCCGGATTTAAGAATTTTTGGGTTTTGTCCCAGCGCTTCCTGCGATGCGTAACCTGTAATTTTTGTAAATTTCGGATTTACATATTCTATGGTCCCCTCTGTATCGGTTATTACAATCGCTGCCGGACTTTGTTCCACAGCTTTCGAAAGTTTTTGGTTAAATTCTTCCGTCTGCTTTTGTTTGATGTAGAGGCAGAGCTGGCTGGCAATTATGCCCATTATTTCCACTGCTTTTTCGTCGTAAGCGCCGGGGTTATCGTAGCTTTGTACGAAAATCGCTCCCAAGACTTTATCTTTGATGGTGAGCGGCGCGCCCAGCCATGCTTCCGATCTTTTTCCCACCAAATCAATAGCGCCTTCGTCGGCCAGCTTTTTAATTTCTTTCCGGGTAAAAAGCAGTGGTTTTCCTGCTTTGATAACTCTACCCGACAATGACCTTTCAGGTGGAATATTATTTATTGATCCCTTTTCGTCTTCGCCAAATTGTGCCGTGAGGGTATTTGTTTGGGAATCATATAGGGCGATAGAAAAGTTTTTAGCGTAGATAATCTTATTTAGCTCGTTCTTGACCGTCAAAAACAGCTCGTTTAGTGAAGAAGAAGTAACCATGCTGTGGGCAATGTTGAATTGGATTTCCTGAAATTGATGGTTTCTTTTTTTCTCGGTGATATCCTCCTGCGTAGCTATGAGCCATGTAATGTCGCCGTTGTCATCGAACAATGGTGAGATAGCCGCATTGGTCCAGTATAACTCGCCGTTTTTCTTTTTGTTGCAGAACTCTCCCCGCCAGGTTTTCCCACGCAAGATAGTATCCCATATTTCTTTATAAAATTCCTGTGTTTGGTCTCCTCCATTTAGTATTCGGGGAACTTTTCCCAGCATTTCTTCTTTGGAATAACCTGAAATTTCGCAAAAGGCAGGATTGACAAACTCAACTTTTCCCTTCGGGTCGGTGATGAGAATGGAAATAGGATTTTGCTGAATAGCCCTGGACAACCTGGCGTTTTCCTCCTCTGTTTCTTTCCGGCTCAGATAAACACTCAGTTCGTTAGCCACAGCTTCAAAAATCTGAAAAGAGAGTTTGTCATAAGCCCCCGGATTTTGATAATGTTGGACCATTATCAACCCATATACCCGCTCTTTTTGAAATAAAGGAGTGCCCATCCATACTTCGGGAATGGCGCCTTTCGGGGTAATCTCTCCTTTTTCCGCAAGTTTAAGAATGTCCTTTTTTAAAAGGAACAGCGGCTTTTTCTGTTTAATTACTTTTATAGAAAGTGTCCCTTTAGCCGGATATTTTTTAAGAAGGTCTTTTTCATCTGTTACAAATTTAGCGGTAAAGGTTTGGGTTGGCTCTTCCCATTGTGCAACCATAAAATTCCGGGCATCCATCACCTTATTCATTTCCTGCTGAACAGCGGCAAACAAAACAGGGAGGCTTTTTGCTGTAAGAATTTTTTTGGTTACGCCGAACAAAATCTCCTGCAACAACCGATGCGTTTTTTCTTCGGTGATATTTTTTACAGAACCGATTATTTTCTTTAACCGGTTATTTTCCGTATCCCAAACGGGCATGGCATAAACTCTTATCCAGAATAATTGTCCGTTTTTATGGAAAATTCGTAATTCGATGGTTACTTTTTTATTATTGAATAATTCTTTTTGAGCTTTATTATCAATGGGAATATCCTCCGGGTGAAGAATTCTGCGCCAGCCTCCAATTTTTTCAAATTCATCCGCCGGATAGCCTGTTATGGCTTCAAATGAACCTGCCATCCAAACATTAGTTATAATCCCATTCTCAGAAATTTCATCTTCAAAAACATAGTCGGAAGTTAAGTCGGAAATAAGTCTGTACCTTTCCCGGCTAATCGACAATTTTGAAGCAGTTTCCTTTTGCAGAGTAATATCGGTGTAATGTTCGATGCGGCCACCCTTATAAAGTCCTGTGCGTATGGGCTTACTCCAGTGTTCCAGCCAGCGTTCTTTCCGGTTTTTCCCCGGTAGCATATGACAGATAAAATTTTCAACGTAAGTATTATTTTCATAAGTGGCCAGAATCTTTGCAGCAACTTCTTCGGGATCCTCTAACTGGAATTTTATTTGTTCTTTTACCAGCTTCTTTTTGTCTTTGCCAATGATGTCCTTTCTTTTAAGGCCAAAATATTTTTCCGTAGCCTGGTTTATCCAGACCACTCTGAATCGGGCATCGAGAATAAACACGCCCACCGCCGAAGTATCCAGCACATCATCAATTAAAGTCCGGTACTGCTCTTTGTTTTCAAACAGCTCCTGCTCCATCTTTTTCCGGTTGGTGATGTCGTATGTAATGGATAATATGTATGGTTCATCCTGAATTGTAATCAGGTTGGCTGACAACAACCCCGTTATCAGGGAGCCATCTTTGCATCGAAAAAGAGCTTCCTGATTAACCACATGTCTGTTGTTTTTTAGTTTCACCACAAATTTATCGCGGTCTTCAGGGATAGCCCAAATCTTTAATTCCGTGGTTGTTTTTCCTACAACATCTGCTTTTGTGTATCCTGTGATTTTGGTAAACCCATCGTTAATATCCATATAAGTGCCGTCGAGTTTACTGATAGCAGCAGCGCTGGGAATTGTTCTGAAAGCAGTTCTGTATTTTTCTTCGCTTTCGCGTAGCTCTTGTTCGGTGTTTATCCTTAATTTTATTTCTTCTTCCAGCTCAGCCGTTCGTTCTGCCACCATGTATTCCAATTGCTCTTTTTCGATTTTCTTTCTTTCCTCGGCAGCTTTAATTTTAACCATGGCTCTTATCTCGGCAATCAGCTCTTCCCTCTCCACAGGTTTGGATAAAAATCCATCAGCTCCTGCTTCCAAAGCTTTTATCCGACTTCCGACAGAAGTTTTCAGAGCTGTTAAAAAGACTACCGGAATGTGTCTGAGCAGTTCATCTTGTTTTATCCGACGGCAAACTTCAAACCCATCCATCCCGGGCATAATAATATCCAACAATATTACATCCGGATTCACAGTTGAAGCCAGCGCTATTCCATCTTTTCCGTTAAGGGCAGTATAAACGGCCGTTTTCGGAAAAGCATCTTCTATCACGGCCTTTAAAACAGTCAGATTATCCCGAATATCATCGATGGCTAAAATTTTCATAGCTTATTATTTTTCTTTGAAAAAGCTGTTAATAATTTTTTCAAACTGATTTATATCAATGGGTTTTGAAATGTATCCGTCAAATCCGTAGTGCAGTATCTCGTCGCGGTCGGCAGTCATGGCGCTGGCGGTTACAGCCACAATGGGGATATGTTTCAGGTTTTTTTCTTTTCTAATGGCATCGAAAGCCCTGAAACCGTTCATTACCGGCATGGCAATATCCATCAGGATAAGGTCAGGATGATACGTTTTGGCTTTGGAAATTCCATCCTGACCGTCATAAGCTTCTATTATCCGGAAATCTTCACCGAGCAGACCTTTTATGGTGAGCAGATTGTCCACATTGTCCTCAACCACCAAAATCAGCGGTTTTTCCCCGGTTTGCGTTTTTGTTTTTTTCAGATTTTTGATACGTTTTCCGGCAGCCTCTTCCTCTGTGGTTTTCTTTTCAGGAAATACCATCTCAAAAACCAACTGTAACAATTGCTCCCTGTTCACATCGCCCTTTTGAATCAATTGATAAATGTGGTTGTGCTTTAAATTTTTCAGGTCTTTTCCTTCGAGATGTTTGGCGGTAAGCACCAATACAGGGAGCTTGGCGGTATCCACATTGGCACGGATGGCTTCCAGTACCTGAAAGCCATCTATGTCGGGCATCATCAAATCCAGAATCATGGCATCGGGCAGTGTTTTGGCGATTTGTTCCAGTGCCTCGCGGCCATTGTGGGATACTAATACCTGAAAGCCCGCTTCAATCAAAATGTCTTTAAGCTGAATGATAGCCGGTTCACTGTCTTCCACTATCAGAATGGTTTTTTCTTTGGCTTGAGCTTTGCTTTCGGTAATTGGTTTTTTTCTTCTGGCCATGGAAGTTTGTTGAATTACAGGAATGTTTTCTGTTATTTTTGTTTCCAGGGGCTCCAAAGGAAGAATCAAAGTAAAGGCTGAACCTTTTCCGGAAGTGCTTTGTACTTCTATGGTTCCTCCCAGCAAGTGGGCGTATCTCCTGGCTATGGAGAGTCCCAGCCCTGTTCCACCATATTTGCGCGATGTGCTGCTGTCTATCTGCCGGAATTCATCAAAAATATTAGAGATTTGGTCAGATGGAATTCCGATTCCGGTATCGCTTACCAGGATATGCAGATAGTCGTCTTTTTCAAAAGCGGTTACCTCTACCTTGCCTTTTTCGGTGAATTTCACTGCATTACCAATGAGGTTTTGCAGAATATGTCTGATTTTATTGCCATCGCTTTTCAGGGAGGGCAGGTCTTCATTTATCAATGACTTTAAAGTTATGTTTTTCTCAGTAGCCTGAGGCTCAATCAGGGTGATCATTTCGTTTATCAGGTCTTTGATGTTGATGTCTGCCTGTTCAATTTCAACATGTCCCGATTCGATACGTGACAGATCCAACACATCATTAATCAATTCGAGCAGTTGTTTGCCATTGCGTTCAATGACATCGATATAAGAATATTCTTCCTCCGGAATGGCAGTTTTTAGCTTTCTCTTTAACACGCTGGAAAGCGCTATCACTGAATTAAGCGGAGTGCGCAATTCATGACTCATATTGGAAAGAAAGGTTGATTTCAGCCGGTTAGCTTCGTCAAGTTGATTTTTTTGCATTTTCAGTTCGGTATTTTGCCGGCTAAGTTCCAGCGATTGTGCCGAAAGTTCTTTTCCCTGAATTTCCAGTTCGGTATTTTGCTTTTCTAATTGTGTGGCTTGTTCCTTAATCTGATGGAAAAGAAGAACTCCGTTGATACGGGCAGTAAGAGAGGGAAAAACACCTTGTAGCAGTAGTAAAGTTTCGCTTGTGTAAGTGTAAATGCTTGCGAGGGAGATGACAGCTACTGTTTCTTTTCCCGAAACAATGGGAAGTGTAATTATCTCTTTCGGTTTAAAATTACCGCTTGTAGTAATAAAAGTAAAAGAGGTGTCGTCGGGGATTTCCTGTAAATGGACAATTTTTTTGTTGGCTATTGCTTTTCCAAATTCTCCTTCTTTCAATTTAACCGAAAAACGGGTTTTTGCTTTCGCCGAAAGGCCAAAAGATTCCAACAGGATAAATTTTGTTTTCTCATTGTTCAGTAAATAAAAAGCACCCATCTGCGATTGTGTTACTTCAGCAAGCGCATTTATTAATGCTCTGGAGAAGAGGGTTAAATCTTCTCTTTTAAAAAGGGAAGTGTTAAAACGGAAAGTCTTGTGTTCCAGGCTAATCTGAGATTGAATAGTTAAAGCCATCTGGTTGAAAGCTCCCGCAAGAGCCCCAAGCTCGTTTTTTGATGAATAGTTAACCCTTGCTTCATAATTACCTCCCGAAAACTTTTTCGTTGCCAGGGTAAGCTTTTTTATGGGGGAATTGATGGTGCGGTAAAGCATATAATAGAAAACAAAAAGAAATACCAGAATGATTCCTAACAGGAGAAACAGCTGTTGTTTCAGTTTGTTTCTCTGATTTTGTGCGTTTTGATAAAATTTGTTGGCTTCCTGATTGGCAAAAAGGCTAATGGTGTGAATTCCTTTCAGAAGCTGATTTACATGGGAACCTTCGCTTCCATTTAAAGCAGTCATTTCCTTCGCTTCCTTTATTTTTCCTGCACGAACCATGTCAACAGCCTCATCCTTAATGATATTCCATTTGTTAAATACATTTTCTACTTTTTTAATATTGGTTTTGGGTCCCATGTATTGCGAGTAGAGTATCTTAAAACGCCGGTTTACATCTGCGCTGTTATCGTTAAGGCTTTGAAGAATATTTCGTCTTTTTGCTGTTGTATTTTCCAGAACGTATTCTTGCATGTTTCTGTGCATGGCAATAATATCGGCCTCCAGCCCGCTTAGTGCCTGTCTTACTGCCAGTGGATGATTGTAAAGGCTTTTTGTCTGTTTCCACAGGGTGTTGGCCTGGTACCACGAAATACCTCCCTGAAGTAAAACCACAAAAAAGATAAATGCAAAGGCCAGGCGGAGTTGATACGCTATTTTTAAATTATTAAATTTCATCTATTTTAATTTTATAATGACTAAATCAATTGTTTTCTTCTTATGGGGAGCAGGTCTGGCTTCCCCGGAAAGGGCTTTTGTATAAATTGATTTTTTCATGAGTATATCGGTGTTGTTTCTTTTTGAAAAATAGCAGCCGGAGGGCAAACCTCGTACAGTTTATGTTCTGCAAGTATTTCCTTTTCCGAGTCGCCGGTTACTAACAGTCCACCACTTGTCAGGTTTTTTTTTAGCTTTTGAACGATTTGGCTTCTGATTTTAGCGTTGTAGTAGATAAATAAATTGCTACAGTAAATCAGGTCAAAAGAGCCGTAAATACTGTTTGGCGGACTAATGGTTTTCGTGTCCAGTATATCGTAAATGGAAAAATCAACCGATTCCCTGATGCGGGGAATTAATTTGTAGCATTTACCATTGGGATAAAAATATTCATTCAGATATTTTAATGGTATCTTTTGCAATTGGTCAACCGGATATGATCCTTCTTTTGCCTTTTCTATTTCGGAAAGACAGATGTCTGATGCAAAAATCTGAACAGTTGTATTACTGTGGTAGAACATTTTCAGATGATCAATAAGCATGGCCAGAGAGTAAGCCTCCTGCCCGGCAGCAGCGGCGGCCGACCATATTCTGATCTCATTTTTTTCAGAATTATCTTTTTTGGAGAAAAAGGAAGGCAGTATCCACTGTTTCAGTAAAGCAAAAACAAGCGGATCTCTGAAGAATTCGCTGTAAGTGATGTTAAAAGAACGGACAAGGTTCTTTGTTTCTTCAGGATGGACTTTTAGAAAAGCATAATAATCACGGAGAATTTGAAACCCTGCCCCTTTGATCCTTTCTTCCAGTGTCTGGTTTAAAAAATCCTCATCATACTTCGATAAATCCTGCCCTGTTGATTGCTTGATGAAACGGATAATATCTGATTTTGCCTTTTGCATCTACCTCCTATATTGTTCATTGTATCCGAATAGCAGTACAAGTGAGCATCACCACAAAATTACATATAAATTGGTAGTTTCTTTACTGATTTGCATTATATATTTGTTCCGGGGACAAAATAGCAGGATTCTGCTCTTCCTGGTTTCCTGGATGCTGAGATGTAATACCAGAAAAGGCAGGAAACGGGAGTGGTTATTTACCGAGATACTTTCCCAGCAATTCAAACAAATGTTCCCGGAGAATGGGTTTGGCGATGAATTCATCGGCTCCCGAAGAGAGGGAATTGGCTTTGTCATAATCAAAGGCGTAAGCCGTCTCCACAATAACCGGAATCTCCGGAAAGATTTCCTTCAGCTCTTTTGTGGCTGTCAGGCCGTCTTTTAACGGCATTTTAATGTCCATCAAAACAAGGTCAACCGCTGGCTCTTTCGTGCAATAGGCCAAAGCTTCGTTCCCATTCTTTACAAATATTAACTTCGCTTTAGTGAGCTCCAGAATTTTAGCAAAATATTTTCTTGACAAAATATCATCATCTGCTATCAGAATAGTTTTGTCAGGCCAGCTGTATTGATTATAGTCCATTTAGCACTTTTTTACAGAAAACTCCTGTTGACTTCTGCAAAGTTACAAAAAAATATTCTCATTGAGACCTTAAAAAAAGGCTTTGATTTTCCAGTGATGTCATTGAAGCTGTTTAAAAACTATGCTTTTTCAATGGATGTACATGCCCTAAATTCGTGCCTGGCAAAGATGGCCATCTTTATAAGCGTTTTCCTCCTGACATTTCCTTATTTTTGCACCTTTACTCAGAAACTCATTTTTATGAATATCATAATTATTGTCATCACGGTTATAATATCTATTTTGGCCTTTTATAATCCTGTATTGTTTGAACGGCTGAAGTTTGACCCGTATGCCGTTAAAAACAGAAATGAGAGTTGGCGTTTTGGTTCTTATGCCCTGGTTCATGCCGGCTGGTTGCATTTGTTAATCAACATGTGGGTGCTTTATTCTTTTGGGGATATTGTTGAAAGGACTTTCAGGCTGAATTACGGGGTCAAAGGGATGTTTTATTATCTGTTGTTTTATGTCGGGGGCATCCTGTTTTCAGTGCTTTTCGATTTTAACAAATATAAAAATAACGTTTATTACAGTGCTGTGGGGGCTTCGGGAGCGGTTTCGGCTGTGGTGTTTTCCAGCATCCTGATTTATCCTGTGGGAAGCATTTATCTTTTCCCCATTCCTTTTTCTATTCCATCATGGCTCTTTGGTATTTTGTATCTCTCGTATATGATTTATATGCAAAAACACGGACATGATAATGTGGGGCATAGTGCGCATTTCTGGGGTGCTGTTTTCGGTATGGGCTTGACAATAATATTGCTTCCCCATGTTTTGAGCAGTTTTATGATTCAAATGTTTTAGCAGGCTATTGTATTGTTGTAGGATATTATATAGCCATCGGATGCTGCAAATTATTCAGCAATTGTTTATTTTTGTGTGATGCAGAAGAAATTTCTGAAGAACCTGATGTTTTTGTTATTCCTGAACCTCTTGGTAAAACCGTTCTGGATTTTGGGAATTGACCGGCAGGTACAGAATGTTACCGGTACGCAGGAATATGGTTTTTACTTTGCCATTTTCAACTTTTCTTATCTCTTTTTCATCTTTCTTGATTTGGGGATTACCAACTTCAACAACCGTAACATTGCCCGCAACAACCATCAGTTGCAGGAACATTTTGGCGGTATGGCTACCATGAAGTTACTCCTTGGTTTTGGGTACGGCATCCTCGTTTTTGTTGTTGCCTGGCTTATCGGATATCAGGGACCCCAGCTTTATCTGCTCGCGTGGGTGGGTTTCAACCAGTTTCTGCTATCTTTTATTTTGTATTTGCGGTCAAATATTTCCGGGCTGTTGCTATTTTCTACCGACAGTATAATTTCCGTCATGGACCGCATGCTAATGATTCTTATTGTAGGGACATTGCTTTGGTCAGGATGGTTCGGAGGGCCTTTTTCCATCGAATGGTTTGTTTATTCCCAAACGCTGGCTTATCTGCTTACGGTAACTTTTGCACTTATGGTTGTCCTTCGCAAATCAGGAAAACTAAGATTACACTGGGATTTTTCTTTTTTTAAAATGATACTTCGCAGAAGTCTGCCTTTTGCTTTGCTGGTACTCATTATGAGCTTCTATTCCCGCATGGACAGTGTTATGATTGAACGGTTGTTGCCCCATCCGCTTGGCGACCAGCAGGCTGGTGTATATGCGCAGGGCTACCGGCTGTTGGATGCTGCCCAAAATGTGGCTTATCTGTTTGCTGTTTTGTTGCTTCCTCTGTTTTCGAAAATGCTAAAAGAGAAAAAATCCATTGATGGTTTGGTCACGTTGTCTTTTTCAATCATTATGAGCGGAGCGCTGATTGTAGCAGTTGTAACACAATTTTTTGCTAAGGATATTATGCTGTTGATGTATTCTCAGCATGCAGGCGAAACAACCATAGCTTTCGACCTGCGTATCGCACAATCAGCATGCATCTTTAAGCTGTTGATGTGGAGTTTTGTGGGCGTGGCATCAAACTATATTTTCGGAACGTTGCTTACGGCAAACAACAGTCTTAGAACACTGAATACCATTGCCTTGTTGGGACTTTTGCTCAATTTTAGCCTAAACTGGATACTCATCCCCAAATATCATGCGGTGGGATCGGCTGTGGCAACACTGTCAACACAAATACTGACGGCTTTATTGCAAATCATATTCGCTTTTGTAATTTTACATCTAAAAAGCAGATTCAGGTTGTGGTTTCGGCTGTCATTATTGTTTGCAGGAACCTTTTTGCTGGCATTTGTCTTACAATATTTGAATATTGGATCGTGGGAAATAAGACTGTTGTTGTTAACAGGTCTCGGATTCCTTTTGGGAATTACCGTCAAGGCACTGGATATTAAGCAGTTTGTCGGTATTCTCAAAGACAAAACCAACGAAAACATTTAAAAATAGCGTCTCTAAACTTCATGGGAAGTTACTTTTTCTTTCCGCTGCCCCGTTTATTTTTATACTTTTGATTTTTGAATAAAATGCACAACTTTGAAAAAGGAAGCTTGGGAATTATCTTTTTTTTTTGGTTATTAAATTTAATAAATAGCATTGTTAATCAGTAAATAGTAAAAGAAACAAATTGATTATCTGATAAATCATTTTTAAAAATATTAAAATATGGAATATAAATTTGACAGTCGGGCAAGTTGGCAGATCATAATGAAATGGAAATACCATCTTCTTATCATTGTTTTGGTTACTGCCGGCCTTGCGGCTATTTTTTCCGGTCCCCGGTTCATTATTCCGCTTTATAAATCGTATGCTGTTGTTTATCCCGATAACATTAAAGCATATTCCAAAGAGAGTACAACCGAGCAGATGATTCAGGTGTTTCACTCACAGGACATTACTGACAGTATGATACGACGGTTCGGTTTAGCTAAGCATTACAAGATTGATCCACATTATAAATATTTCCAAACAGAGCTTTACAGACGTTATGGTGAGAATGTCAAAATCAGCAAAACAAGCTACGAAGCTGTAGATGTTGAGGTACTCGATAGAGACCCTGATACAGCCAGGCTGATGGTAGACGCTTTGCTGAACTTTTACAATAAAAAAGTTCGGCGCATGCAAAAAGAAAAGTTTGGGGAACTGGCTAATGCCTATGCCGGCCAGCTAAGGCGTGAACGGTATGTTATGGATTCGATAAAAAATCGATTGAGAGAGCTGGGAACCCAAAAAGGTATTTTTGAATATACCTACCAGTCACAACAGATTATGAAGGCCTATCTGCGTAATGTTCAGGGGGGGCCGGAGGCGGTAAACACAAAAGAGGCCAGGCGGCTGGCGCGTAACATGGGCAAGTACGGGGGCGAACTGGTTCAGCTGGTCAAGATGCTACAGAAAGAAGCAGCTGCCTATGTTAATGTGAAATTAAGTTATGAGACGGAATATCGCCATGTTATTTCAAATGTAACTTATACCAATGTGGTAACCCATCCGTATGCGTCTGACAAAAAGACTTATCCTGTGCGCTGGCTTATTGTGTTGGTGTCCGTTCTCTCTGTGTTTACACTTTCGCTGATTGTAATCTCTTTTTTGGAAAGAAAGAAGAGCACAGAAAACTAATTACAGGCTATGTATCTTTCGGATAAAACAAAGAATATCATAGTATTATATCTGCTTACCGCTTTATTTTTAAGTGCAAGTTTCTATTTTATGTTAAAAAAAGAGACTTTGTGGTTTTTTGTTTTGCCGTTGGTGCTCATTGTCGCATACTATTATGTTGTCTCGCTTGATAAAGTTCTTCTGTTTATTACTTTTTTTACGCCTCTCGCCATAAGTCTTCAGGATCCCCGCATTGGTGCTGCGTTGTCGGTGCCTACGGAACCGTTGATGTTTGGTGTAGTGATTATCTTTTGTGGAAGTCTGCTTTTGGAGCGAAACTACAATCGTCATGTCGCCCGGCATCCACTTTCCTATCTCATATATTTCAGCCTTCTTTGGATGCTGATAACTTCCTTTACCAGTCATTTGCCGCTGGTTTCTTTTAAACATCTCTTGTCACGGATTTGGTTCGTGATTCCATTTTATTTTGCGGCTGTTCCTATGTTTCGGAACAAAAAAAACATCCACCGCTTTTTGTGGTTATACATGCTGGCGCTCAGTGGCATTATTGTTTATACGCTCATTCGTCATGCGGCACACGGTTTCGATGAAGAATCGGGGCACTGGGTCATGTCGCCTTTTTACAACGACCACACCGCTTACGGTGCGGCTTTGGCCATGTATCTGCCGGTTTTGGCAGGTTACCTTTTTTATCCGGGACTTTCTTTTTACAAAAAATTACTGGTTTTTCCGTTTCTGGTCTTATACGTCGTCGCTATTATCTTTTCGTACACACGGGCGGCCTGGCTGGGTGTTGGAGTAGCTGGTGTTGTTTTGTTGCTGGTACTGCTGCATATTCGTTTCCGTTGGGTGATGGTTGGGGCTGTTGTGCTTGTGGCAATGGGTTTTGTGTTTTATAGATCGGAAGAGCACACGTCTGAACTCCAGTCACATT
>CAJVXP010000020.1 GCA_913009685.1 uncultured Bacteroidota bacterium
CTATGGCTCTAAAGTTAAGGTTGATGTTTTCTTCAGAGGAAGATCGATTATTTATAAGGACAAGGGAGAATACATTTTGTTACGTTTCGCCCAGGAGTTGGAAGATTACGCCAAAGTGGAACAACTTCCAAAGCTTGAAGGGAAACGGATGATCATGATTTTATCAGCAAAGAAATCAGATAAGAAATCAAATTAAAAACTAGTTATATTAACCATTAAAAAATCATTTTGAGCTATGCCAAAAATGAAAACAAAGTCCGGTGCAAAGAAGAGGTTCGTGCTGACGGGTTCCGGTAAAATCAAAAGGAAGCATGCGTACAAAAGTCACATTCTGACGAAGAAGTCAACCAAGCGTAAACGTAACTTAACTTACTTTACAATTATTGACAAAGCCGATGAAAAGAACATTCGTCGCATGATTAAAGGGTAATTAAATCAATTGTTTAATTTTGTTATAGCCCTGTAAAGTTTCCCGGCAAGTGTATCGGGAACGCTATAACGGAAAAATTTAAAAAAATGCCAAGATCAGTTAACACTGTTGCGTCAAGGGCGCGCAGAAAAAAGGTAATGAAAGAGGTCAAAGGACAATTTGGCCGCAGAAAAAATGTCTGGACGGTTGCGAAAAACGCTTATGAAAAAGGCCTCTCTTATGCCTACCGTGACAGACGAACCAAAAAACGTAATTTCCGTGCACTGTGGATTCAGCGCATCAACGCAGGCGCCCGCCTTCACGGGATGTCATATTCGGAATTTATGGGAAAACTTCATGCAAAGGATATCAACCTGAACCGTAAGGTTCTTGCCGACCTCGCCATGAACAATCCCGAAGCTTTTAAAGCCATTGTTGATGCTGTGAAATAAACAGATACAAAAAGCTTATATAAAAAAAGCCTGTCTGAATTTCAGACGGGCTTTATTATTTTTAAATCTTTCCGTAATTTTCCGGAAAAAAGGCTTGCGGAGCTTATTTCTTTTTCAACTCCCAATAATAATCATTCTCCCCTTTTTTGATTCCCTCTGGCGACAACTGTAGCCAGTAAGCCGGCGTAACAATCTTATCATCAGGTGTTTTTAAACGGAGTTCGTAAACATAAATCACAGGGTTAAACAAAAGATCCGTAACCCCCATGGTGAAAGAGTTCCCTTCTTCATCGCTTTGTTCAACTTTAACATCAAAGCCGTTGTGTACCAATAGTTTCTTCAGAAATCCGGCCCTGCTTTTAGATACATTTTCTTCTACAAGGCTGCAACGAACTCCTTCTATTTCTTTTATGATATGTTTTCCCTGAGTTAAAGGCATTTGAAAAATATTAGATTAAAAAAGAAGATGACTTACTGACATAATATATTCGAAAATGTCGCCGGCAAAACCGATAAAAAACATCCCCACAACGCATAGCAACAAGCTTAACCTCATAAAATTAGAACTGCGGAAATAGGGAATCGGATGGTTGTTTTTATTAATAAACATGGCTTTTACCACCATTAGATAATAGTACAACGAAACGGTTGCATTAAGCACAGCAATTAATATCAGGATAAAGTATCCCTTGCTACCGGCGGAGGTAAACAAAAAGAATTTGCCGAAGAATCCGGCAATCGGTGGAATTCCAGCCAACGAAAACAGCGCAAGCATCATAACAAGGCTTAGTTTGGGATTCGTTGAATAAAGTCCGTTGTAACCGGAAATTGTTTCCACACCCGATGCATTGGAAATTGCCGAAGCTACCCCGAAAGCGCCAAGGTTGGTGAAAACATAAATCAATATAAAATAGACAACAGAAGTCATTCCCAAACTACCTGTCCCCATAATACCCACCAGGATAAAACCTGCCTGAGCAATGGATGAAAAGGCCATGAAGCGTTTAATATTATCCTGGCGTAAGGCGAATAGGTTACCCACTGTCATGGTGAGTACAGCCAAAGCATAGAGGGCTGTTTCCCAAAGTTCGGTAACATTCTTAAAAACTTTATAAAGGATAATGGTAAGGATAAAAGCAGCTGCTCCTTTTGATACTACCGAAAGGTAAGCCGTAACATTCATCGGCGCACCTTCGTAAACATCGGCCGTCCATAAATGGAAGGGAACCAATGAAATTTTAAATCCCATACCGCTGACAAAGAAAATGAATCCTAAGATAATAAGCGGAGAAGCGGTGATGTTTTTGGCAACATCGGAAAAATAGATGGAACCGGTTGCTCCGTAAATTAAGGAAATTCCGAAAAGCAGCACTCCTGAGGATATAGCCGAAAGCAAAATAAGCTTCACCCCTGCTTCTGCCGAACGGCTTTTGTATCTGTCGAAAGCTACCAGACCGGCAATGGGAATAGAAGCCGTTTCCAGTCCAACAAAGAAAGTCAGAAAGTCACCAGAAGAAACCATGAAATCCATCCCCAACAGTGTTAAGATGATTAACACGAAAAATTCGCCTATCTTTTCTGCGTTTTCTGCCTTTTTCAGGTAGCCATCCGATTGCAGGAAAACAATGAGAACGGCCATATTTAAAATATCCTTAAAAAGATCCGTCAGCGCATTCCCCTGAAATGCTCCGCCGAAAAGGACTCCCGGTTTTACGGGAAGAAAGCCAATCAACATCGAGAGTGCAAAAAGCACTAATGAGAATTTGATCAGATAGGTTTTCTTTTCACCACTAGTAAAGAGATCTACCATCAATATGATTAATGCAACCACCAGTAGAAGTATTTCATGGCGCATAAGCAAGATATATCTAAAGTCCATTATTCCTGATATTTATTACGTATCTTTTTCAAATTCAATTTAATGCAAATAAGCTGTGAGTCTTTCCATAATAGGATGCAGACTGTTCAAAATAGTATCGGAGAGCCACAACGGCAAAATGCCTATCCCTACAACGGCAATCACCAGAGTAATTGTACTTAGCTTTTCAGACCAGGTGGCATCTTTAAGATGCAGATGAGCCTCATTTTTAATAGGTCCCAAAAGAATTTTCCCCACAACACGGAGGATATAAACTGCTGTAATAACAATGGAGGAAACAACTATTACAGAGGCAACGCGATGGAATAAATCCGAATGCTGGAAAGCGCCGACAAAAATCGTCATTTCAGCTACAAAGCCACTAAAACCCGGCAAACCGAGCGATGCAAAACCGGCGATCATATAGGTGACAGCGAGGAAAGGCATAACTTTCATAAGGCCTCCCATTTCCCTGATATCGCGTGTATGGGTACGTCCGTATATCATACCAATCAGAGCAAAGAACAGTGCCGTAACCAGACCGTGAGAAATCATCTGCAAAATAGCACCGTCCATTGAAATTTTATTCAACATTAAAAGTGCAAAAAGGATAAGCCCCACATGGCTAACCGAGGAATAAGCATTGATAAACTTCAGGTCTTTTTGCATGATAGCACCTAAAGCTCCATAAACCACACTGATTGATGTCAGAATAATGAATATCCATGCCAGCTGGGTGGCAGCCTGGGGCATGAGGTAAATAGCGACACGGAAACAACCGTAAGCCCCCAGCTTCATCAATACACCGGCATGAAGCATTGACACTGCCGTAGGTGCAGAAGCATGACCACTCGGTGACCATGTGTGAAGGGGGAAAAGTGCCGCCAGTACACCGAAGCCAACAAATGTAAGTGGAAAAAAGAAACGCTGAGCGGCAATGGGCATATGTATTTTAGCAATCTGAAGGATATTAAAAGTATAAGCGCCGCCGTTGGGAGCCGAATTAAAATAGATTCCGAGAATCCCTACCAAAAGGAGTGCCGAGCCACCCATCAGCATTAGGGTAAGCTTCATGGCCGAGGCTTCTTTTGGCCCACTTCCCCATATCCCGATGAGCAGATACATGGGGATTACCGCTAACTCGTAAAAGAGAAACATGGTAAACAAATCGAGTGAAATGAAAAAACCAAAAACTCCTGTGGCAAGTAAGATAAGAGAGATAAAAAACTCACGCGAAAGGAATTCCATCTGCCACGAGGCAAAGACTCCCGCAAAAATAACAATAGCCGTCAGGGCTATCATCGCGACAGCAATACCATCCACGCCGACGAAATAATGAATATTTAAACTGGGATACCAGCTATAATCAGCCGTTAGCACCATCTCATGCAGGTTTCCGGCTCCGCGAATTGAGAGATAATAAAGCACCAGGAAAACTGCAAGAAGCAACTGTATCCCCATTCCCACAGCCGACACCAGCCGAGCTCCTTTAAGATCTCTGGTAAACAAGATTCCCGTAATTGTCAAAACAGGAACCAACACAAATAGACTCAGAAAATTCACCTGTTATATCTTTTAAATTAAAACTTCGTTCATCTTTTTCAAATTATTTATCCACCCCTTTTAATGGTACCCCAAAGAGTACAGTAAGAGAAGAGCCAACAGTACTGAACCGGCAACAAAAACAAAAGCATATTGCTGAAGCTCACCGGATTGCAGATTTTTTATTTTATAAGAGATTTTCATTGTTACTGTACCGATACCAATCATAAACGCATCCACTACGTTGCGGTCGAACCATGCAATTGGCTTGGCTATACGGTTGAAAATTATCTTTTTGGTAACAAAGAGATAAACCTCGTCAACATAGAATTTGTTGAATGTGGTGGTGTAAAGCACACCCATTCTTTTGGCGATTCTGGCAGGCATCTCGTTCTCTTTTTTGTACAATATCCAGGCTACCGCTATTCCAACCAAGCCAATGGCTACAGAAGGCAGGGAGACCATAATGTCCATCCCCTCAGCAAAAGGCTTCATATTGGAAGTTACAAAATCATGAAAAGGAATGAACCCTCCAAAAGTAGCACCCAGCGCCATAATAATTAACGGAATAGCCATATTCCAGGGAGCTTCGTGGGGCTTGTGCTCATATTTTGTCTCTTTTCCCCAGAAAATGTTAAAGTATATACGGAAAATATAGAATGATGTAATCCCGGCAGTAATATATTCCACATAAAACAGTAGTTTATTGGAATTAAATGCCGCTACCAAAATTTCATCTTTACTAAAGAAGCCTGCAAAAGGAGGAATTCCCGATATGGCAAGACACGCTGCAAGAAAAGTAAAATGAGTGATGGGCATATACTTTCGTAAGCCGCCCATGTCTTTCATCATGTTTGAGTGCACAGAATGAATGATAGCACCGGCGCCCAAAAAGAGGAGACCCTTAAACATAGCGTGTGTAAACAGATGAAACATAGCAGCCGTAAATCCCAGCCCGGCTTTACCACCATAGCCCGAAACGCCAAGAGCCACCATCATGTAGCCAATCTGCGATAAGGTAGAATAGGCCAGAACCCGCTTGATATCGTTTTGAGTAATGGCGATGATAGCAGCAAAAAGAGAGGTAAAACCACCCACATAACCAATAAAAAGCAACACATCAGGCGCCTGGAAATGATAAATAGGAAACAGCCTGGCGACGAGAAAGACACCGGCTACTACCATGGTGGCAGCATGTATTAACGCCGACACGGGAGTAGGACCTTCCATGGCATCGGGGAGCCAGATATGAAGTGGAAACATGGCAGATTTACCCGCAGCGCCCATAAAAATAAGGCTCATAGTCCAGGTAATACCTGAAATTCCAAGAAAGCTCACTCCGGCAAGTCCGACAAACAGATTTGTTCCGGGCTGATTAAGTTTTACAAAGTCAAAAGTACCTGTATAATAGGATAACAAAAGTATCCCGATTAAAAAACCGAGATCGGCAAAGCGGGTGACAATAAAAGCTTTTTTGGCCGCTGCAACAGCAGAAGGTTTATCGTAATAAAAGCCAATAAGCAGAAAGGAAGAAACGCCCACCAGTTCCCAGAAAATATATATCTGAAAAATATTAGTAGCCAGCACCACGCCAAGCATTGCAAAAGTAAAGAGGGACAAAAAGGCATAGAACCGCTGAAATCCTTTTTCACCTTTCATATATCCCAGGCTGTAAATATGCACCATGAAAGAGACTGTGGTTACTACCACAAGCATCATGATGGCAATGGGATCTAACAACACGCCCATGTGAATTTGCAAAGTGCTGGTAAACGAAAGCCAGAGCATGTTGATTGGAATAATGGTATGATAACCACTTGCAGAGGCTGTTAAAAAGAAATACTGGTAGGCCGCAAACAACGACAGGAAAAAAGAGATTCCCAAGCCTATGGTTCCTATTACCCCCGAAACAATTGGCTTCCACTTCATCCCCAGCAATCCTGTGACAAGAAAAACTAACAGTGGAATTAACGGAATTAATATTGTATATGAGAAATCAGTCATGGTAAAAACGGTTTTTAATATTTCATTTCGTTCACGTTATCTGCTTCAATATTGTGGATTCGCCGATAAATGTTAATAATGAGGGCTATTGCCACAGAAGCTTCTGCCGCAGCAATACCTACAATAAAAAGCGAAAAAAAATGTCCCTGTAACTGGTCGGGATAGAGATACCGGTTAAAAACCAAAAAGTTAATTCCCACCGAATTTAGGATCAGCTCCACCGACAACAAAATGGTAATCAGATTCTGGCGGATTATGAAGCCCGCAATTCCAATAAAAAACATGAGGGTGCTGACAATAAGAAAATAATAAATTGATATTCCCTGTATCATAATATATCTGATTTTTGATTTTTTTCCTTTTTGACGATAACAATAGCAGCAATCATTGCGGCGAGCAACAAAACACTGATAACCTCGAAGGACAAAACGTAGCCGTTTTTTCCTAAACCGAGAAGTTGATTTCCGATAAGGTGCATATCAACCGGTACCGTTTTCACATCTGCGCCTTTCACAAAATCATGCGAAAGCAACGTCCATAAAGTCAGGGCACCACCCACAATCAGTGCGGAAATTCCCATCCACAACTTCCAGGGAGCAGGCTTTTTGAACTTCTCGCTGATATGGCTGGTAAGCAGAATACTAAAAATAATTAAAACTACAATGCCACCTGCATAAAGTGTGAGTTGTACCGCTGCAAGAAACTGATAATTCAGCAAAAAGTAAAAGCCTGCCGTGGCCACCAGCACAAACAAAAGATATACTGCCGCTCTGAGCATTTTCCGGGAAGTTATCGTTAACACCGAGAACGTCAGAATAATGCCCGATAGCAAATAGAACATGAGAACATTCAGCGTCATGATTTAACCTCCTTCTTTTTTAGTGATGAACCCGGTTTGTTTAAAACCTTGTTCAATTTTGACCTGTCAAATACGGCATGTTCGAAATCCTGTCCCCATGCCAGGGCATTAGAAGGACATGTTTTGATGCACAGCTCACAAAACGTACACATCGCCAGGTGATAAATGTGTTTATCAATCACACGCACCATTTTACCTTCCTCATTGGGAGTTCTTTTGGTAATGATTTCGATAGAGCCGTTAGGACAATTAACCTCACATATTCCACATCCGGTACAACGGTGTTGGTTGTTTTCGTCATGGGGCATGATAACCTCTCCTTTGAACCGTTCTTCCATTTTCAGTGTAGCCCGGTTCTCCGGATACTGTTCCGTTACAATTTCGCCGGGACTCACAAAATATTTCCCGGTTACCCGCATTCCCGCCCATAAAGAGCGAACCCCTTTATAAATGTCGGTAAAATATTCTATAATACTATTCATTTCTATTCAATATTTTCAATTAAAAATACCAACCCATCAGTACTACAAAAGAGATGAGCACGATGTTCAGCAAGCTCAATGGCAAGAGGTATTTCCATTCCAGCTTTAGTAGTTGGTCGATGCGCAAACGCGGGAAAGTCCATTTGAACCACATGATTAAATAGATAATAAAAAAGGTCTTTCCGAAAAACCAGATAATGGAAGGAATGAAATCCATCACGCGGTTAAAAGCTTCCCAATGACCAATGTGGAGCGGCATCCAACCCCCGAAAAACAGTGTTGCCGCAATGGCAGCCACAATAAACATATTGATGTATTCGGCCAAAAAGAAGAAAGCAAATTTAATACCCGAATATTCAGTATGGAAACCGGCAGTAAGTTCCGACTCTGCTTCGGCAAGGTCGAAGGGGCCACGATTGATTTCGGCCGTACTCGCAATCAAATAAATGACGAAAGCAATAAGAGCCGGAATATGTCCTTTAAAGATCCACCAGCCGTTGGCCTGACTCTCCACGATAGTTGATAATTGCATTGAACCCGAGAAAACCACCACAGCGAGCAATGACAACCCAACCGAGAGTTCATAGCTCACTATCTGGGCACCACTTCGCATGGCGCCAATGAGCGAATATTTGCTGTTGCTGGACCAACCGGCAATCAACACTCCTACAATCCCCAAAGAGGAAACGGCAATAATGTAAAAAATTCCGATATTAAAATCAATGGCCTGCAATCCTTTGGCAAAAGGCAAAGCGGCCATGGCCATAAATGAGGCAATAATCACAATAAAAGGAGCCAGATTAAACAGAAAATTATCGGCATTTTTAATGGGTATTAACTCTTTGGTAACCAGTTTTATAAAGTCGGCAACAGTTTGAAAAATACCCCACTTCCCTACCCTGTTGGGTCCGATACGGTTTTGCATCACCGCACAAACCTTGCGTTCAAGATAAACGAGGAACAGACCAAGTAATGCATAAAATGCCAGAAATAACAATCCGATTAGGACAAGTTCAGCTGCAACAGCAAGCCAGGGTGCCATAATAGCATGCAGACTTTTGTCAATGTATGTTGTTAAGGTTGAAAAACTATAAATATCCAGTATCATATTTTTCAGGTTTATCGGTCAATATCAGGAATTACCAAATCGAGAGAACCACTTATGGTAACAAGGTCTGCAATCAGATGTTCCATTGCCAAAGTATTCAGAACAAAAAGGTTACTAAAGTTTGGCGAGCGGAATTTAACGCGATAAGGAAACTTTTTCCCGTCGCTTACAATATAAACGCCCAGTTCGCCACGAGCTGTTTCCACACGCTGGTAATATTCGCCTTCCGGGAGTTTGACAATAGGTTTCATCTTTGCAGTAAAATCTCCTTCCGGAATGTTATCCGCCACCTGTTCGAGAATATTTAAAGACTCTTCCATCTCTTCCATACGCACGAGATAGCGGGTAAACGAATCTCCTTCATCGTGCAGAATTTCTTTAAAATTTATTTCATTATAAAGGCCATAGGGAGCCGTTTTACGCACGTCACACGAAAACCCCGAACCTCTGCCCGAAGGACCGGTAACACCAAATGCAATCGCCGTTTCGCGCGACATATACCCAATTCCTTTGGTCCGGTTATGAAAAATGACATTATCGGTCAACAGCTGTTTGTACTCAGGAAGTTTTTTCCGGAAATACCGGACAAATTCCATAATGTGTTTTTGAAAGTTGGGATGAACATCGTGCATCAACCCGCCGGGAGTAACAAAACTGTGCAGCAGACGTGAGCCGAAGGATTCTTCAAAAATGGCAAGGATTTTTTCCCGGTCGCGCATACCATAAAAAAAGGTTGTCAATGCGCCAAGGTCCATACCAAAAGCACTCCACCACAGGTGATGCGAAGCAACACGGGAGAGTTCATCCAAAGCTACCCGAATATATTTAACCCGTTCGGGGACTTCAATTTCGAGGGCATTTTCAACAGCAAGACATATTGCTTCATTGTTCATGTGAGCGGAGAGATAATCCATACGATCTGTCAGATGAATGATTTGCTTGTAAGTATCTGACTCACTCATCTTTTCAATAGCCCGGTGAATATACCCAATATGAGGAACCATATATTTCACGGTTTCTCCGTTCAGGCAGACTTCCAATCTTAAAACACCATGGGTGGACGGATGCTGCGGCCCCATGTTAACAATATAATCATCGTCTTCCTTAACGATTATATTTTTGATTATTTCTTCACTCATATCAATTGGAGAGTTCAATTATATTTATTTCGTCTTTAAAATCTTTTCGCAAAGGGAAACCATATCCCTCTTCTAAAAACAATCTCCGCAAATCAGGATGATGGTTAAACCGGATACCAAACAGGTCGAACACCTCCCTTTCATGAAATTCGGCAGTAACCCATACATCCGAAATGGTATCGATTACAGGGTTATCCCGTTCTTCAAGATAGGCTTTCACCACCACAAAATCGTGGGTAGAAGTGGATTCCAGGTGATAAACCACCATAAGCTTCGTAAGATAATCAACTGCCGTAAGGCTGATAAGGTAATCGAAAGGAATATTATCGTTTTTTCTCAGTTTCTGTGCCGTTTCGTGCCACTTATCCAAAGGAACCACAACTTCCGTGTATTGTTTACCCTCTTCAATAGTTGCAAAAGGGATTAAATCGGCGAGAAAAGTTTTCAATTCTTCTTTATTTTTCATCGGCTCCGGATTTTTCACCATCATTGTTATTCTTCTTTTTAGCCGCAATGGATTTAGTTTTAATTTTACGCTGAAGCTGCATTACACCATATAATAAAGCTTCCGGTCTGGGAGGACATCCCGGGACGTAAACATCCACAGGCAACACGTGATCAACGCCACGCACTACCGAATAGTTATTATAGTAAAAAGGACCTCCTGAGACGGCACAGGCACCCATAGCAATAACATATTTCGGCTCGGCCATTTGATCGTAAAGCCGTTTTAAAATGGGAACCATTTTATGAACAATAGTTCCAGCCACAACGATAACATCTGCTTGTCGCGGGCTTGCACGATAAACTTCAATCCCAAAACGGGCAAAATCGTATCGCGAGGCACCGGCGGCCATCATTTCAATACCACAACAACTTGTAGCAAAGGTTAATGGCCAAATGGAATTAGACCGTCCCCAGTTTAATACATTATCGATGGTGGTTAAAAAAACGTTATCTCCCAATTCATTCAAGGACTCCAGAGTTTCATTATCTTTGAAATCCTCGTTTTTCATCGATTTGATTTTTACACCCATTTCAGCGCTCCTTTCTTCCATGCATACAAAAGTCCAAGGCCCAGAATGAAAAAGAAAATAATGATCTCAACGAATGCCTGCAGGCCTATAGATTTCATTACCACCCCCCAGGGAAAAAGAAAGACCGTCTCAACATCAAAAACGAGAAAAATAATGGCAAACAGATAGTACCCCACATGGAACTGAATCCACGTAGGCCCTTCTGTAGGAATACCACATTCGTACGGTTCAAATTTCTGGGTGTTAAAAGACCTCGGAGCAACGATTGAAGCGAACACAATGCCCCCGCCAACCAGGACAAGAGCAATGATAAAAAATAAAATTAATGATTCTCCGTTCATATATTATCTATAAAGATTTTTAGATAAAAAATTTGCTGCGAATGTAGAATATAATTCATATTGAATTATTTCGATTTTATAATATTTTTAACGGAAACTGTTATTTATTTATAGTCTAAATTAATAAATGCATGAAAAACCAAGTGGTAACATAGGTTTGTGATTAAATATAGTCTCAGCTTCCGTTTGAAACAGGACAAACTGCAGGAAACGCATATATTTTCCGGGTTAACTATTCCAGTTGTATTTTTTCATCCGGCGATCCAATGCCTGCCAGGTAATATTCAGTAAATCAGCAGCTTTCGATTTGTTATTTCCGGCTTGTTCCAGCGCTTTCCGGATGAGTTGCCGTTCGTTTTCTTCCAGGTCGAGACTGGTATCCGGGACAAAACCGGAAGTGTTTTCTGAAATATCAGAGGACATTGTTCTCTTCTGCCCTGCTGCGTACGTGTGGGAAAGCTGCAAATGCCGGATAAGCAACTCATCGCCTTCACACAAAATCACAGCCCGCTCAATGATATTTCTGAGTTCGCGAATGTTTCCTGGAAAATCATAGGTCATCATTTTTTCCATAGCTTCTTTATCCAGCTTTAACGAAGATTTACCAAATTGCCGGGCATACATCTTCAGATAATAATCGCACAAAGCGGGAATATCTTCTTTCCGGGTTCGCAATGCCGGGATATTAATCACAAAAATATTCAGCCGGTGAAACAAGTCAGGCCGGAATTTATTTTCATTGGCCAGTTTTTCCAGATCTGTATTAGATGCGGCAATAACCCTTACATCAACATGTTTGCTCTGGCGTGAGCCTATTTTACTCACCTTTCTTTCTTCAAGTACCCGCAACAGCTTTGCCTGTTGTATCAGGGGCATATCACTGATTTCATCGAGAAACAAAGTGCCACCGTCAGCAATCTCAAACCAGCCTTCTTTGTCAGCTTCTGCGCCGGTAAAAGCCCCTTTTTTATGACCGAAAAACTCACTTTCAAAAAGGGATTCGGGAATGGCCGAACAGTTCACCGAATAAAACATTTTATTACTCCGGCTGCTTAAATAATGGATACCGTGGGCAACCAATTCTTTACCCGTACCGCTTTCACCCAAAACAAGTACTGAGGTATTGGGTGTTTGCGCTACTTTGGTCATCATCCCAATCATTTCGGTCATAGCCTTACTATTTCCCACAAGCTGAACGCCAATATTCTCCAATAATTTTTTCGAAAGAATATCCCTGCTTGACTTTACTGCTTTCAGCTCACTATTTAGCTGAATGAAACGTTGGGTGCGGACTATTGCTTTGTAAACATCGGCAAGGCGAAAGGGTTTGGCAAAATAATCGACAGCCCCTTTGCGCATGGCCTCAATCACCGTATTCATGTCGCCATGCCCCGAAATCATAATTACCTCCACAAGGGGATGCAATTTTTTGATCTCATGCAGTAAATCCAGGCCGTTCATTCCGGGCAGACGTATATCGAGAATGGCAATATCCGGCGCATGTTCTTTTACCAGTTCCAGGGCTTTGAAAGGATGACTTGCACAAAAGACTTTGAACTTTTTATTTTTCAGAAACTCTTCAATTTCATCCACAAAACGCTGTTCGTCATCAACAACGAGAATGCTTAATTTTTTATTCATAATTTAATTTTTCAAAGGTAACAGAATTAAAAATTCCGTAAACTCTCCTTCTTTGCTTTGTACCTCAATCTTTCCACCATATTCTTTCACAATGCCGTAGGAAATGGAGAGGCCGAGCCCGGTTCCTTTTTCTTCATCTTTGGTAGTAAAAAAAGGATCAAAAATATTGGGTAAATGTTTTCTGGAGATGCCCGTTCCATTATCTCTGACAAGAATTTCACAAAGTTCGTTATTCCGTTTACAGCTAATTACAATTTTCTTTCCATATAGGGCATCATTTATCAATTTTTCTTTTTCTTCCACGGCATAGCGGGCATTAGAAAGCAGATTCAGAAAAACCTGTTCCAGCCGGTACGGGTTTCCCACTACGACGAACAAATCATCTGCAAAATCCAGATGCAAATCTATTTGATGGTCTTTTAGCTGCATTTTAACAAGTGATAAAGCATTGTTGATCACTTTAATAACATCCACATCCTCTTTAAGGGCTTCCTGTTGATCACGTGAGAAGATGCGGACATGCTGTATTATCTGGTTGATACGTTCGATGTCCTTGAAAAGAATCAGGAATTTATCCTGGATATATTTTTCATCGAGAGTACCTTCGGCCATGCGTATCAGGATGTTATCGAGTCCCATGGAGATGCCTCCCAACGGTTGGTTCACTTCGTGTGAAAGGCCGGCTGATAGCTCTCCTATATACTCCAGTTTCGATTTCTGCACCAACAGTTGCTGCTGCTGCTTTACTTTTTGTACTTCCCGGGAAACCCGTTCTTCTAACTCTGTGTTAAGATTATTCAGTTCATATTCGGCTTTTTTCCGGGCACTGATATCCGACATAAATACCAGGCAGGCATCCTCCTCATCCCACAAGATATTGTTGGTTTTAAGCTCTACCCATTTAACTTTACCTGTTGCAGAAAACAAACGGACATCGATAAATTCTGTTCCCTCTCTTTCCTGTATTGAGGAGAAGAATCTATCCAGCAAATTTTTATCCTCCTTATGGACAAAATTAAGCAGGCTGCTGCCAATAAGTTTACCGGGAGTATTTTCAAGGATTTCAAGGGTCTTGGGATTTATCATGATAATTTTTCTATCAATAATCAGGATAATTCCATTGTTGGCATTTTCAAAAATGAGCCGGTATTTTTCTTCACTTTCCCGCAGCCGTATTTCTGCCAACCGGCGCTCGGCAATCTCCTTTTCCATCTCTTTGGTACGTTGTCTGACCCGTTGTTCGAGGTGTACATTCAGCTCGCGCAATTCATTTTCCACCTGTTTGCGGTAAATTGCAGCGCCAAGGTTATGTGCAAGCGTTTCGAGGGCACCCATTTCCGCCTCCGACCATATCCTCTCATCTTTACAATCATCCAGACCGATAAACCCCCACCATTTCCCCTGTACATAGATAGGCATGGAAAGGATAGAAATAATACCCTGTTCGTGGAGAACGTTTCGCTCTTCCTCTACCGGCAAATTTTTAACCAGACTATGAATGAATTCGTGGCTCTGCATTACTTTCACCCATCTGACAAAGATGGGGTCATCAAAATATAGTCGAGCCAAAACAGGATTATCAATTTCAGGCGTTACGCCACCCTGAACCCATTCGTAAACCTGGGAAGTATAAGGTTTCCCCTGTTCATCCTCAAAATTCTGAAAAATGTAAACCCGTGATGAATCTGTGGCATCTCCGATAAGGTTGAGTACTTTCATGACAGAAACCCGGTTAAACCCTTCCTGAAAGAAAATAGCGGTTACATGAGCTAATGTACGCAAAATTGTCTCACTTTTCCGCTGTTCATTCTCCGCAACCCATCTTTTCTCCTCCTCTTCCCTGACTTTTTTATCCAACAAAATATCATTAGCCTGCTCTCCGATAGTTTTAAGCAGGTGGGCTGAGTCCACAGGCTTTAACAGATAAGCTTTTACACCCAGTTCGATAGCACTCAGAAAATAACGCGGTTCGCCAAATGCGGACAAGATGATAATTCGGATATTTTTATCTAACTCCCTGATTTTAGCAATCATATCAAGGCCATCCATCACAGGCATCCTTACATCTGTAAGCACAATATCAGGATGGTAGGTTTTGTACTTTTCCAACCCTTCAAGGCCGTTGGAAGCTACGTAAACTTTTTCGATGGAATATTCGAGAATCTTTTGATAAATATTTCTTAAAGTACCATCATCCTCAACATACAGCAACGAAACATTCAGCTTATCCATAGCCCCTTTTTTGTCAGATTATTTAAACTCACTATCATTTTTCCGGCGGAGCTGCCGGATACTGTCAATCGTATAGCCCTCTTTTAATCGTTTCTCAAAAACCTTGTAATCCGGATGGAAAAAAGCCCACACGTAGTTAAACGCCACGAATTCATTGCTCACATTCCTGAATCCCTTACTGGATTTCCACCAGTGTTCCGGGTCAAAAGTCTTGTCCGTATCGGCAATAACACCTATAATATATGCATCACCAAAAGCCCGTTCAAACAACAAATGGGTACGGCGGGAATGCACGCCAACGGAATAAATGTTAAACGTTTTTCTCCAACCGGGATGCTTTTCAAACAAAATCCGGGTAGCCACAGCCGTATTATAAGTCCGGTTAATGGTAACCGTCCGTGGGATAACCGCCTGATAAATACTATCTTTAAATCCATCCCCTCTGATGACGGCCCCGGCGCCTTCGGCCGTATTTTTAAACGCCACATAATCCTGCCATTGTGTAATAGGTAATCCTGTAACAATCAAATGCTTATACCCATTATTTTCATAAAAATCCACTGCATTTTTTAAGGCATAATCCTCTATCCACCCTTCTACCACAAGCGTTTTGGCTTTTACCGGATGGCTAAGCGATAACCAACTACAAACATTTCCCAGCCAAATCCTGTACAGCAGCATCAACATCAGCAATAAAACCAGCCATCCGGAGAACGTCAGACAACGGCAATATCTCTTAACAACAAGGCGGAATTTCATGATATTTTTGTGATTAAGAATATCTTTACTTTTGTCAAAAATAGTAATTTTTATCAGCGCATTCACATGCGATTATTTTAATTTCCCAATGGATTTATCTGATTTACGACGTTATTTCGGGAAAGATTCCGCCAAAAAAAGGCTGACCCGGCAATACCTTTTCGCTGTTCGGGACATGGATAGAAGAAGCCGTTGCAACGGGCACCTCCGAAGCCAATACCATGGTTTTACCTGCCTGCTGAGACGGCTACAGTTTGATTCCCGGCAGATTTGAATTTTGGCAGGGAGGACGCGGTACAGACGGCATCACCCTTTGTACATGCAAAAAGTATTAAAATATTTCATAAACAACAACCCTGTGTATTAATTTTTTATATATTTGCCCGATTAAAAGAGTCCTTTTAATTTTTCCTAAAGAAAAAGATTTCACAAAGTTTTTAAGCCCAAATTAATCGGATGACCTTCTCAATAAAAAATAAATTTTTAATTACATGTACGACATTATAACGCTGAACAGTAAGCTGGTAGGCGAATTACGACAAATTGCCAAAGAGCTTGAAATTCCCAAACATGAGAAATTAATAAAACGGGATCTGATTTATAAGATTTTAGATCAGCAGGCTTTGAATCCCGGAAAGGAACAGACACAAAACGAGCAGCATCGGGAAAAAAGACCTTATAAACCCGGGAGAACAGAGAATAATAAGCCTCAGCAAAAGGACGAAAAGGCTGTAAAAGCGGCAGTACCTGAAAAAAAGACATCAGATGACAATACAGAGCAGCCAACTCCGCAACAGAAAAGACGTCGTGGCCGCCCTCGCAAGATTCAACAACCGATAACTAATACCAGGGAAGAAGCAACGGAAAAGAAACCGGAGCCTGCTTTACCTTCTAATGAGAATTCTCAGGCGAAACCTTCGGATAAACCTAAGAGCCGTGAAGTGGTGGCTGCCAAAAATGAGAACTCCCCCCGGAAAAAGGAGGATACTGTCGTAAATACAGATTCCGAATTGCAACAAAAACCAAAATCTCATTTGGAACAATATGAAGCCCGCATCCATCGTCGTAGAATTGCCCCTCCGCAAGACACATCAAAAACCGCCGAAGGATCAAAAACAGAAGCAGTAAAAAGCGAAGGAACAGAGCACCTACAGCAAGAACAGAAAGGAACAGAGCACCTACAGCAAGAACAGAAAGGAACAGAGCGCCTACAGCAAGAACAGAAAGGAACAGAGCGCCTACAGCAAGAACAGAAAGGAACAGAGCGCCTACAGCAAGAACAGAAAGTAACAGACCAGAAAACCAGGCCACAATATCACCCCAAAGAAAGAGAACCGAAAAAACAAGTGGAAAGTACCTATATACTGGAAGGCGTTATTAACTCTGAAGGGGTTTTGGAAATTATGCCCGATGGCTATGGATTTTTACGTTCTTCGGATTACAATTACCTGAACTCTCCGGATGACATTTATGTTTCGCAGTCACAGATTAAACTTTTCGGACTTAAAACCGGAGACACCGTTCTGGGGACCATCCGTCCGCCCAAAGAGGGAGAAAAATACTTCCCTCTCATAAAAGTGATCACCATCAATGGAAAAACACCGGAAGAGATTCGCGACCGTATTCCATTTGACTTTTTGACACCACTGTTTCCTAAAACAAAGTTTAAACTGACAGGACATGCTAAGGAGACTTTCTCCACACGGATAATGGATATGTTTTGCCCCATTGGAAAAGGGCAGCGTGGTTTGATTGTCTCACAACCTAAAACCGGGAAAACCGTTCTTCTGAAAGAGGTAGCCAATGCCATCGCCTCCAACCATCCCGAGGTGTATCTGATTATTCTTCTCATCGATGAACGCCCCGAGGAGGTTACCGACATGGCACGTAGCGTTAATGCGGAGGTGATTGCTTCTACTTTTGACGAACCGGCTGAGAAACATGTGAAAATTGCCAACTTAGTACTCGAAAAAGCCAAACGCATGACCGAAAGCGGCCATGATGTTGTCATTCTATTAGATTCCATTACACGGCTGGCACGAGCTTACAATACCGTTTCGCCCGCTTCCGGCAAAGTACTTTCCGGTGGTGTGGAAGCCAACGCACTGCAAAAACCGAAACGTTTCTTTGGTGCTGCCCGTCAGATTGAAGATGGCGGCTCGCTTACCATTCTGGCCACGGCTCTTATCGACACAGGTTCCAAAATGGATGAAGTTATTTTTGAGGAGTTTAAAGGAACCGGAAATATGGAGCTGCAACTTGACCGCAAACTTTCCAACAAACGTATTTTCCCGGCTATCGATATTGTGGCTTCCAGTACTCGCCGCGAAGACTTGTTGCTTGACAAAGATGTCTTGCAGAGGGTCTGGATTCTGAGAAATCACCTCTCTGATATGAATCCGGTGGAAGCCATGCAGTTCCTGAAAGAAAGAATGAAGTTTACCAAAACCAATGAAGAGTTTCTGCTTTCGATGAATAGTTAAATTTTGGTACCTTTTAGAATAAAAAAACCGGCTCGCAATACAGGCCGGTTTTTTTGTGTCCCAAATTTAGAACTATCGCTCCAAAAGCATTCTTGCCAATTCACCCATATTAATGCCGTTAAAATTCCCCGAGCTCATCATCAGAAAAATATCTTCCGGGGTACTGTTTTTTTTCAACCAGTGCGTCATCTCGTCCGCATCGTCAAAAACCATCAAATCATCCCGTCCAAATGCTTTTTTCACCTGGCTTTTATTCAGCATAGGTAACCGTTTCATTTTCAGGGCATGCAGATTAAAATAAACCAACGCCCGGTCGGCTTTGTCCATGGTTCCGGCATACTGGTCGAGGAAACGGCTGTTAAGACTGCTGAACGTGTGCAGCTCGAAACAAGCCAGCACCTGCTGAACGGTGAATTGTGCCTTTACCGCCTCCAGCGTAGCTTTTAGCTTGGAAGGCGCATGAGCAAAATCGCTGTAAAGCCGTCCTCTCCCTTTTTGTAAAACAAGCTCCAGCCTTTTGGCAGCGCCTTTAAACCCGGAAACAGCCTCAAAAAACTGTTCGTTGGTCAATCCGAGCTCTTTGCAAACCAGCCGAGCACCGTTCATATTCAACAGGTTATGCCTGCCAAAAATTTTCAACGGGATTTTTGATTTTCCGTCAAAGACATAAGAGGTTCCTTCTACAATTTCAAAATCAGGCGTTTGGTAAGGAATCTTTTGAATATCATTTGTATTTTTTCTAATCAAATTACGCAACGTATCATCTTCGGTATTGTAAATTAGTGTTCCATTCTTCTCCACTAAATCGATAAAAACGGAAAACTGTTCAAGATAATTTTCACAGGTTGGAAAGACGTTGATATGATCCCAGGCAATACCGCTAAGCAGTGCCAGATGCGGATGATACCAATGGAATTTGGGACGCCGGTCAACAGGAGAGCTCAAATACTCATCGCCTTCAAAAATCATTACAGGGGCATCGTTGCTCAGCCGTACCATCACCTCAAAATCTTTCAGTTTCGAACCTACGAGGTAATCAAAATCCTTATTCCAGTATTTCAGCACATGCATAATCATGGCGGTGATGGTAGTTTTGCCGTGGCTTCCACCTACTACTACGCGCTTTTTATTTTTGGCATGTTCGTAAAGAAATTCCGGATAAGAATAAATTTTAGCGCCAATCTCCTGTGCACGGAGTAATTCCGGATTATCCGGCCGGGCATGCATGCCGAGAATAATGGCATCTAAGTCGTTGGAAATTATTCCGGGATGCCAGCCATCGGTTTCCGGCAACAAGCCATATTTCTTCAACCTTCCCCGCGATGGCTCAAAAATCTCATCATCCGAGCCGGTAATTTCGTGTCCGTTAATTTTCAGGGCAATGGCAAGATTGTGCATGGCGCTTCCCCCGATGGCAATAAAATGAATCCTCATATTGACATGTATTATAAAAGGTAAAAATAGAAAAAAGCCGGCAGAAAGATATGTAATGGTTGGCGGGTTATTTTTTCAAAATTTCAGCAATGACAACTGCTGCCCGCTGTGAAGCGCCGCTTGATCCCAGCTTTGTTTTCAGCAGCTCATAATCAGCAGCAATTTGTTTACGGCGTGTCTTGTTTTCCAACAATTCGTGCAGCTCGGCCATTAGATTTTTTTCAGAGAATTCGTGCTGAATAAGCTCTTTCACCACCTCTTTATCCAGGATCAGGTTCACCAGCGAAATAAATTTTATATGAACCAGGAGCCTGGCAATGAAATAGCTGACCGGCGACGCTTCGTAGCAAACTACTTGTGGAACTCCGAGCAGGGCAGCTTCGAGCGTTGCCGTCCCCGAAGCTACCAAAGCAGCATCGGCATGGTGCAATAGGGCATGTGTCTGATCAAAAACCACAGTTGTCCCTTTTACAAGGTAAACTTCTTCAGGCACCGATTTAACACCGGCAACCACAAATTGATAAGCAGAGAACCGGGCTTTTACCGATAGCATTTTAGGCAGGATTTTTTTTATCTCCTGCACCCGGCTTCCCGGCAATACCGCCACAATTGGTCGCTCATCAAGCTTGTTTTGTTTTAGAAATTTATCTTTTGGAATCCGCTTCTCTTCAGCCAGCTCATCCAACAGCGGGTGCCCAACAAAGTCAGCCTGATAATCAAACCGGGCGTAGAACTCTTTCTCAAAAGGCAAAATCACCAACATCCGGTCCACGTACTTTTTGATCTTATAAACGCGCGACTGTTTCCACGCCCAGATTGTCGGCGAAATGTAAAACACCACCTTCATCCCTTTTTTACGGGCAAATTTGGCCATAGAAAGGTTAAATCCCGGATAATCAATGAGTACCACTACATCCGGAGTAAAGGATACGAGCTCTTTTTTACAGAAAATCATGTTTTTCCGAATGGTCCGGATATTCAGAAGCACTTCTGCAAAACCCATAAATGCCAATTCACGGTAATGCTTTACCAGCGTTCCGCCCACAGCCTGCATTTTATCGCCACCCCAAAACCGGAACACTGCCTGCGGGTCATTTCTCAAAATGGATTTCATGAGATTAGCCCCGTGCAAATCGCCCGAAGCCTCGCCGGCAATGAGGTAGTATTTCATGGCTAATGCGGCTGCTTAAAATAGAGAAAGAAAAAGGCAAGAATGAGCGCAATGGTCATCAGCAGTACACCTTTGCCTGTTTTTGGGCTTTTCCATTTCACAAATGTAAGCCGGACGAGCAGGAAGTTTCCCACAATGCTGAGCAGATAAATATTTTCGGGTTGCTGCAGTCCATGCCATAAGCCCGTGCTTTTCATAAAAATATCAATAGCCCACAAAAAGCCGTAAACAGGCAACGGTAACAGCAGGGCCATCGCCATCCCGAGGAAAAAATTATCCTTTTTTAAAAAACTTTTCATTTAAAATTCAAGTTTTCTCAATAACTCCGGGGCTGTAAAATCAAATTGGACGGGAACAACCGCCACATAATTATCAGCCAGCGCCTTTTCATCCGTATCTTCACGTGGGTCGCCATTCACAAAAGTCCCGCCAATCCAGTAATAAGTACGTCCGAAAGGATCGATACGCCGGTCAAAGTCTTCCACCCACCGGGCTTTTGCCTGTCTGACAACTTTAATCCCTTTCACAGGCTCGTCCGATTTTCTGGGGATATTCACATTCAGGCAAATACCTTCCGGCAGCCCGTCACGCAACACTTTTTCGGTAATAGTTTCCACAAACGGATCCACATGACTGAAATCGGCTTCGTGGTCGTAATCGTCAAGCGAAAAGCCAATAGAGGGAATTCCGTCGATGGCGCCTTCCATAGCAGCAGCCATTGTGCCCGAATAGACGATGTTGATAGCCGCATTGGAACCGTGGTTTATACCCGAAACCACCAAATCGGGCTTACGTTCTAACAGGGCATGTTTCCCGAGTTTCACATTATCCACTGGCGTTCCGTTGGTCAAAAATTCCCGAAAGCCCTCCTCTTCATGAATCAGTCGCGGCAGCAAAGGCGTTTTGATGGTAACAGCATGGCTCATCCCCGACATAATCTGCTCGGAAGAAATAACCACCACATTGCCAAACTTGCGCATGATGCGGATGAGTTTACGCAACCCTTTTGCATGGATGCTGTCGTCATTGGTTATCAGTATGAGTGGTCTGTCCTGCATAAAATTTCTCCTTCGTAAAATTATAGAAACATTTCCGTTTTGCTCTGCAAATATACAATGAGTTTTGCTTTGAAACCGCCTACAGGTCAATTTATACCTTAATTCCGCAGGCTACCTCGTAATGAAGTGTCGAAATGTGCGCCAGGATTGGCAAGCGCAGTGAAAAAGTATCACAGCCGTAGCACCGGCTACGGTGAGAAACTTTAAACGAGCATTATCAATAATGGCGTGCAGTTTGGTGCTGTAATATATTTAGCCTGCGGATTTAAGGTTATGACAGAAACCTGCTCAGCTCTTCATATAACCGGTGTGTAGGCAGCCCCATGATGTTAAAGTAGGAGCCTTCGATTTTCTGGATGGCCGCATGTCCAATCCACTCCTGGATGCCGTAAGCTCCGGCCTTATCCATTGGCTTGTAGTTTTTTATGTAATAATTTATTTCATCTTCCGAAAGGACTTTAAAATACACGGAGGAACTGACGGTGAAGGTCTTCATCTTTTCGCGCAGCCGCAGGCACACGCCGGTAATTACCTCGTGTTTTTTGCCGGAAAGCTGCCGGAGCATCTCTGCAGCCTCTTTTTCTCCGTCCGGTTTCCCCAGTATTTTGTTATCCAACGTAACCAGCGTGTCGGCAGAGATTAGCAATGTATTTTCGTTGAGTTCCTCTTCACGAAAGGCCAGACTTTTCAGCCGGCAAAGGAAAGTTACTGCCGACTCAGGACTCAAATTATCAGGAAAAATTTCTTCTACATCCCGTGTTTGAATACGAAAGGAGATATCCATTTCGGACAGCAACTGCAGCCGCCGCGGCGACCCGGAAGCCAGAATAACATCGTAATTTTTTAATTTGTTTAGTAACATAACTAAAATTCAAAATAAAACAACCCTATGGACAAAACCCCGGCAACCATCAGCAGTTTTATCCAGAGCGAAAGCAGCCTGAAATGTTCTTTCCGGCTGGCATTGAGTAGTTTTAGAAGTACAAAAGCAAAAAGTAAATCCACGATGAAAAAATACAAAAACAACCAGACGAACCCGTTGCGATAGAAAAACCATTGAAAACCAAATGAAGCAAACAATCCCAACAAATTGACAATAAGTGCTATGTTTTTGGCTTTTTTCATCCCATAAGCTACCGGCAATGTCAGGCATCCTGTCTGCTGGTCGCCTTCCACATCTTCCATGTCTTTTACTACTTCGCGCATCAAACTAACCAGAAAAGCGAAGCCCATATAAATCAATACCAGCCAGTTAACCGTCATTAATACGTTACGACCAACCTGCACGGACTGTTCCAGCAAGGCCATCAACTCGTAGAGCCATACCAGCCCGAAAGAAAGAGCGCTCAAAAAAGCCACCACGAGATTTCCCATCAGCACCTGGCACTGGTAACGTGCCGCATAAAACCACAGCAGCCCGGCAGTCAGGACAAAAATCAGGGAATAACTTCCCTTGCCCAGCCAAAAAGAGAGCCAGGTTCCGGCAAGAATACCGCCCAATGAAAAAATCCAATAAAACAACATGCCTTGCTTTGGTGTAAAGAACCGCTCAAAAGGATTTCTCCCCGGCTTGTTAACCGCATCGGTTTGCAAATCTTTCAAATCGTTTATGACGTAGCCTCCCATGGCGGTGAGCAACACGGCCACGACAAGTAGCAAAAAACTTGTCAGGTTCAGTCCCACGGCAGAAACAGCCAAACCCGGCCGAATTAACAGAAACAGGAGAAAGCTCATGCTCAAAATCACCATCACCAGATTCGGCCAGCGAATCATTTTAAAAAATGTGCGCATATTTTTTATTTGTCATTGGTCATTCAATTGTCATTCGCTGCGCTGTCAGGCAATTGTCAAACGGTTGTCATTCAGTTGTCAAACAATCGTTATTCCATCAACTTCCAAACTTCTCTATGTCATTCACCAGGTAAATGCCTCCGGGGTCATCCATTTTCCCTGCACTTTCATCACCTGTTCGATAATATCGCGTACACAACCTTCGCCGCCTTTTTTGTCGGAGATGTAAATGGAGACTTCCTTTACCTCCTCAGCGGCATCGGCAGGACTTACGGGCACTCCTACCCTTTTCATCACAGGGATATCCGGAATATCATCGCCCATGTAAACCACATTTTTGGGATCGATGTTTTTTTCTTTAATGTATTTCTCAAAGACTTCCACTTTATTTTTCACCCCGGTAAAAGCATCCTTAATATTCAATGTGTCGAACCGGTTGTCCATAGACCTGGAAAACCCCCCGGAAATAACCACAACGTTATATCCCATTTTCACAGCGAGTTGCAGCACATAACCATCCCGCACATTGGCCGTACGCAACGGCGGGTCATCGTGTTGTAGTATCACGCGGCCATCGGTCATAACGCCGTCATAATCAAACATAAATGTATTCACCCCGGTGAGCAGTGCTTTGTAATTACTCATGATATTTCTTTAAAATCTGTTGACTAAAAATCTGATAAATTTCTTTCAAATCGTCCATGTTTTCAAGCATTTCCAAATGTTTCGCAATGGTGGACCGGTCGCCGCGCCTTGCCGGGCCGGTCTGTGCTTCCGTAGCGGGAAGTTTCTCTATTTTTGCCACGGTTTCCCGGATAAGCGGCAGCAGCATTCCCATACCAAGCCCGTTTTCTTTCAAAAACTCATCTGCCTCAGCATAAAGGTGGTTGGTAAAATTGTTCACCAACACAGCAGCAAGATGCAATTTCATACGTTGCTCCAAATCAAGTATATACACAAATTTACTTAATTTCTGAGTTAGTTCACGAAGAGCATCAAAAACCGTTTCAGATGAAGCTTCAAGGCAGAATGGGACCTGCGAAATGTCCATCTCCCTGTTTTTGGAAAAAGTCTGGAACGGATAAAAAACGCCATAATGTTCAAACCGGTCTAAGGTTTCCATTGCCGTAATACCCGAAGTATGACAAACTACACCGCCAACCTGAGGCATTTGTTCCGCCACCGAAGCAATTTTTTCATCCTGAACCGTTAGCAGGTATAAATCAGCTTGTGTATACATCGCCGAACAGGTATTTATGGCTTCGGCATCCACCTTCGCAGCCAACTCACGGGCGTGACGAATATCAGACGAACAAACCTGCAAAATTCTCAGACCTTCCTGCCGGAAAGCCTTTGCCAAATGTCCGGCTACATTGCCCGAACCGGCGAAAACAACCGTTTGAAGATGAAAATTCCGGCTCATATAAAACAACTTTGGAATAACAATTGAATGTTTTTACAAAATAACAACTTATTTTCCATTCATAAAAGCAGAAAAGGAAAGCGCTCTTTCGACTTTGTTTGCAAAGGATTATCAAACGACTTCCACATCCTGATTATTTTAACAGAATTCCTATATTTGCGCATCTAAAAAAAACAGACACAGTGAACAAAAATATCATATCACAGAAGCTTCAAAATCTTTCTGAATCTGCAACATTGGAAATGACGCGACGTAGCCGCGAATTGAAAGCCCGGGGTAATGACATTATTAATTTAAGCATTGGAGAACCTGATTTTGACACGCCCGATCCTGTAAAAGAAGCAGCAAAAGAGGCCATCGATAATAACATTACACATTATCCGCCGGTGGCAGGCTTTAAAGTGCTACAGGAGGCCATTGCCGAAAAGCTGAAAAGAGATAACGATCTGGATTTTTCGCCGGAGCAAATTGTTGTATCAAATGGCGCCAAGCAGTCACTGGCGAATATTTTTATCAGCATCCTGAACCCTGGCGATGAGGTAATTATTGCTGCTCCTTACTGGGTTTCTTATGCAGACATCATCAAACTTGCCGGAGGAAAAGTTGTCGCACTGCAAACACATATTGAAGACCATTTCAAACTAAAACCGGAGAAATTAGAAGCAGCTATCAACAGTAAGACCAAAGCGTTTCTGTTTAACTCACCATCCAATCCTACAGGGATGGTTTATTCTGCCAAAGAAATGGCCGGCTTAGTCGATGTCTTGAAAAAATACCCCGAAATGCTGGTAGTTTCCGATGAAATTTATGAACATATCAACTATTCCGGCAAACACGTGAGCATTGCTTCGTTTTCTGAGATCAAAGAACAGACCGTTGTAGTAAATGGTGTTTCAAAATGTTACGCCATGACAGGATGGCGCATTGGTTACATGGCCGGCCCCCGGTTTCTGGCAAAAGCCTGTACAAAATTACAAGGGCAATACACTTCCGGTCCGGGAACCATTTCGCAGATGGCAGCTTTAAAGGCCATGAAGAACCCACCGCAGGATTCAGAATACATCAACGAAATGGTCTCTGCTTTTAAAAACCGCCGCGACCTGCTCGTTAAGGAAATGAAAGAAATTCCGGGGATTAAAACTTACGTCCCGGAAGGTGCTTTTTATCTGTTTCCCGATGTAAGCAGCTATTTTGGAAAATCGGATGGCGAAACGATTATCAGTAACAGTACGGATTTGAGTCTTTATCTTTTAAACAAAGCCCATGTGGCGGTAGTTACCGGCGAAGCTTTTGGTAACCCGTGTTGTATTCGTATCTCCTACGCTACCTCCAGCAACCTGCTCGAAGAAGCCATGAAGCGTATTAAAGCTGCCCTTAAAAATTTAAAATAGATAAAAATGACTTTGACAACCGACAGGCTTCCGCAAATATTTAAAGCCTTCAACACCAAAAAGGTATTGATTATCGGCGATGTGATGCTTGATGCCTATATCTGGGGAAAAGTCGAGCGTATCTCACCCGAAGCGCCGGTGCCCGTGGTAACGGTGGAAAAACGGGAAGAACGCCTCGGGGGTGCTGCCAACGTGGGGATGAACATCCGTTCGCTTGGCGCCACACCTGTCATGTGCTCTGTCATTGGCGCCGACCCCAAAGGGGAAACCCTCAGGGCGCTGATGCTTAACTCGGGCTTAAATGATGCAGGCATTATCGAAAGTCCTCACCGGATCACCACGACCAAATTTCGTGTTTTTGGCAACAACACTCAAATGCTGCGCGTGGATGAAGAGACTTCTCAACCGCTGGAGAAAGCAGTGTTCCACGAACTGTGCAGCCGCATTGATAAAATTCTGAAAACAGAAGACATTCATGTAATTATCTTTCAGGACTATGACAAAGGAGTTATCACTCCCGAACTGATTGATTTTGTTACTGATATGGCAGATGAAATGGATATTCCGGTAGCCGTTGATCCCAAAAAACGCAATTTTCTTGCCTACAGAAACTCTACTTTGGTTAAGCCCAACTTATTGGAAATGAAAGAAGGACTTGATTTGGCCGAACTCCCTTCCGACAAGGCAAGTCTCCGAAAAGCAGCACAACAGTTATCAGAAAAGCTAAACGCCACCATGATATTGAATACGCTTTCCGAAAACGGTATTTTTATCTTTTGGAAAGAGAATAATGAAACAAAAGCCGAATTGCTTCCGGCATATCGCCGCAACATTGCCGACGTTTCAGGTGCCGGAGACACGGTAATCAGTGTGGCCTCACTGTGCCTTGCTTCGAAACTGGGAGCAATAGAGCTGGCATTGCTATCCAATATTGCCGGGGGGCTTGTATGTGAGGAAGCCGGCGTAATACCCGTCAACAAAGAAAAATTTATGGCCGAAGCCATACGCATTTTGAATAGCCGGAACCTGTAATGACACAGAAAACACACGCAAAAAAAGAGATGGTGCAAAACATGTTTAACAACATTGCACCCAAATACGACCTGCTGAATCACCTGCTCTCGGCCGGTATTGACAAGGGCTGGCGGAGAAAAGTCAGGAAAGCGCTTGCCGCAGATCATCCCGAAATTATTCTGGACGTTGCCACCGGCACCGGTGACCTCGCCATAGAGCTGGCCAGACTGCCCGTCAGGAAGATTATCGGTATAGACATTGCCGAGGATATGTTGGAGATTGGGAAGAAGAAAATCGTCAAAAGAGGCCTTGAGCAGATTATTACGCTTGAACCCGGTGATTCGGAAGCTATTCGGTACGAGGACAATTATTTTGATGCCATAACTGTTGCTTTTGGCGTACGCAACTACGAAGATCTCGAAAAAGGGCTCAGCGAAATGCATCGTGTGCTGAAACCCGGGAAAAAAACAGCCATTCTGGAATTCTCCAGGCCGGCCTCTTTCCCAATGAAAAATATCTACCAATTCTATTTTAATTATATCCTGCCCGGCGTTGGCCGCATGGTTTCAAAAGACCAGTCAGCTTACACTTATCTGCCGCAATCGGTAGCCCGTTTTCCGGAAAACAAAGAATTTATGGATGTGCTGCGGAAAGTCGGATTTAAAAACCCCCGGCAAAACCGGCTGTCCTTTGGCATTGCCACCCTCTATCTGGCTGAGAAATAATTTGCCAGGCAAAATCATGGAATTTAACCCGCACAAATACTATAAAAACAAACCAAACGTTATAAACATTAAGAAATTCTGACTGCATTGAAAAAACAGGCCATACTTGCTTTCATTTTTGTTTTTGCCCTTTCCTTTGTTCATGATAGCGCTCAGGCGCAAGGTGAGGTTCTTAACCTTCAGGGATACAACAAACAGCCCTATCATTTTGGTTTTATTCTGGGAATGAATACCATGAACTTTTCGGTAAAGCCGATTGATAACGTGGGACAACACAAATGGAGCAAGGATCAGGTGCCCGACCTGCCCAATGCGGATTTTTATCGTGTTCTTGCGGTAACAGCTTCGGCCTCTCCCGGTTTTTCAGTAGGAATACTGGGCAACCTGCGTTTGATGAAATTTCTTGACTTGCGGTTTATCCCCACACTCTCTTTTGGCAGCCGGACACTTAACTACAGCATTCTGGCAACCGGGATGGTTGGGGCACATGTGGATGTAGGTTCGGCATTTGTGGTTCATAAAAAAGTTAGCTCTATCTATCTCACCTTTCCCCTGCTATTGAAATACCGCTCCTGGCGCAAAGGCAATTATGGCGCTTATTTTATCGGGGGTATTAACTATGCTATTGACCTGGCAGCAATAAAAAAGACAAAACGAGGGACTGTGCCCGGAGCAATAAAACTAAGCCCACATGATGTAAGTATTGAAATCGGCGCTGGTTTTGATTTTTATAACACTTATTTTAAACTCGGCATTGAAGCCAAAATGATTTACGGATTGAAAAATCTTATGGTTGACGACAAGACCATTTATTCGGAAAGCATCAACCAACTTCATTCCAAAATTTTTATGCTTTCATTCACTTTTGAATAAGAATTACCATGACAAGTAAAAATACCAGCCCCCACCAAGAGCTGTTTAAAGAAATCATTGAAAAATCTTCCATGAAGCAGGAAGTTTTCAAAGCCACACAGGAAGCTTTCGGGCTTTTCAAAACTGTTTCGGAGCAAATGACCGACGAATATGTCAAAACAGCCAAAAAGCTCAAAGTCGTACACGATGTTCCCATGGAGATGGAAGAACACGGGACTTTTGAGTTTTCGCTGAAATTCGGTGGTGATATTCTGTTTTTCCTCATGCACTCCAACATTTTTGAAATCCCGCGCGACCACAATGTCATGCGCAGCACTTACATCAAAGAAGACAAAGAGCGCTCCTATTGCGGCATTATCCATATTTATAATTTTCTGAAAGATTCGTTTAAATACGACCGTAAGAACGACCTGGGCTATCTTATCGGGAGGGTGCTCATCAACAAAGAGCAGCACTATTTTATCGAAGGCAAAAGCGAGCTTGGCTTTTTGTATAAGAATTTCAGAAACAGCAGGATAACACCTGAATCAGTGGATAAAATCATCACGGCCACCATTCGTTACACCATTGGTTTTGACTTGTTAACACCGCCTTACGACCAGGTAAAACTCGTTAGTGTGGATGAGATGAAAAACACCTTGGATAACATGGCTTTCAAAACCGGTAAAAGACTTGGATTTAAGTTTTACCCTGACCAGAATGGAGAAGATTAGAAAATTTCAAAATTTTTTCAAAAAACATTTTGAGGAATAGAAATTTTACTATTTTTGCACCTCCAAAATGACCAATGGTCCGTTCGTCTAGCCAGGTCAGGACGCCAGGTTTTCATCCTGGTAACACGGGTTCAAATCCCGTACGGACTACTATAAGCAAAGAGGTTTAATCGCAGATTAAACCTCTTTTTTGTTTATGTACTTACTTATCATTCAATCTACAGAGGCACTCGAAACATTTGCGTGCCAGAACTATGACAAAACAGACAGTAATTTCCTATTTTGGGAATTTATTCCGGATTTGGGAAAAATCATTTGAAAAACCATTCAACACCTTCAAAACCATCTTATTTCAATATTCTGAACCGAAGTAAATTATCACAATAAACACTTTTTTTAAGGTTACCGGCATAAACATTGCAAATAATTTTAAGGATAATCAGAAACTTATTAAAAATATATTTACTTTTATAGCTATGAATTTTTTCTCTGCTGAAAAATAAAATATTATGAAAGCACTAAAATTTCCGGGGCTGTTCCTTTTGGGGCTATTGATAATGGCCAGCTGTAATAGACCGAAACCCAATGGAAATGGTGCGGTCAAAAGCATGGAAGACCTCGTTGTAAGCAATAATTTCAACTGGAAAACAACAAAAACAATTGTTGTGAACGTTAAAACGCCCGTTGATGAGAGCAACCAGCTAATCAAAATCTATTCGGTTGATAACAAAGATTTACTTTACACAGGCTATGCCGATCCGACAACAGGTATGATTACCGCAAAAGTAACCGTACCGACGAGCTATAACATGGTAAAACTGGAATATGGCCCCGGCAACAGATACAAACCGGTTGTTGTAGGTATTGGGAATGATTTGGCTTATAATTACAATAATTTCAAAGAGGCAGCAGTAGCTTCCTGCGATTTGAGTGGATTTCTCACCTATTCGCAAGGCGGATGGCATGCCAAAGCTCGCGGAAACAATCCGGGAACCATCAGAGACACTCATTTTGCAAAAGTCTTTCCCCACGGCCTCGTTATCGGAGACCCGAATCATTTCACCATAACCCTGACCAGTTCAAAAGCTGCCAAGAACTTTTTACCCGGTGGAGGCAGGTCCAAAGTTTTAAATACAAGCTATAAAAATCCCGTTAGCCGCCGGAAAGTTGCAGGCAACTGGGGCGGACAAATTGCTGCAGCTATGCTGAATGTTGCCTTTGACGCCAAAGGATTTCTTGGAAACAACAGCCTCAAGCTGGGTGATTTGGTCTTTAAAAGCGGTACTTTTGAAGATATGAGTATCAACGCTTTCCTTGCTATAGCCAACAAAGCAATCGGAGGTGGCGGTCTGAGCGGTTATAAATTACAACAAATTGCCAATGCCGTTGAGCTGATTAACCTTAATTTTAACAGAGGCGCCAACCTTGGATATTTCACCTGTCCCCCCACAGGCGGAACAAATGTATGTGGCTGTAAAAAAGGAATGCAGACATTTACCATGAAATACAACGGGACTACTTCTGCTCTCATTGAAGTAAAAGAAAGAAAACATAACAAGGTGATTTACAGCGGCACGGTCAGTTCGGGAGGAACTTTTACCTTTCACGGCTCCGGAAGCAATAATAAAATGGACATAAACATTGATTTTTATGTCAATGGCAGCAAAAACACTTCAATACACACCAGTTGTTCCGTCAACCTTTACAAGGGCGATGTGTATGGCGATTTTACTATCGTGGATGGCACCAGCAGAAACGGAATACATTTGTGTAAGCAGCCTGTAAATACCTGCGGCTGTGAAAACCAGATGTATTCGTTAACCATGCGCTTCGATGGAAGCAGCACATCCGAAATAAAAGTTAAAGAGAAAAAGCACCATAAAATAATCTATTGTGGTATTGTAACCCCCGGCAGTCAGATAAGTTTTACCGGGTCAGGACGTGATGGTAAAATATACAGAACTATTTATTTTTATAAAGATGGGGTTAGAAATGCCACCATGAGCACAAAATGCAGTGATAAAATAAAAGTGGGTGACAAGTACGGGGATTTTACCGTGATGGCAGGTACCAGCAAAGGCAACAAACCATTATGTAAGGGAAATGTTACGCCCCCGCCCGGAGGCTCAACAACCGATTACACAGGAACATTGGCTTATGAAGATTTGTGGCCTTACAAAGGGGATTATGACTTCAATGATTTGGTTATCAATTACGATTTTAGCATCACCAAAGATGCGCAGGAAAATGTACAAAATATCACAGCTACCTTTATCGTTTACGCTTTCGGCGCTTCTTTTCACAACGGTTTCGGCTTCCAGTTCCCAAATGTGGCGCCAAACCGGATTAAGAGTGTAACCGGCTACAACATTGCCCCCAACAGCATCTTCTCGCTTACCACCAACGGCCTTGAGAAAAAGCAGTCTAAAGCTACGGTAATTGTTTACGACGACAGTTGGCGGTTGATGCCGTATCCCGGCAAAGGTATTGGTGTCAATACGGAAATGGATGCGCCCTTTGTTACACCGGACACCATTGTCATGCATATAACATTCTACGACAACGGCACTTTTGCCCCGGGGGGAGCGGTTCAATACAACACGCTCGATATCGGAAACTTTAATCCGTTTATTGTTGTAAACCAACAAAGAGGTGTGGAAGTTCATCTGCCCAACCATGCCCCGACAGATCTGGTAGACAAAGATTTGCTGGGAACCGGAGACGATAACAGTATTCCGGCTGAAGGAAGATTTTACAAAACAAAGAAAAACCTTCCCTGGGCAATAAACATTCCGCAAGTTTTTGTATGGCCTATTGAAAAACAAGACATCACGCAGGCTTACAACAACTTTGCCGAATGGGCAGAAAGCGATGGTGATATCTTTCCCGACTGGTATGAAGACAAGGCGGGCTACCGGAACAATAGTTTGCTATACACCAAACAACAATAAAAATTACCTTCCTGCCTGAAAAAATCGTATCTTTGCAGACTAAAGATATCGACATGCGTTTAGTTTTTTTTAGAACCCCAAAGGCCAAGAAGTTCAGTTACCAGCCCCGCCATTACGATGCTAAAAAAGAGGAATGGGAGCGCCGCAAAGCAGAACTGGGCTACGACTCTGAACTAAGTAAGGAAGAGCAGATACGGTTAAAAATGTCGAGCCGGTGGCTTAGGAATACCGATACCTCCAGCAGAAGATCAACACGTTTACTCACCTATTTTATCTATACGGTTTTTATCCTCGGCAGCATCTACGTGATTCTTTTTACCAACCTTATTGAGAATCTTCTGGCAATGTTTGGTTTGGTATCCAAATAAGCATTTCAGGCTATGTCGAACATCATAAAACTTCTCCCCGATTCGGTCGCCAACCAGATTGCCGCCGGTGAAGTCATCCAGCGTCCGGCCTCTGCCATCAAAGAATTGCTGGAGAATGCCGTGGATGCCGGCGCTACCGAAATCAATCTTACGATAAAAGATGCCGGCAAAACACTGATTCAGGTTACCGACAACGGCTGCGGCATGTCGGCTGTGGATATGCGCATGTGTTTTGAACGACATGCCACTTCCAAAATTCAAAAAGCCGAAGACCTGTTTGCCATTCACACCCTGGGTTTCCGGGGCGAAGCCATGGCTTCCATCGCAGCTATTGCCCACGTGGAAGCGAAAAGCCGTCCACATGAAGAAGAGCTGGGTACCTGCCTGCGCATAGAAGGCTCAAAAGTGATTAGCCAGGAGCCATGCCCCTGCAAACCGGGCACGACCATTACAGTGAAAAATCTGTTTTTCAATGTCCCCGCACGTCGTAATTTTTTAAAATCAGACACAGCCGAAACACGGCATATTTTCGAAGAGTTTAACCGTGTTGCCATCATTCAGCCCGGCATTGCGTTTTCGCTGACACACAACAACAAGCTAATTTACAAACTACCGATAGCTACGGAGAAATCAAGGATTGTGGGCATATTTGGGAAAGTGTATGACCAGCGGCTGCTGCCGGTGGAACAAAAAACCGATGTACTTACCATTAAAGGTTTCATTGTAAAACCACAATACGCCAAAAAAACCCGTGGTGAACAGTATTTCTTTGTGAATCACCGGTTTATCAAGCATTCTTATCTGAACCACGCCGTTACCAATGCTTTCAGCGAACTGCTACCGGCTGACGCCTTCCCCTCCTACTTTATCAATATCGAAATAGGTCCTTCTGATATTGACGTTAATATTCATCCCACCAAAACAGAGATCAATTTTCAAGATTCCCGGTACGTGTATGCCGTTTTGTATTCCGCAGTAAAGAAATCCATTGGCATGCATAACCTGACGCCAACCCTGGATTTTAGTGTGGATCCACAGCTGAACACCACTTTGGGCATGCCGCCGGAAGGAGAAATCAAACAACCTGGTATCCATTACGACCCCGGGTACAATCCGTTCCGGCCGGGAAAAAGTAAAACAGAAACACAACCTCCGGCTTCTTTCGGCAGGCAACCACAACATAACTGGGAACAGGTTTTCAGACAGGAAACTGCACAACCTTCCACAGAAACCGGTGGACAAACAGAGTTCTCCGGCATGCAGGAGGAACAGTCCGGCTCATTTTTTCAGATTCACGGAAGATATATTGTCTGCAATGTGCGTTCGGGATTAATGATTATCGATCAGCACAGGGCACACCAGCGTATTCTGTACGAGTTCTTTCTGGAACAATTGTCAGGACGACAACAGGCATCCCAGCAACAGCTTTTCCCGCAGGATTTTCACTTTTCGGCCGGCGACATTTCTATTTTGAAAGAGTTAGAAGGATTGCTGCGTCAGTTGGGGTTTGTTCTTGAGGACTTTGGCGCCAATCGTATTGTGGTGAAAGGTGTTCCGGAGAATTTCGACAGCAACAATATCCGCGAGACACTGGAACGGATTGTAGAAGATTTTAAAACACAACACAGCCAGCCCGGCATGGACAACAGCATCAGGCTGGCGAGAGCTATGGCAACACAGCTCGCCATAAAACAGGGTACCTTACTGAACAGTGAGCAAATGGCAGACCTTTTTAATAAGCTGTTTACATGCAAGCTGCCACAGCAGGCGCCTGATGGCTCACTCACACTCAGCATTATCCCTATGGAAAAACTGGAACAATTTTTGAGCCGTTAGGAGAATTAAAAAAAGAAATTATGCAACAATTCCGTCCTTTAGGATTCAGAATATTACCCCCGGTGGTGAAAAATTTACTTATCGTCAACGGGTTGTTTTTTTTGGCTACACTGGCATTGAGAAAATACGGCATCGACCTGGTTAACATCCTCGGACTTCACTATCCGGGCGCTTCCGGTTTCAGGATTTATCAGTTTGTCAGCTATATGTTTATGCACGGCGGATGGGCACACATCCTGTTTAATATGTTTGCTCTGTGGATGTTTGGCAATGTCATCGAAAATGTTTGGGGTGGGAAAAAATTTCTGATTTTTTATATGCTGTCCGGGCTGGGTTCAGGTATCGTTTACATTTTTTGGATTCATTTTACACTTCAGGGAAATCTCGACCTGCTCAATGCTATCATTGCCCATCCCGATGTAAATTCCATTGAAACCTATTTTCACCAGTACGGCTTTCATTTAAATGAACTCTCTACCTCTATTACACAGGGAAACATTAACCTTTTTAATCATAACGTACAACTTCTCGGTAACGGCGCGGCAGATCCGTCGGCAGTTCAGCAAATCATTAGTTTTCTTTCGAACTACAAAGCCGAAATGCTGAACCAGATGGTTGTGATTGGTGCCTCCGGAGCCATTTTCGGCTTGCTGCTGGCTTTTGGAATGATGTTCCCCAACACGCTCATCTACCTCTATTTTGCCATCCCTGTCAAGGCCAAATGGTTTGTCATTGGTTACGGCTTGCTTGAACTTTTCTCGGGCATCAGGAACAGTCCAAGCGACAATGTGGCACATTTTGCCCACATAGGCGGCATGCTGGTAGGATTATTGATTATATTGTACTGGAAAAAGAAAGGCCACCTTTTTGGTCCGGAGATGTAAAAACATAAAATTATGTACGGTCAATTTCAGCAATCATCACTAAACAGGAATGAATTTTTCAAGAACATTTTTTTAGGAAAAAATGTTCTTTCACGATTGATTCTTATCAACACCGTTATTTTCCTGATGACTGCTGTGGTACATCTTGTTACCTGGCTTTTTGGAATTCCCGAACATTCCGGTCTCACCTTGTTGGGCAGTTATCTTGCACTCCCCTCCGGCTTGCATCAACTGGCACAAATGCCCTGGACTATTTTCACTTACATGTTCCTACACGAGGGGTTTCTGCACTGGCTGTTCAATATGATTATGCTCTATTTTGGCGGCATCCTTTTCACCGAATATCTTAGCCAGCGAAAACTGCTGATGACTTATCTGCTGGGCGGACTGGCGGGAGCCGTTTTCTTTGTGCTGGCTTTCAATTTTTTCCCCGCCTTTGCCGCTATCCGTCAACACGCGGTAGCGCTGGGAGCTTCTGCCTCCATACTGGCTATTATTATTGCCATTTCAACTTACGTTCCCGATTATACCGTTCATCTTTTTCTGTTGGGGAAGGTGAAACTGAAATGGATTGCCGTAGCTTTCGTCTTACTGGATATTTTGAGTATCCCCTCCAACAATCCCGGCGGACACATTGCGCACCTCGGCGGCGCACTCTGGGGGTTTATATGGGCGCTTTCGCTGCGGAGAGGTAATGATTTCCTCCGCATTTTTGATGGTATTAAAATGCCGGATATAAATCCGGAAAGGAGAAAATACAGAAATTTTGAGACATCACGTCCCGCTTCCGGTCATCCCATGACTGACGAAGAGTACAACCGGAAAAGAGTGGCCAGCCAGGAGGAGATCGACAAAATTCTGGATAAAATTTCCAAATCGGGTTATTCCAGCCTGACGAAGGCTGAGAAGGAGTTATTATTCAAATCAAGTAACAAAGGTTAATTGACCGGAAACAAGAAAAATCATCTGCTGAGGAGTGCTGCCATAACTTTTAACTGGATAGCAGCAGCCTTATTGCTGTTCAGCTATCTCGCAGAAAAAACTTCTCCATCACAACACACGTTCGTTGCCGTCTTCGGTTTGATTTATCCGATTCTCATTTTTGTCAACCTTTTTTTTGTGACTTTTTGGCTGCTTAAAAAAAACGCATGGCTGTTACTTTCGCTTCTGGTTATCTTAATGGGATTCGCTCATATCCGAACAAATTTCGGATTCAATTCCGGACAAAACAAAACAGAAAACAGCGGAATAAAAGTATTGTGTTATAACGTACAGGGATTTGCAAAAAAAAACAGAGCCGCTTTCAACCCGGAAATAAAAGCCGATATACTTATTTTTTTGCTAAAGGAAAAAGCCGGCCTTGTATGTCTTCAGGAATACTCAGGTAAAAAAGCCGCACTTTTTCATGACAATGATAAAGATAACTTTTACTTTCACAGCTACTACACCCGGAAAGGGAGCAAAAACACGGGATTGGCAATTTTTTCAAAATACAAAATCTTCAATAGTAATTTTCTCAAATTCAAAGGATACCGTACTTTTGGCATCTTCACCGACCTGGTTTCGGGCAAAGACACCATTCGCCTTTTCAATGTACATTTGGCCAGCATCAGCCTGAGACAGGAAGACCTCGACCTGTTGTCAAAACCGCCAACCACCGCATGGAAAAAGCAAAATGTCCGCACGCATTATCTGGATATCTACCGGAAGCTGCAAAAAGCTTTCCGACTCCGCGAGCGGCAACTAAATCTTGTAATAAAAACAGTAAAATCAAGCCCTTATCCTGTTGTCTTGTGTGGTGATTTCAACGATACGCCGTCGTCTAACGCCTATCATCGCATCGCTGCAGTACTGAAAGACGCTTTTATTAAAAAAGGGAATGGTTTGAGCGCAACCTATGCCGGCCCCCTGCCCTTTTTACGTATCGACTATCTCTTTACAGGTCAGCAGTTTAAAATAACATCCTACAAAAAATACCACATCCGCTTTTCCGATCATTTTCCGATAAGCATGACGGTTGAACTTCTGCCGGAGAATGACTAACACAACGAAAAAACCATTTTTCCCATCGCAAAATATTTCTGTGTCCGGAGCTAAGGAATTGTAACGAAATAACCTAACGGTTTCGACTTGTTCTTTTGCGCTTTTTCTTCGTTGCAAAAGTTTTAAATAAACAGTGGCTATTCGCAACTTTTGCGTCTTGAAAAACCATAAAATTACTTCGTCGATTCCCGTCACTTTATTTCGTTACAAATCCTAAGGAATTTTTACTTTTGCAACCGATATGGAAGCAATTATTAGTTACATCGTTATTTTTGGTCTGGGAATTACCCTGACTGCCGTTTACCTTTTCAGGAAAGATAAAAAATATCTGCTCCCCATGTCCGAACAGACTTTTCCTCAACTAATTATGACAATACTCGTCATGAAAGAGAAAAACAAAACAGAAGAAATCGTCCTTAGACTTACCCCGCTGAAAAAGCCCCTGCAAATAAGCGAACTTTTGCTTGAATTAACAGACGAACATCATGAGAGGAAGATAGTTGATTTAAAGCCCATCGCGGAGATGACCGCCGGGGTAATAAACCTTTTACCCTCAGAAAAAGCAGAGTTCTCTATTCCTTTTCAGCCATTTAAAGAGTTGTTAAGTGAACTTTCATTTCCCTATGAAAGATTTCGTATGACTGCAGGAACACCCGAAGGGAAAAAATTCAAGTCGCATGAACTGGGATTGAATCCGCGTTGGGGGTTGTTGAAACTGGATTCAGGTAAATACAACTAACCCCCAATTCCAATTTTCTGAAAATCTTCCCTGAAAGAGAATATCTGTTCTCATAACCCAAATCTTTAATATCTGGTTACAAGTATTTTGTAGGTTCTGGCATAAATATTGAGTATGTATATTCCATTACATAACAAAAAGCCGAATAGTTAGCAAAATAAAATTATGGAATCAAACACAACCGGAAAGACAAACCAGGTCAAGAAGACATATACCAAAAAGGGCATCAGTAAAAAGAGCCGACTCGTTCAAGTGAGGAAAAAAAATCTGAGCACTTTAAAAACCAACATGGACATATTAAACAATGAGATTGAGAAAACCGAACAGATACGAGCACAGTTTCTATCCAATGTGAGTCATGAAATTAAGACTCCTTTGAACAGCATTCTGAGCGCTACCCTCCTGTTACAACAAAAGCAGCTTGATGGTGAAGTAAAAGAACTTGTAGAAACCATTCATCATTCGGGACAATATTTATTCACCCTGCTCAACGATGTGCTTGATTATTATAAAATAACATCCCATCAGCTAAACCTCGATCATATCAACTTCGAACTCACAAATGAAATAGAGGAAATCTATGACATCTTTTTAGAAAAAGCCCGGGAAAAGAATCTGAATTTACAGATGCACCGCGGAAAAAATGTGCCTGATTTTCTAATCGGCGATCCTACACGATTGAAACAGGTTCTTGCCAGCCTCCTCGATAATGCAATTAAATTTACTCCCCCACAGGGTAAAATAATTATACATATTAAGCAAGTATCCTTTAAAGATGGAATTCATGAGCTTCTTTTTTCGGTCGGCGACACAGGCATTGGCATCAGCGATGAGGACAAAGACAGAATTTGGAAAACCTTCAGCATGGGCGATATGTCACTAACACGGGAAAACCAGGGAACAGGAATCGGGCTTGCTTTATCGCGCCAGCTTTGCCATTTACTGGGCGGAAAAATACAATTTGAAAGTAAACCGGAGAAAGGGAGTACTTTTACTTTTACCGTTAAAATGGAAAGTGGAAACCATCCCCGGAAAGGTCATAACCAACGCCAGGACATCCGGAATATCCTATTGGTGGAAGACAATCTGATAAACCAGAAACTTACACAGAAAATACTGATAAATCAGGGCTTTCGGGTGGATGTAGCCGACAACGGGAGAATGGCTGTCGGAAAATTCCGGGAAAACAGTTACGACCTGATATTTATGGATATTCAAATGCCTGTGATGGACGGACTGGAAGCAACGAGGCGAATCAGGAAACTGGAATCGGAAAACCTTAGTGAAGAAAGAGTGAAAATTATTGCACTCACCGCCAATTCACAGCAGCAGGATAAGGAAAACTGTCTTGCAGCAGGCATGGATGACTATATTAACAAACCTTTCAATGTGAAAAAATTTCCTTTAATATTAAGCAGTCTGCAACAAGTTAAAAGTTAAAAGTTGAAAGTTGAAAGTTGAAAATTTGATACATTTGCTCATTGAAAAAAATTATCTTCAACCGGAGCAAAGTATTAACTATTTCATCAGCACATTTTCTGCACGATGTCTATTCCTCTTTTCTTGCACCGTTGCTCCCGCTGCTGCTTAAAAAATATGGTATTGACCTTTCGGTGGCGAGCTGGTTAAGTCTTATTCAGCGAATTCCCTCACTTTTCAGTATTGTGCTGGGCACTTTTGCTCACAAAATTCCCTGGCGTCCCATCATTATCCTCGCCCCTGTGGTAACTGCCATCAGCGGCAGCCTGCTTGGCGCTGCCCCCAGCATTCTGTTGTTGGGGATTTTGCTTTTCACCATTGGTATGAGTTCTGCCGTGTTTCATGTGCCGGCACCGGTAATGATAAAGATTTTCTCGGGAAACCGCGCGGGAAAAGGAATGAGTTTCTATATGCTTGGGGGCGAAAGTGCCCGCATGCTGGGGCCGCTGCTGATTGTCAGCGCTGTTTCGTGGTGGGGACTCGAAGGCACCTGGAGGCTCGCTGTTCCGGCCATAGTTGCAGCCGTCATCCTCTCGTTGACAATGGAAAAAATACCCTACGAAACCATTGATACCGAAGGCAAGGGAAAACTCAAATGGAAAAACACTTTACAAGAATATTCCGGCTTTTTTGTTGCCCTCACCATTTATATGCTTTTCCGCTCGGTTATGAGAGGCGCCCTCGCCACATTTCTTCCTACTTACATGGTGGGACTGAAAGGCAACAGCCTTTTATTCGGGGCTTTTTCCCTATCGGTTTTGCAGGCTACGGCAGTAGTAGGCACTTTTGTAGCCGGCAGTATCTCCGACAAAATCGGTCGTTTCAACACGCTGCTTATCCTCGCTATAGTTTCGCCGTTCCTGATGTTCCTGTTTGTCTGGTCGGGACCTGCTCTGCAATTGATTTCCCTGTTGTTTTTGGGATTTGTACTGGCAGCTTCAACACCAGTTTTGCTGGCACTCGTTCAGGAACAGGGTTCCAACCAGCCGGCTTTAATGAACGGAGGTTTCGCTACCATTAACTTTATCACCGAAACTTTGTCGGTTTTGGCTGCAGGCTACATTGGTGATACCATTGGCCTGGCAAAAACATTTCAAATATCTGGTTACCTTGCCTTTATAGCTATTCCGGCCGTATTCCTGTTAAAGAAAAAAAGTCGAATACAGAACCAAAATTTATAAAAACGAATTATTTACCAATGTTATTAACCATATATTGTACATAAGTTTGGCGTATAGGTCCCGTTGTGAAAAGAAATTCTTTATTTTTGCTTTAAAATGGATGTAAATTGTTGTCCGCAATCCCCCTACGATGAAAATATCGTTAAATATTTTAGATAACGAGGTAAGAGAGGATAAAAAACCATAGAAATATGAAGATTTACGAAAAATATAAATAACTGATAATCAACAACTAATTTTGACGTTAGTTGGAACAAAATA
>CAJVXP010000021.1 GCA_913009685.1 uncultured Bacteroidota bacterium
GCGAGGCTTTTTAACGTAGTTAGCGTGCAAAAGAACAAGTCGGAACGGTCAGGTTATTTCGTAACAATACCTTAATGTCAAAATATTCAAATTTTAGCATGAATAATGGTACATATAATTGTAGGGGGCTTCTAATAATCCAAAGTGTAAAGATTGTTGTTTATAGCCCCCTTAATACGGTTTTTGTTATTGCTTTTTGAATCATTGATTATTATTTGATATTTGGAGATTGTTATTTGTTATTTAATCAAAACGCTATCCACACAAATCGACATAGAACCAGATTTATTTGGTGAAAATCAACGTCAGCAGTAATCAAGCAAGCAATTATTTTGAAATATATTTGGTATTAATTCTTGAGATGGTATCTGGTTTGTTTATATATTTGCAGCGTGAAAAAAATTATACAAAATAATATATGCTGCTGTTGTTGTAAATTCGACAACGGAAGGGCGTATTGATTTTTGTAGTTAATATTTATAAATAATTGTTTAATAGCTCTTTCGATTAATATTCGGAAGGGCTATTTTTTATACCACTCATATTATGACAAGAAATGAATTTATCCGGAACCGGGGACAGTTTTTACAAAGTGTAAAAGGAAAAGTCCCATCAAAAAAAGAAATAAATAATTTTTTGAATGAGTTGATAGAATACCTGTTTCCTGTTTTGTCGGAGAGCCGTACCACAGAGGAAGAAATAGATATTGATGAGCTCATGGTTTTATTACACGCCATACTTAAATCTTACGATTCGAAATCGGGGGATATTGATCGTACTGTCAGCAGATTTAGAGACTCGCTACCCGATTTGTATGATTTGCTTATTGCAGATGCAATTGCGATTTATGAAGGGGATCCTGCTGCTACATCCGTCGAAGAGGTGGTTTTAAGTTATCCGGGGTTTTATGCCATACTGGTTTACCGCATAGCCCATGAGCTGGATAACCTGTCGGTAGCCGTAATCCCGCGTATGTTAACAGAATTTTCTCATGGAAAGACAGGGATAGATATTCATCCCAAAGCACAAATCGGAAAATCATTCTGCATCGATCATGGAACCGGTATCGTCGTTGGGGAAACCACCGTCATCGGTGATTCGGTAAAAATATATCAGGGTGTTACGCTGGGTGCTACCAGTGTCGCCAAAGAACATTCCGGCAAGAAACGTCATCCTACTATTGAGGATCATGTAATTATTTATTCGGGAGCCACTGTTTTGGGAGGACAGACAATTGTTGGGTATCACTCAATTATTGGTGGAAATGTATGGCTGACACATTCCGTTGATCCCTACTCCGTTGTTTTGGATCAAAGCAGGGTGCATCTTAGAAATAATGATCCCAACAGAGATGAAATAATTGATTATGTAATTTAATATTCACAGAGGAAAAGTCCCTCTTAAGTTTAATCCGGAGAAAAATAAGATGATAAATCAAAAATCGGATTATTTGTTTTTTTGTGATTTATTATATAAAATCAAACCCGGGAAACAGTGAACATCCCTATATTTGCAGAGTATAATTCATTGTGATGAAAAAGATATTTCTGCTTATCAGCTTGTTCCTTTCCGTTACGCTCTTTGCACAGAACGGGGAGCCCGTAAAAGCCATTCATTTGAAAATTCTGGAAACCGGCGACGTACACGGATGTGTTTTTCCACAGGATTTGGTTAAACAACGCATACGAAAAGGTTCGCTGGCGCAGGTGGAAACGTTCGTAAAAAACATGCGGGCACAAAAAAACCAGACGGTCATTCTGTTGGATGACGGAGATATTTTACAGGGGACACCCTTTGTTTATTATTACAATTATGTGAATACCAGCGGAGTGCATCAGCTGGCACGCGTTATGAACTACATGCATTATGCCGCGGGCACCGTGGGGAACCACGACATTGAGCCGGGACATCCGGTGTATGACAAATTCAGAAAAGAGATTGATTTTCCATGGCTGGCAGCCAATGCGGTGGTTGATTCCACGGGAAAACCATATTTTAAACCTTATGTGATTTTGCATCGCAACGGACTGAAGATTGCCGTCTTTGGTATGATTACGCCGGGAATCCCCAACTGGCTGGCTCCTTCCATTTGGTCAGGCATGCATTTTGAAGGCATGGTGAAAACAGCACGCTACTGGGTGAAATATATTCGTAGCCACGAACATCCCGATTTGCTTATCGGCCTGTTTCACTCGGGGACCAACAGTCATTATGGCGCACACGACGACGGTCAGCCACCGGAAAACGCTTCGAGGTTGGTAGCAAGAGAAGTCCCCGGCTTTGATGTGGTTTTTGCGGGCCACGACCACAAGCCGAGTAATGAAACCGTAACCAACACTGTCGGCAAAGAGGTGCTCCTGATAGACGCTGGCGCCCACGCAGAACTTGTTTCCGAAGCAGACATCAACCTCACTTACAACCCTGAAACCGGTCGCTACGAGAAAGCCATTACCGGACACCTGCGCAGCATGACCGGTTATGCACCAGACAGTGCATTTATGCAGAAATTTTTGCCGGATTTCATTCAGGTTCAGAAATTTGTCAATAAGCCTATTGGTAAATTTACCAAAACCGTTGATGCCGGAAATGCCCTTTTCGGCCCCTCGGCTTTTGTGGATATTATTCATCAGCTTCAGCTGAAAGAAACGCATGCCGACGTCTCCATCGTTTCGCTGCTCTCCATGAACACACGTATCAACAAAGGAGTGTTTTACATGCGGGATATGTTTAAGCTTTACCGGTTTGAGAATTACCTCTATACTATCCGGTTGAGCGGCCGTGAAATCAAGAACCTGTTGGAATACTCTTACGGACTCTGGTTCAATACTATGCAAAGCAAAAAAGGCCATCTGCTCCTCTTCAAAACGGATGCTAATGGAAATATGATTCCATCGAAATGGACAGGAAGACCCTATTTGAAAAATGCTTATTACAATTTCAATTCGGCAGCCGGCATCAGATATGAAGTTGATGTGAGCAAAAAGCCCGGAAACCGGATTCATATCCTCTCCATGGCTGATGGAAAGCCGTTTGACATGAGCAAAACTTATACCGTAGCCATCAATTCCTATCAGGGCAACGGTGGTGGTGGCACGCTGACCGAAGGTGCCGGTATTCCTAAATCGGAGTTGAGCAAACGACTGATAACCAGCTCAAAAAAAGACATCCGCTATTTGATGATGAAATGGATAGAAAGCCGGAAAGAGATAACACCCAAAGCCCTGGACGAATGGAAAGTAATTCCTGAAAAATGGGTTAAATCCGCTGCAAAACGCGACAGGAAACTTCTCTTCGGAGAAAAGGATTAAAGATTTTAGGCAATGTATTCAGAATGGCCCGGGCGGACGCCTGAACTATTATCAGGAAAATTAGCTATTCCATCTTTTTCACATCGATTTTCTTATCGGGCGCGGGCTTGTCGGCAGCTTTTTTTGCCAGTTGACGCATCTCCTGCACAAAGCCTTCAATGTTGGCATCCGAAAAATTTTTTTCCTGTGCCGCTTCTTCCAGCGTGCCCCAAACGGGCTCGCCGCACATAATACAACGAATGCCTTTTTCCATTAAATACCGGACGGAAAAAGGATAGTTATTGACCAGCTCCTCAATGAGAATATCTTTTGTTATTTCAGGTTTTGCCATGGCTAAGACTTTTTGCAAAAATAAACAATGAGAAAATAGCTGCTTAAAAAAGCCCGTCGTTTTTGTAAATCTCCATTTGCACTTCCGAGAACGGTGTGATTTGCGTGGATTTACCATTTCTTTCATTAATCAGTTTCCCCGTTTCAAAATTCAGGGAAATGTTGTCTCCATCGTGCAAATCAATATCGGTGAGGGAATCGTATGTGAGAATCGGCATGGAGGCGTTAATGGCATTTCGCTCATAAATGGCGCCAAACGACCGGGCAAGAATAGCCTGAACGCCGAGTGTTTTGAATCCATCCACCGCCTGCTGCCGCGAACTCCCGGCACCAAAGTTTTTGCCGGTTATCACAATATCTCCGGGTTTTACTTTTTTGGCAAAATCTTCGTAGCCTTTGAGATTATCGAAGATATATTGTCCCATTTTTTCCGGATCGGTAATCTGGAGATAACGGTTGTGGAAAATCATATCCGTGTCAATATCATCTTTTTCGATGAGCCATACCCTGCCCTTCACCTCTACCTGTTTTTCTTCCGATGGATGCGTGTGCATAACGGCAGGCTTAAAACTCAGGGCTTCATTTTCATAATCAAAATGAGCAGGATGATCGGGAATATCGTCCTCGGTAGTAATATATCCCGCAACAGCGGAAGCCGCAGCGGAAGCCGGTGAAGCAAGATACACCAGCCCTTTCCCCTGTTTTCCGGGAAAATTTCTGTTTCCCGTACTTATGGTAACCTCTCCGGGACCATTTTGGCCGACCTGTCCGGCGGCACAACCGGCACAACCGGCGTTAGACACCAATGCTCCGGCGTCTTTAAAAATGGTTAACAGTCCTTCATCAAGGCACTGCCGCCAAATTTTATCAGTAGCCGGGACAATCTTAAGCACCACGCCGGGAGCCACTTTGCGTCCTTTCAAAACATTTGCCACGGCACGCATATCTTCCATTCGTCCGTTGGTACAACTACCCACAAAAGCCGAGTCTATTTTTACCCGTTTTTCGGTGTCGATGTCCACGGTGTCGTGCGGTTTCCCCGGACGACTGACCATCGGAACGAATGTACTTACATCAAGCGTAAATTCATCGGCATAAACGGCATCCGCATCGGCCACAACAGCTTCTAACTTCCGGCCTGTTTGCTTTTCGCAGAAATCCATAATGGCTTTGTTGGGCGGGAAAAGCAGGATAATAACTCCCATTTCGGTGCCCATAGAAGCGATGGTAATCCTCTGATCCAAAGTTAGTTTATCCACCACTTCGCCATAAAACTCCACGGAAGCTCCCAGCAGAGAGTTGGCACCAAATTTATGTAACAGATTCAAGATAACATCTTTAGCTGTTACCCTTTCCGGAAGTTGTCCGATAAGATTTATTTTTACCGACGGAGGCACTTTAAACCAGACTTTTCCGCGATAAAAGGCCACAGCAACATCCTTATCGCCCATTCCCTGCCCGAAAGCGCCGATGGCGCCGAGAATGTTGGCATGTGAATCGGTAGTAACTGCAGTTGATCCTGGCCATGCCAACCCCTCGCGAATAAGGGTGTGCGTTCCGATACCATTATTAATATCAAAAACTTTAATACCGTGTTTACGGGCAAACACACGCACAACCTGCTGGTTGGCAGCATATTTCTGGTCGCTGCCCGTAGGATTGGTGTCAAAGGTGAAAAAGGTCATGGAAGGATCGGCAATACCAAGGCCGTAGGTTTCAATATTTTTTACCACATTGGGACCACCAAAATCCCGGGCAACACGAGCATCAATTTCAATATCCACAATATCGCCGGGTTTGACTGCTTTTTCAACCGAATGAGCGGCAATTATTTTTTCGATTATTGTCATAACATTTCTTGTTTAAGACACCAAAATTAAGAGAAAATCCAAACAGTTATGTCAATTTCCGGGCTCTTTTAAATTCCTTCGTCCTGTCGAACAGATAGCGATAGGTAACATAGGTTTTGTAAATGCGTGCTTCCACATTCCGTTCCACCATTTTCATCATGGACGGGTTAAAATCACCAATCCAATTCATTTCAAGATGCACATAAGGAAACCCCGACTTTTTAGTTTCCACTTCAAACCTCTGAATAATAGCCGCTTCCACTCCTTTCCCCTGATATCCGGGCGTTATGCCGAAAATCAGTCCCAGCAGGCGGTCAGCACTGTGAAACACCCTGAGTCCGAGATAAAGACGAATTTTGTTAAACCAGTTCAGTTTTCCGTTAAAATTACGGATAATCCGGTTCATGTCGGGAATCATGATAAAGAAAGCGATGGGGTCATTTTTATAGTAGCCAAAAATAATGGCACGCTCATCGATAATAGGTTTCAGCGCATGGAGCAGCGCTTTAGCCTGTAGCAGTCTCATGGAACTCACACCGGGGAACTTTGCCCATGCTTTGTTATAAATCGTCAGAAAATCTTCAGCATATTGCTCAAACCGTTTCCAACGGAAAGTATCGAAGCGGTAATCAGGATTTTTCAGTAATCGGGCAGCTTTCTCGTGGTTAATTTCAGAAGCACCGTCTGCAATATTTTTATAATAGACATATTGGTTAAAATAGTTCTTAAAGCCATAATTTTCAAAAAGTTCGTTATAGTAAGCAAAGTTGTAAGGCATATTGTAAGTATTTTCATAGAAGCCATCTTTGAGACATCCCCAAAAGTTATCGCGACTTCCGAAATTTACAGGACCATCCATGGCTTCCATACCTTTACTTTCCAGCCACTTTTTACCGGCATCAAAAAGGCTGTTGGCTGCTTCCTGATGGTTGATACAATCAAAAAAGCCAACACCTCCGGTGGGCTGCGCATTTTTCATGGCCGCTCTTTTCTCAAAAAAAGCGGCTATACGTCCGACCGTTTTATGCTGTTCATCTTGCAGCAGCCAGCGGATAGCTTCACCTGTCCTGAACATTTTATTCCTATCGGGATCAAATACTCTTTCCACCTCATCATCTAACGGTCTAATCCGGTTTTTCTCTTTTTTATATAATCGGTCAGGAAAATCCAGGAATTTCTTTTTCTGACTTTTATCGGTTACTTCTATTAAAAAATATTTCTCAGACATTTTTTTCCTGTTAATTTAAATCTAAAACGGCAAAAGGCATGTTAATCCTGCAAAATCCACAATTTAGGGTATTTCTTCGACAGTTTTTGTCTCTCTTTTTTAATTTGTTGAAAATTGGAAGATTGATATAGATAAACCCGGGTATGTTTATGTTTTCTCAGGACACCTGCATTTTTATAACCTTTTGTTTTTAACCGGCTCAAAACTTTATTCGCAGAATTTATTCCGGGATAACTACCGTAAATCAAATAATACGAATGGCCTCCGGCTTTTTTTATCGTCTTCGTTCGTTTTTTCCTGCACAGCTTAGCTTTCCCGGCCTTGTCAGGTCTTTGCCCAAACCACACTGAAGCATAATGTCCGTTGAGGCCCACACCCATACATGCCCATGATTTTTTCTTCCACCTCCCGGTGGTTAGTATCATAGTCATCGCTTCCGGGCTGTCTTCCCACAATCCGAGGACACTATCCACGCTCATGCTATCCTGCATATAACCAGCCAGTTCATAACCTCTGTAAGGATATGTGGTTAGTTCCTGTGGTTTTTTCCACATACCATTCTGGTTGACTACATAAGGATTAAAGCAAACGGCTTTCCACCGACCTTTACCTTTGTCAGACCAGCTGGACAGATTGCAAATACTGGTATCGGGATGGTTTTGTATCAAATCCGTTACATGAACCCTGGCTACATAAGAAAGAGAAACGGAGAGAGGAATAGCTTTCTTACCATGCGCTATCCTTATTCGGTTGATGCTGTCAGCAAGACGTTTCTCCGAAGGATGAATACAGAAATCGGAAGGAATTTTTTTCTGGGCAATAAGGGAACCCGGGAGCAGCATCCAACTTAGCAGAAACAACCAAACCGGCATGAAAAAGCCATCCCTTTTTACCATAATTTAAATTTTTGATAAATGTACGAATTATCCTTTTGTCTTTACCATTTAAACCGGCTTAAATCTTTTGCAACTACCTTATCATAATCCAACATCAACCGGCGTATCAGAGGATGTTGCACATCGAAATTCCACTGATTTAACTGCACAAGCGGCAACACCTTCGGGCTTGTACCTGTAAAAAAACAAGCGTTAAAATTCTTTATCTCCCCGGGTCTGATTTTTGTCTCCTCCACCGGAATACCATTTTCTGCTGCGAGAGAAAGCACTTTGGCCCGCGTGATCCCCGGCAAAACCAGCGATAATTCCGGCGTAAAAATTTTATTATTCCGGATAAAAAAGATGTTGGAACGGCTTCCTTCGGTTAAAAAGCCCTGTGCGTTCACATAAACGACCTCCCAATAATGTTTTTTTTTCATAAGTGCATCAGCCTGTTCGCGCAAGCTGTGCAGGACTTTTTTCGCATTGGGATTTTCTCTTTCCGCCTGCATACTCCCCGCCACAACTCCTTCGGCATACTGCCGGGCGGAAGGATAAAAAAAAGGCATAACCCACGCCATAAATTGGTTACTGCCGGAAGGACTCCGGTGAAACAGGAATTTGATGTTGCCGATACTCATTCTGTTTTCGTCAATAAGGGCTTTCACCGACTGCCGGATAAATTTTCCGGAGAGATTCATCTGAATATTTTCCAAAGCTGCGGAAGAAAAAATACGGTCAATATGTTCTTTCAAAAACAGAGGAATCCCCTCTTCTACCCGTAAAACCTCATAGATGCTAACTCCTTTTCCCAGAAAATACGGATTGAAATCGCATGTTGAGCGCAATTGCACATCATACACAAAATAATTCAGCAGTGCTGTTTCCATAAACGAAAAACATCAGATTCTTTAAAAGAAGAATCCGGAAACGGTTATCTATTTCTTATCTCTCGAAGCAAAGTAATCATCGAGTATTTTCTTTGCCTTGGCAAAATTAAAAGTCTCCACAAAAATTTTTACGGCATCTGCGGGCGAACCCTGTGCCCATCCGGCGCTAACGCTCTCTTCAAGAGTATCTTTACGGATACAGCCGATACCGTTTTCTTTCAGCAACTCTTCAAGAAAAAGCCCTTCTACCCTTGACCCGGTATAAACCAAACTTAATTCATCAGTCATAATGTTCTCCATTTTAAATTCAAAGTAAAGATAAGAAAAAACTTTGTTCGCTTTGCAAAAGAAAATTGTTAAGAAATGTTGGTGTGCATTTTGGAAAAGAAAAATCAAAAAAAACTTGTAATCCAAAATAATTAGTTATCTTTGACGTTAGTAACGCATTAAGAGATTATGATAATTTCATTTGGAGCAAAAGAAACTGAAAAAATTTGGAATGGAGAACGAGTTAAAAAGATTCCAATTGAAATTCAGAAAATTGGAAGAAGAAAATTAAGAATGTTAAATAACTCACAGAATTTAATGGATTTAAAAATTCCCCCTTCGAACAGGATAGAAAAGTTAAGTGGAAAACTTAATGAATTTCATAGTATTAGAATTAATGATCAATGGAGAATAATTTTTATATGGAAAAATAACAACTCACATAACGTTGAAATTTTGGACTATCATAAATAATAATAAAATGGAAAAATTAGAAAATATACATCCTGGTGAAATATTATCAGAAGAATTTTTAAAACCAATGCAAATATCTGCTTACAGACTCTCAAAAGATATTGGTATCCCTCAAACAAGAATATCACAAATTATAAAAGGGAAGAGGAGAATCACGGCAGACACAGCATTACGATTAAGTTCATATTTTGGGAATTCTGCTAAATTTTGGCTTGGATTACAAAATGATTATGACATTGAGGATGAAAGATTAAAAAAGATTGAAATATTTAGAAAAATTAGAAATTCAAGGAAAAACGCACACCAACACGCAATGTAAAAAATTGGGCGGAAGGTGCTAAATATGAACGATATAACATTAAATATACGATGTGCTTAATTGAAAGATCAGAGTTTCAAAATGCCCAACTTTTCATATTGCCACACGATAAAGGGAAGAGGACAGACGGTAGTCAGCGCTACGCTGTCATTCAGCCGTCAAACAATTGTCAGTCTGTTGTGATTTATTGTAATTGGTTGTGATTCATTGTAATTGGTTGTAATTCATTGTAATTGGTTGTTATTTCATTCATCATTCCTTTGCGGGAGGGATGGAAGCGGATAGCCCGGAGGAAGCAGCACTATTTGAAGCTTGGCGGACAAAAGCGACAAGGGAGCTATTTGCTCCGGCTTAGCTGAAAAGGGCTGCTGGCGAGGACTATGAGCGGACAGCGCGGTGAGGTTTGCGTTGGCTTTGAGCGGAGGAACCGAGGCCGCCCAAAAAATTATCACGTACTGAGTTTGATAATGGCAAAGACCATGACTGCAGCGCTGATAAGCTGAACAGGCGAAAGCATGCTTCCATTCACAACATAGTCGAAGAAAATAGCAGAAACGGGAAACAGCAGTTCGCTGATGGTGGCCACAATGGCTCTGACCCTGCGTAATCCGTAATAATAAATAAAGATGGCGCCCGAACCGGTCGTCAGGCCTATCAGGACAAAAAGCATCCAGTGCAACCGGTTGGTATGCATCACCTCGGTATATTTACCAAAAATCACCACATAAAACAGCATGATAACAGTCGTAAAGCCATACCGGAAAAAGGTAGCTGTCATAAAGTTAAAGTGGAGCAGGATTTTTTTTGAAAATACGGTGGAACTACCAAAGGAGAAAGCCGCCAGTATGGCCAGCAATGCGGCATGAAGGGTATTTTTATTGGTACTCATGCCCGGCAAATGCCAGCCAAATGTCAGAAAATAACTGGCAAAAACGGCAAGAGAAGCCCACAGCACAAATTGTTTTTTTATCTTCTCTTTCAGAAGGATAGCCGCCAAAGTTATGGCAAATATGGGTTGCAGTTTTTGCAACAATACCACCACAGACAAATCCTTAAAATTGACGAGAAACAGGGCTTTCACAATGGCTATTGTCCCAATTGCGCCACCAAAAACAGCAATTAAAATAAACGTAATATAATCCTGCCGGAGAAAGGTTTTAAGCTGCTTGTACTCGCTAAACATGAAAATATTCATGAGCAGAAAAGGAATGGCATGCAGCATAAAAACCACGTAACCCACATTCAGTCCCTGCAGGCGCGGCGTAAGTACCACACCATCAAATCCCCACAAAATGGCAGAAAAGCCAATGGCAGCTGTTCCTCTGATAATTTCCCTGTTACGCAATTTTTTCTAAGATTTCAGTAGGTAAAAGTAGAAAATTTAAAACAGTCTGCTGCCGGCATCCTGCCCTGCAATACGGCCTGTCTTATTCACCTGTTTTTTTATTTTTTTGTAACAACTTTTCCACTTCGCCGATACTTGCGGGTTTGGCTATAATCTTTTTGTCTTTGTCAAGCAGAAAAAAGGTCGGTGTGGAAGAGACGCCATACATTTCGGCAATAGGGCTGTCCCAGCCTTTCTGCTCTGCGATGTTTATCCAGGTATAGCCCTCTTTTCTTATTGCTTTCTCCACCGGCTTTTTACTTTCATCCACCGAAACAGCGATAATCTGCAACTTCTCAGGATGGTCAGGATTGTAATATTTTTCCAGTTTGGGAAGTGCTGCCGTACAATGCGGACACCAACTGGCCCAAAATACCAACAGGGTGTTACCGGATTTTACTTTGCTCAGCTGAATCTTTTTGCCCTTCAATGTTCGTGCTGCAAAATCAGGAGCTGTCTTTCCGATAGCCAATTCTGTAATCAACTGTAATTTCTTTTGCAAAGCAAGCTTTTGAGGTGAATTACCCGGAAAATCAGCGAGATGCTGATGCATGGCTATGTGCTGCAACAGATTTTGAAAACCAAAATCTTTAAAACCTTTCATAAGATAGTGCAGGCAAAACAGATACATCTTTTCATTCACCTGTGCCTTTTTTAAAATGGTATCCACCGGGGCAACAAAAGCCTTTTCCATAGCTTTCTTATCCATATTTCGATTTTGGAAAAGGGTAAGATATCCCACCAGTTTGGCAGTAAACAGGTTAGTGCGTAATAAGAGCGTATCGTTAAAATCCACATTTTTAAAATAGGTCTTTTTCTGTTCTTTATCCTGTTGTGCGGAAGGGACATTCAAATTGAGTTTTACAGGTTCGTCCATGGCAATGAAATGAGCAGCCAGCGTTCCGGGATTGTTTTCTATCAGGTTATGAGTAACATCTGCCACCTGATTTTGGAGCTTTTCAACCTGATTTTTGATGACCTGATAAAAGGTATCGCTTTGGGGATAATATTCAAGGACAGGTCGCAGAATATTAATTTTTAATTCATTAGCCGTTTTTACATGCAAATATTTATAATAAATCAGGTTTTCAACTGACTGTTTTACCTGAATAATATCGCTGGCATTCATACCGGTCGCAACGAAATCGATGTTCTCCCGGTTATAAATCACGTTAAACATTTGTCCCGCAGGCGTCATAATCCGGTACATCCCCACAGGCATGTCTGCCCCCATGGTGAAGTCAAAACTTCCGGAAATATCCGTCCGTGCGGTATCCACCATCCTTTGCGAATTGGCGAAATCCTGCAAAAGATAGACATCCGTATTACTCATCCCGGGAACAGTACCGCGGAGATGAAAAGTCTGGCCGAAAGAAATTCCGGCAATAAGAACTGCCGAAAGCAACAATACTATTTTGCGTTTTATCATGGCTAAAAAAATTATGAGACAAAAATACGGCATTCTTTTATTGTAACTGTCCCAAACCAGGCACGAAACAATATAACCACGCAAAGTTTTTTTGTTTCACCCGTTTTCCAAACAGGAGCCCACGCTATAATAGCACACTGATTATTATCGAAGTTGTCTTTTTGTGCTTGTCTTTTGGAATTTTATTTCCGCACAAATCCAAACTTCAGGCCTGCCTGCGCGTAGCCTCGTTTAAAACGAGGCGAAGGCAGGCACTTCAAACTTCAGACACTTTAGGCACTTCATTATAAACCTTACCTTTGCCCGAACCAAATATTTGCCATGAGATTTATCAAAACAGAGCAACAGGAACAGTTGGGAGTTCTGTGGCTTGACAATGACAAAAAAAGCAATTCACTCAATCTAAAGATGATCGATGAGATGGTGGAAGCTTTTGACGAATTTGAAAAAAGCCGCACGCGGGTAGTGGTGATACGCAGTAATCCGGGTGCCGGCGTGTGGTGTGCAGGCCTGCGCATCGACCAGCTTCCCGACCCGGCCAAAGACCCTGTTCCTTATGAATATTCCCTGGAAAAAATCCTAAAACGTATCGAAAGTTTTCCGGGTGTTGTGATAGCTATGATTGATGGCAGCGTATGGGGCGGTGGTTGCGAGCTGGTATTTTCCTGTGATATTCTGGTGGGAAGTCCGAAAGCCTCTTTTGCCATAACACCAGCCAAAATCAGTGCGCCATACAACCCGAATCAGGTGAATCGTGTGTTGCAACGCGTGGGAAGCAACATTGCCATGGAGCTGTTTTTTACCGCCGACATAATGCATGCGCCAAGAGCAGAAAAGCTGGGAATCCTGAACCATCTCGTAACAACAGAAAAACTGGAAGAACTTACGCAAACGCTGGCACGGCGCATCATAAACAATGCCCCACTCGCCATTTCGCTCATAAAAACCCAAGTACATCAACTGGCTACACAAACCGTTGAGCAAATTACACAAGACAAAAACAACCGTGAATTTGTGGAACGTGTTTTCCTGAGCCACGATTTCAGAGAAGGGAAACAAGCCTTTCTCGAAAAAAGGAAACCTCTATTCAAGGGAAGATGATATGCTTCGCTTTATTCAGAAATATTTCTCCGAATGGTTTCCTGTGGAACGGATAAAGACGGATTACAACGTTCTCGAAGTCATCAGACGTGGCAATAAGCTGGTTCTCAATGCACCACATACCAACTATTCTTTCGGTAGTCTTCACGAAGTTTTCAGGAATGCGTTTCAGCAAATACATCCTGATTTTCAGGAGATTAAAAATGTTTTGATACTTGGTTTCGGGGCAGGAAGTGTCGCCCGGATTTTGCAAAAAGAAAACCGGTGTGTCTGTCAAATTACCGGTGTGGAAGTAGATGCAGCAGTCATTGCCCTTGCCAAAAAATATTTCCGGCTTGACCGTGTAAAGAATCTTGATCTCCACATTGCTGATGCTGCTGATTTTATTTCCGTTGACGAAAACCGTTACGATTTAATTGTCATCGACCTGTTTTTAGACCATCGGACGCCGGAAAAGTTTTTAACTGCCGGATTCCTAAAAAATCTTCAGGAGCATCTCCTGCCGCAGGGAATTATTTTGTTCAACTATTTACTTTACGATTTCGAAGCACGGAAAAAGTCCATCGAATTTGAAAAGAACTTCCGACATTTTTTTCAGCAGATACAGAAACTGACTTTCAGAAAACAGCCGAAAAGCATTATTTTTTCGGGAAGAAGATAATGAAGCTGTTTTTCACACCCAAAAATAGTAATTTTTCACCATGTCGAGATATTGCCTCGTAAAAGAACCGTCTTCGTTACGGATTATGAATTTTTCTGTTTCGGGAACGGCAGCAGAAGTGGCCAGCAGCAGATTTACCCGGTTGGGTTCTCTGCAGGGCATGGGGAAGATCAGCATCTGTTTATGCAACTGCAATCCCGCTTCCGCAGCGGCTTCCAGAAACAACCTGCTTTCACGGTAAGGCAACACCACTGCAAAGTGTCCCTGCTGTTTCAGAAGCCTCTCCCCTGCTTTTGCCAGCTGCTCATAACTAAGCGTATCGCCATGCCTTGCCATTTGCCGGCTTTTTTTCTCAGGCCGCTGGTCGTTAACAAAAAACGGCGGATTGCTAATGATCAAATCATATTTTTTTCCTGCATCGGGAACAAAATGGTTAATATCCTCATGGAAAACCTGCAGGCGGCCGGCGAAAGGAGAAAGTTTGAAATTTTCCGAAGCCTCGCAGGCAGAAGCCTCATCCAGTTCTACCGCATCCACCCGTACCGAAACTTTCCGTGCTGCCAGCAAAAGCGGAAGAATACCGCATCCGGTTCCCACATCCAACACCTCCTTTACCCCGTCCAGCTCTGTCCAGATACCGAGCAAAACAGCATCCGTCCCTACTTTCATGGTGGAATGGTGATGCGACAGGCTGAACTGTTTGAAATGGAAAGGCCGTGTGTCGGGAGCACTCATTTTATGCGTTTAAATAAAGGTCAAGCAGGCCATCGGGAGCTTTTATCAGGATGCTCCTCCCCTTGCGGTCAAGTTTCAAAATTACTGCATCATTTATGGGAATAAGCACCTCTTTTCCCTCATGAAAAACCTGCATAACCGCCTGGGCAGGATAATCCAGAATTTCTTCAATCACGCCAACAGGGCCGAACGCCTCATCCGTAACCATAAAGCCTTTCACCTCGTGATAATAAAACTTGTTGCCCGAAAGTTTGGGTAGTGCCGACAGCGGCAGATAAAGCTCCGTTTTCACCAGCCCGGCAGCCTCATCAGCTGTGGAGATATCCTGAAATTTCACGATAAGTTTGTTGTTTTTCAGTGAACGTTCCTCGATAAAGTAAGGCACCAGGCTGCCGTGAATATTCAGAAAAACCATTTCCATCGCCTCATAAGCCGTGGGGTCGTCCGCATCGATAAAAGCCACCACCTTGCCATCGTAGCCGTGCGTTTTGGTGATCAGTCCGAGATAAAAATAATCTTCAAAAACATTCATATTTTCCATATCTGATAGAAACTTTGGTTATTGGAGGACAAAAATAGAGAAAACCAGGCATAAAAAAAGCCCGACTTTCAGCGGGCTTAATATCTCCGGAATAATCAGATTATTCTTTTCCTTCAGCTTTAGGTTCCTCTGCTTTAGGTTCCTCTGCTTTAGGCTCTTCAGCTTTAGGTTCTTCAGCTTTAGGTTCTTCAGCTTTAGGTTTTTCAGCTTTAGGTTTTTCAGCTTTAGGTTTTTCAGCAGGAGCAACTACAGTGGCGGGAACTTCTTCGGCCTCAGCCTCTGTTTCTGTTTCAACGGCAGCTTCTTTGGCAGCAGCGACTTCGGCTTCTATTTCAACAGTTTTTTTCTTGGCGAACACGGCTTCACGTGCTTCACGAATTTTAGTTTCGGCTTCAAAACGTGTTTTCTTTTCGTCGCGTGATTTTTCTTCCAAACCACTAACTTTAGCAGCAATTTTAGCCTCTTTTTCTTTCAACCAGGCCTGAAATTTCACCTCAGCCTGCGCCTCATCAAAGGCACCTTTTTTCACACCTTTGAGTAAGTGATGTTTATACAGCACACCCTTGTATGAAAGGATAGCCCTGACAGTGTCTGTGGGTTGTGCGCCTTTTTGCAACCAGCTCAAAGCAGCATCAAAATCAATTTCAATCTGAGCAGGATTTTTTGTAGGATCATACATCCCGATTTTTTCAATATACTTTCCGTCACGTGGTGCACGACCATCCGCAATAACAAGATGATAATAAGGATTTCCCTTCTTACCATAACGTTGCAATCTCATTTTAACTGGCATAACAGTCTAATTTTTAAATAAATAATGATTTAACAAAATTGGCTGCAAATATCGGATTATTTTTTTAATAATGAAACCTTTTTCTGGGAATTATTTTTTGTTTTCGGGCGAATGGCTTCCGAATGAGGGAATGAAGTGAAGAAGGGAGCAGTGAAAAATTGGCCGGGACCAAATCATCATCTTCTCTTCCGGGGTGTCTCATTGACGAAAAAGCAAAGGCCGTTCAAATTTTGAACAGCCTTTGTTTTTTCAAAGTCCGAAAGGAGCTTTATGCGTCTATATTGGCATATTTCGCATTGGCTTCGATGAAAGCCCGGCGTGGCGGAACATCGTCACCCATGAGCATGGAAAAGACATGGTCGGCTTCCGAGCCGTTTTCGATAGTTACCTGGCGCAAGGTCCGGCGGGCAGGGTCCATGGTGGTTGACCAGAGTTGCTCGGCATTCATTTCGCCGAGGCCTTTGTAACGCTGAATGTGAACACCTTTATCGATTCCGTCGGAAGAGAGCTCGCTAACGATCTGTAAGCGTTCTTCTTCCGTCCAGCAGTAGCGTTCTGTTTTTCCCTTACGAATCAGGTACAAAGGAGGTGTGGCAATATAAACATAGCCTCTTTCAATAAGTTCGTGCATATAACGGAAAAAGAAAGTAAGAATCAGTGTGGCAATGTGGCTTCCATCCACATCAGCATCGGTCATGATAATAATTTTGTGATAGCGCAGCTTTTCAATATTCAGTGCTTTGCTATCCTCTTCGGTACCGAGATGGACGCCGAGTGCCGTATAGATATTTTTAATCTCTTCGCTTTCGAAAATACGATGTGGCAATGCTTTTTCCACATTCAGAATCTTACCGCGCAGGGGAAGAATAGCCTGGAATTTTCGGTCGCGACCCTGTTTGGCCGTACCGCCGGCAGAATCGCCCTCCACGAGGTAAATTTCCGATACTTCCGGATTGCGTTCGGAACAGTCGGATAATTTTCCGGGAAGGCCGGAACCGGTAAGTACATTTTTGCGTTGCACCAGCTCACGGGCTTTGCGGGCAGCATGTCGAGCCGTAGCAGCAAGGATAACTTTTTGTACGATGGTTTTTGACTCTTTGGGATGCTCTTCAAGGTAAAATGCCAGATGTTCGCTGAGCATTTGGTCCACAGCGCCCATTACTTCCGAGTTGCCCAGCTTGGTTTTAGTCTGTCCTTCAAACTGCGGTTCCATCACTTTTACAGAAATAACAGCGGTAAGACCTTCACGAAAGTCATCGCCGTTGATGTCGAATTTAAGCTTGGCCAGCATCCCCGATTTCTCGGCATAGCTTTTCAGTGTACGGGTAAGCGCCCGCCGGAAACCGGAGAGGTGAGTTCCGCCTTCGTGGGTGTTGATGTTGTTGACGTAAGAGTGGAGGTTCTCGGTAAAAGAGGTGTTGTATTTCATGGCAACCTCAATGGGAACACCGTTTTTCTCACCTTCCATGGAAATGACCTCCGGAATAAGCGATTCGCGGTTCTCATCAAGATATTCGATAAAATCAGACAATCCTTTTTCCGAATAAAAAGACTCTGAAACCGGTGTGTCATCGTCATTGGTATGACGCTCATCGGTCAGCAAAAGCCTGATGCCTTTGTTCAGGAAGGCCAGTTCGCGTAACCTTGTTGCCAGTGTGGCAAAATTATAAGATGTTACAATGAAAATGGTGCTGTCGGGAATAAAATGGATTTTCGTACCGGTTTTATCCGACTCACCGATGACTTTCACATCTTCCACGGGATGTCCTTTTTCATACACCTGGCGGAAGATTTTCCCCTCCCGGTAAACAGTTGCTACAAGTTTCCCCGATAGTGCATTAACGCAGCTTACACCCACGCCGTGCAGGCCGCCGGAAACTTTATAAGAACCTTTGTCGAATTTACCACCGGCATGCAAAACGGTCATAACCACTTCCAAAGCCGAGCGGTTTTCCTTTTCGTGGATGCCTGTAGGAATCCCACGACCATTGTCCGTCACGGTAATGGAGTTATCTTCGTGTATGGTAACAAAAATCTCATCGCAATAGCCTGCCATGGCTTCGTCGATGGAGTTATCCACTACTTCGTAAACCAAATGGTGTAAACCCCGTTCATTAATGTCGCCAACATACATAGCCGGACGTTTCCGTACGGCTTCCAATCCTTCCAGTACGGTAATGTTATTGGCATTATATTGATTTTCAGCGTTTTTCTGGTCTGTTGTCATAATAATAAACTTCTTTGGAAAATTCTTCCTTTTAACGTGCAAAGGTACATAAAATTACTGTTTTGACTTACTCCTGCAGCATTCTTTTGCAGGAAGTTATTAACCAAAAAACTATCGGAAATTGTTAAAATCCCGGGCGCTAAAACCGGTAGCGGACGCCAACCATAATTTCCAGTCCGGCCACAGGATAGCCATTATAGCGAAAATATTGCTTATTCAACAAGTTGGTTACCCGGATAAACCCCGTAAGTTGTTTGTCGATGTGGTATTCGGCACCAAGGTTGATGTCAAAATATTGGCTGAGGTAATAATTATTATTGAGGAAGACACTCGTGGAAAAACCATAAAGACAATAAGAGGCCCAACGCTTACCCATATAATACACTTCAACCCATGGTTTAATCTTCTTATTGATAAGATAAGAAGCCCCGAGACGCATACTGAATAGTGGTTTATAATACAGTTTGACATATCTTTCCAGCGAATAACTATGATACTCTCCTTTCAGCCAGATATCCAGATTTGGGGTGTTTCCATATGTCAAACTTCCTGTCAGATCAAAAACGTGGCCATAGGCATAGAAAACATAAAATTGGTTTTTAAACGGGACATAGCCGACCTGATCATTGAGAAAAGGGTCCATAAAATAATTTATGTAATCAAAATAAGCCATATTGGAGAATTTGCGGTAAGCGGCCCTAACCTCAAAACCGAAACGCCGGGCAATATTCCCCCGAAATCCTCCGAAAACTTCAAATTTTGTATTCTCCCAATAAAAATGATTTTGGTCTGAGCCGAGATAGGGATTTTCGCGACTTAAATCCAAAAGGGAATTTTTTTTCAAGCCTCCGTCAACTCCGCCAAAAAAGGAAAAAACACCTGGCGCAACATTCACATTTACGAGAAGATAAGGATAAAAATGAAGCTTCGCGCTTTCCGTTTTCAGCCATTCAAAATTAAGTCCCGCCCTGAAAGAAAAAATGCCGTAACGTGCGTCAAAATAAGGAAAAACACGGGCGTAATAATCCTCTTTCAACTGATAACCTGCATACAAAGCGGTTGCTTTGTTTTGGAAATAGTCAAAATTACCCTCCAGTCCAAGTTGCTGATGATTGAAAATCTTACTGACTCTGAACCCTTTGTGCAGGTCGAAATCAAAGTGTACATTCGTTTCCGACATGCCATGTTTGTCGGAAAGATAATAAGTATTTGCCCTGAAAAGGTGATGCAGTTTGTAGTTGTTCCGGTAGCTGCTGGAGTATTCCACGCCAAAGCGTGCCACCTGGTAATATTGTTTCAGGCTGGCGTCGTTTTTGTCATAATTCAACGTATCGCCTTTGGTGTTGTATCCGTAATACCGGTTGGTACTAATGCGGTAATCGCCCCTGATGGACAGCACATGATACCGGAAATATTTATTGTAACTAATGCCGGCTTTTGAGTAAGTATAAGGCGAAGGCAGGTAGTTTTTAATATTCAAAAACGAGGAGTGATGCAGCAGGTGGACAGTCAGCAGGTAGTGTTTCGGCTTCCCGCCGGAATAAAAATATTCGAGCAACGGGCTTATCCTGCTGCCCAGTCCCATAGTCAGCAGATTTTTCCAGGGCATCTCCTGTTGTGTGGCCGGGATGTGCGAAGTGGGTTTTATCTCTTTCAAATGAATGGTGGTGGGAACTTTTATATCGGAGAAGCCGGTCGTAAACGGAACCATTGACATCTCCAACGCCGGCGCCTGCGGTTTACGATTTATTTTCAGGGCTTGCCCGGTAACCGGACGGCTGCTGCCGTAGATAGTGACACTTTCGTTGTGCTTTTGCTTTAACGTATCGGCCTTGCTTTGCCCGAAAACAGTTGCTGAACTCAACAATATGCCGAAGGTGAAAAATAAGAGTTTATCTCGAACGATTTTCATGCTCATTATTTCTTCTGTTTGTTATGTTTTTTGGAAACGGTTGATTTTTCTGCCGGAAGTGCAGCCAGCTTTTTCCGGGCCAGCTGTTTTAAATCGTTGCCCGGATAGTTAGCCACGATACTTTTCAGCGTTTCGCGTGCCTGGAAAATGTTGCCCCTTGCCACGTAAACGTCTGCCAGCAGGATAAAACCTTTGGCAACCCAGTAAGTCTCCGTGGAATACCGGTCAGACAAAGCATAAACCAGCTTTTCAGTTTCGTCATATTTTTTGTTTTTGAAACTTATCAAAGCGAGGTAGTACTTCGACTCGGCGCCACGTTTGCCTTTACTCAGCTTGTCGGTAATGCCGAATTCGCGTTGAGACGTTGTCAGGTTGCCGGTTTTCCAGGCTGCTTTTGCCAGCACATAATGGGCGTAAACGGTCTGGTCTTCACTCACATCCGGCATTCGGATAAGTTCGCCGGCAGCTTTTGCCGCCCGGCTCAGGTTGGCTGACAAAAAGTTAGCCCGCATTTGGCCATCGAGGGACTCCAGTTTCAGAGAAGGCTCCTCCGCGAGAGGTTGCACTTTTTGATAAAATACTGCGGCTTTTGCGTAATTCCGGCGGGCATATTCCATGCGTGCTGCTTTCACCAGCGAAGGCAGACTGTAGTCATTTTCCGGCCAGGCTATGATTTTTTCATAATAGGTCAGTGCCGAAATGGTATCCTTTTGGCGTGCATAACATTCGGCGAGATAATGCCAGGATTTCAACACAAAGCCTCCTCCGGGGAATTGTCGCAAATAGCTGTGCAGCGCCGCCTCCGTACGGGAGCAGTTGCCGGCAAGATAGGCATCTTCACCTACCGAGAAAGTCAGCGAATCTTCCTGATTTTTAGATATCTGAACAAAATTCAGTGTGCGTGCATAAGCAAAATAGGCCGCCGGGTCGCCCTTGTCTTTGTAAATACTTTCCAATGTACTGAGGGCCACGCGCGCTTCTCCCGAAGCGGGGTAGGCGGCAATAACCTCTTTCAGCTCTTTGATGGCGCGGTCGTACTGGTTGTTTTTGTAATAAAGCAATCCTATTTTCACTTTAGCCATACGGGCATAGCTGCTGCGGGGTTTCTCTTTCACAATACGCTGGAAATAAGCAATCCCTTCACGTGGATTATTCAGCGTGCTGGTATAGGTGGAAGCAATATCATACACGGCTCTCGTGTAATAAGGAGAGTCGGGATACTGCTGCACCAGTTGCTGCAGGACTTTGATCTTTTTACCAAACTGCGTTTGTGCACCGTAACAAAAAGCCTCTTCATACAAAGCATAACCGGCATTCCGGCCACCTGACGCAATGACTTTCTGATACCACGGATGTGCCAGTGCATATTTTTCCATAAGCGTGTAACTATCGGCAATGCGCAGCTGTGCGTCTGCCGTCATGGACGGGTTGCGGTATCGCCGGTTCAGAAAACGTTTAAACCAGCTAATGGCCTGTGGATAGTTCTTTTGCTTGAAATAGCTGTAAGCCAGGTCGTAATAAGCCGGGACGTACAAGTCGGAGCGGGTTGCCCCGCGGCTGGTAAGGAATATCTTGCAGGCCTGTGTGGCTCTCGAATATTGTCGCAGTTGGTAGTAAGAGTTCGCTTCCCAATACAGACTTTTCAGGTGGATTTCCGGGTCGCTGCTGTATCTTCCCGCTTTTTTAAAATAGGTCAGCGCCCGGACAAAATTCCGCTGGTTGTAAAAATCAGAGGCCTGCGTAAAAGCCAGTTTCTGATAAGCCTCCTGCAGGCTCTTTTGACGCACCCCTGACCTTTCAATGGAAGAAATGGCCGCGAGGTTGTTGTGCGTGTTCACATAAAGCTGAGCCAGCAAAGCCGCAGCTTCCGAACGCCATTGCAAACTGACGCCGTCGTTGTTGATAAAATCCTGCACCATGGCAATGGCATTACGGTTGCGGTCGCCTTTCTGCCGGATGCTCACACGGGCATAGGCCAGCAACGACTGCACCCCGGTTTCATTGGTTTTGTTCATTTTGTAAGCTGACACAAAGGCGTTCTGTGCAGCAACAGGCTGAGCGGTTTTCAGATAACACTGCCCCAGGTAGTACCAGGCATCCTGCGCCACCTGATCGCCGGCCCCGGTAGCCTGCTGGAAATCATAACCGGCTTCGGTGTATTTCTGATTTTTAAAGTAGGTGTATCCCAGCCGGTAAGCCTCGTCCGGCTTGATACTGTTACGTGCCGGTTTTTCATAAGCCATAAAATAAGGCAAGGCGCCGGCATAATCGTTCAGCTCATACAAACTGTTGGCAATTAGCCGGTTCATTACGGGCTTCAGCCTGTATTTGACCGATGGCAGATATTTTTCGCCCAGTTCCACCACCTTGTTGTAAGCGGTTTGTTGGTAATAAATATACATTAGATAAATGGGGATAGTCTGCCGGAAACGCGGGTCGTCTTTTATAAGTGAAAAGGCTTTCAGCGCGCCATCGTAGTTTCCCAGCTCATACTGCGTGTAACCGTAATAATAAGCAGCCGGTGCGGCATACGGACTATCCGTACCCATTACCTCCTGGAAAAATGCCATAGCTTCATCGGTTTTGTTGCGTTTCAGCAGGCAGTAACCTTTTTTGTAGGCATACTCTAACCGCTGCTGCGCGTTCAGATTTACTTCCAGAAGATCGTTAAACACCTTCAACGCCTGGCTGTAACGCCGGTTGTTGAAATAGCTGACACCCATGGAAAATTTCACAGCCGGCAGCCATACACTTTCGGGGTAGTGGCTTATAAAGCGGCTGAGTCGCACCAGAGCATCGGTCTCATTCATCTTTACGGCACAGGACGCAGCATAATAGGTAGCGTTTTCCGCTTTCAGGTTCTGTTTCTCCGGCAACCGGCTCAGGTAGAGGTCAAACATTTGACCGGCGGCACCGTAATTTCCATCCTGATAAAGTTCCAGAGCCTTCCGGTAAAGTTTGCCCGGCGATTGATAGAAGTCCGTTTTTTGTGCCCATGCTCCCTGGAAAATCCCCCAGAAGAGCAGGATTAAAATTCCTGATTTACAGCGGCTTATTTTCATGCAGTTGTTTCAATAATATTTTTATAAAAATAGGGAGAAGTCTCTTTTTTGCTCCCTGTGGTTGCATAACTTATCAACAGGTGATAGTGAAACGTTTGAAAGCCGTAAATGTTATTCGGGCTGGAAATAATTGTTCGCAAAGCGCCCCTTTTCCGGAGAGAGAAGCATTAATGCCTGCAAAGTTGAAAAGAGGATTCTTACATTCGTGGCTGGTATTATTAGTGTCGCCATGCTAAATACGGATAGCAAATTTTACTGACGAACGGTTATGCAAAAAACAGTGATGAGTCATTTTAAAATAATGTTATTTCTTCAAAAAACTTCTCATTATCAATAAGTTTTCTAACTTTACGGAAATTATGAAATGGTCTTGAATCGGGGTGCTTTGGGGAAATATGATGTTATCATAAGTTATGAAAAAAAGAAAAAAGCCTGGCACGTTACAACAGCCCTGCACAATTCGAGGTATTCGCAACGGATGTTTGATAACCATGTGAGACCCGGAGCTGTAATTCCACTTGAAGAGAAAGACGAGATACTTATTACCGGGGTAGTTGCTGATATTGTAAAAGAGGATAACCTGAATGTAATAGAATATAATATGTGTGGCGACCATATGCACCTGCTCATCGTATGTGAAAAAGAAGAACTCTCGAAAATAGTAGGGAAAATAAAAGCGAAAAGCGGACGAAAATATAATATAGAAAACGGGATAAACAAGGGGACATGTCCCCTTGTCCTCGGGGAACGGCCCCTTGTCCTCGGGGAACGTCCCCTTGTCCGGGAGGAATATCCCCTCGAGAAACTTCCCTCGAAGAATATCGAAAATAATACCGGAAAAAAGAAGTATAATTCCCTCTGGACGCAAAAATTCGGGAAAAGTGAAATAAGAGACGAAAGGTATCTGAATAATGCCATAGCCTATATCCGGGACAATAGAATAAAGCATCACCTGTCGCGAAGTGAAAGAATAGAAGAAATAAAAAAAGAATTCCTATGCACTAAAGAACAGGCCTTTCGCACCGAATACTAAAGGGGTTGATGTGGAAGTTGGCTACCCCGACCGTGTCGCACCACAAGCATCTTCCAAATCCGGCCTGCTGCTAATTTCCTATTTTCCTACCTTTGTCTGCAAATTAAATGGCCATGATTTTTATCCGGCGACCGCAAACAAATCCGTTTTTTAATATTGCTGCTGAGGAGTATTTCCTGAAAAACAGCCGCGAAGATGTGCTCATGTTGTGGCAAAGTGAGCCTTCGGTGGTGGTGGGTAAACATCAGAACGTTATGGCAGAGGTGAATATGGATTTCGTTCACGAAAACAACATCCCGGTCATACGGCGTATCTCCGGCGGCGGCATGGTTTACCACGATTTGGGAAACATAAACCTGACCCAAATTTCTTCTTCCCGCAAAGCATATCAGCTCATTGATTTCTATAAATTCACACAGCCGGTCATCGATTTTCTGAAACAATTCGGGTTAGAAGCTTCCTTTGAAGGAAAAAACAATCTGACGGTAAACGGCAAAAAGTTTTCCGGCAACTCGGCCCATGTTTTCAAAAACAGAGTTATACATCACGGGACATTCCTTTATAATGTAGATTTGGACAGGCTGGAAAAAGTCATCTATCCCGGTAACGGCCACATCATTGACAAATCCATAAAATCCATCCGGGCTACGGTAGGAAATATTGCCGGTTATCTTGAAAATCCGGTAACAACGGAAGCTTTTATGCAGCAGTTGGAACTGTTTTTAAAAGATTACTATCACATTAGCACAACGGCGGATATTACACCGGAAGAGCAACTGGCCATCGAAAAACTTGTGGAGGAAAAATATACACGCTGGGAGTGGATTATGGGCTATTCGCCAAAATATTCCATCCGACAGGAAAAGGATACGGAATACGGAAAGTTTCAGGTTGCTTTGGAGGTGAAAGAGGGAATAATTGCTGACATACAACTTGTTTTTGAAGGAAAGCAACAGGAAAAGACAGAACAAAAATTGCTGGGACAAAAGCACGACAAAATCCACCTGCGAAAAATCCTGGCAGACAATCGTTTTTCGGAAGTCATCATCAATACTTTGTTTTAAATGGAAGAGAAAGAAATACACATATTGAAAAAACTGGCCGCCTTTCAGCGGGATTTTCAGGGAGAAATTCTCGTTGACCAGGCCATCAGGCTCATGTACGCTACAGATGCTTCGGCTTACCGCGAAGTTCCGCTGGCGGTTACCTACCCGAAAAATGACGATGACCTGAAAAAGCTCATCCTGTTTGCCCGCGAAAACCAAACTTCCCTTATTCCCCGTACGGCCGGCACTTCACTTGCCGGACAGGTTGTGGGTGCCGGAATCATTGTAGATATCTCCAAACATTTTGGCAAGATATTGGAAATAAATGAAAAAGAACATTGGGTTCGGGTGCAGCCCGGCGTAGTACTCGACGAACTGAACAAAGTGCTGGAACCCAAAGGGCTATTTTTCGGACCCGAGACATCCACTTCCAGCCGGTGTATGATGGCAGGAATGCTGGGCAACAATTCCTGCGGCGCTCACGCACTGGTTTACGGTAGCACCCGTGACCATACACTGGAGGTAAGAACCTTTTTGAGTGATGGCAGCGAAGCCATTTTCGGACCGCTAAGCCGGGAACAGTTTGAAGAAAAATGCCAGCTGCAAACTCTTGAAGGAGCGCTTTACAGGAAAATTCGTGACATACTCGATCAGGAGGAAGTTCGCGAAGAGATTTCCCGGCAGTTTCCTGATCCTGCACTGAAAAGACGAAACAACGGCTATGCGCTGGATTTGCTTATGCAAACGGACCCCTTCACCGGCAACGGTGTTGCTTTCAACTTCTCCAAACTGCTGGCCGGCTCGGAAGGAACGCTTGCGTTGACCACAGAAATAAAGCTGAATCTCGTTCCGCTGCCTTCCAAAAACAGAGCACTAATTTGTATTCATCTCGATACAATTGCCGAATCGTTGAAAGCCAATCTGACAGCATTGAAATTTGGGCCCTATTCTATTGAGTTGATGGATCGTACCATTTTGGAACTCACACGTGAAAATATCGAACAACGAAAAAACCGCTTTTTTGTCAAAGGCAGTCCCGGCGCAATTCTGATTGTGGAGTTTGCTGAAGAAAGCATGGATATTGTCCGCGAAAAAGCGGCAGCTATGGAATCTGCTATGCGCAAAGAAAAGCTGGGTTACCATTTTCCTATGGTTACCGGTTCGCAAATGGACCGGGTTTGGGATTTGCGTAAAGCTGGGCTGGGCATTCTCAGTAACATGCCCGGCGACAGTAAGCCGGTGCCTGTTACGGAAGATACGGCTGTACTTCCCGAATTACTCCCGCAATACATTGCTGATTTTGAAAAAGAAGTTCTGCAGAAATTCGGGAAAGCGTGCGTTTATTATGCGCATATCTCCACCGGAGAGCTGCATCTGCGTCCGGTGCTGAACCTGAAAGACCCAAAGGATGTGGAACTCTTTTATGAAATCGGGCTGGCATCGGCGCAGCTGGTAAAAAAATACCGCGGATCGCTCAGCGGCGAACATGGTGATGGCCGCCTTCGGGGTGAGTTTATCCCGCTTATGGTGGGTGAGAAAATTTACAACCTTTTTAAAGCAGTAAAACAGAGCTGGGACCCGCAAAAGATTTTTAATCCGGGAAAAATTACCGACACACCCCGCATGAACACCAGCCTGCGTTATACGCCCGGCCAGGAGACCCCGAAAATTAAAACCTGGTTTGACTTTTCCAAAGATTTGGGGGTGGTGCGTGCGGCGGAGAAATGTAACGGCACCGGTATTTGTCGTAAATCGGCAGCTATAGGCGGAACCATGTGTCCCAGCTACATGGCTACCCGCGACGAGGACAAAACTACCCGCGCCCGCGCCAACATTTTGCGGGAGTTTATCAGTAAGCCGGGACAGAAAAACCCTTTTGATCACGAGGAAATCTACCGCACCCTCGACTTTTGCCTTATGTGCAAGGGGTGTAAATCGGAGTGTCCTTCCAGCGTGGACATGACCAAGCTGAAAGCTGAGTTCCTGCAACATTACTACGATGCCCACGGCGTTCCGTTACGTTCGCGGCTCATTGCCAACATTGCCAAAGTGAACCAAACAGGCAGCCTGATGCCTTCGGTTTACAACTTTGTTCAGCAAAACAAACTTCTTTCCGGACTTAACGCCAAAATACTGGGTTTTGCGCCGCAGCGTAAGTTTCCGCTGCTTTCAAAAATTCCGTTGGACAAATGGTTTCGGAAAAACAGCAGCAAGTTGAATAACCGTACTTTTCCTAATGGAAAAATCTATCTTTTTAACGATGAGTTTACCCGCTTTAACGATACCGATGTGGGCATAAAAGCTATCCTGTTGCTCACAAAGCTGGGTTACCAGGTGGTACTTCCCCGGCATTTGGAAAGTGCACGCACTTACCTCTCCAAAGGGTTGGTGAAGAAAGCCAAAGTCATTGCCAATGCCAACATCCGGATGCTGAAAGACAAAATTTCGGAAAATACACCTCTTGTGGGTATTGAGCCTTCAGCCATTCTTACCTTTCGTGATGAATATCTGGATCTGGCAGATGAAGATCAGCGTGAAGCAGCCTCCCGGCTGGCAAAAAATTCGCTAATGATAGATGAATTTCTGGAACGGGAAATTAAAGCCGAAAAGATTTCCAAAGAGCAATTTACCACGGCAAAAAGAGACATTAAACTACATGGCCATTGCCATCAGAAATCGTTGGGCTCCACCGAACCGACACTTTTTGTATTGGGGTTTCCCGAAAATTATACCGTAGAAGAAATTCCTTCGGGATGCTGTGGCATGGCAGGCGCTTTTGGATACGAAAAAGAACATTATGACCTCTCTATGAAAGTGGGTGAGCTGGTACTTTTCCCGGCCGTACGAAACAGCAGCAAAGAAACGCTGATTGCAGCACCGGGTACCTCGTGCCGTCATCAAATTAAAGATGGCACTGACCGGACAGCACTGCATCCGGTTGAAATACTGTACGATGCCCTTGTAGAAACGGAAAAAATGAAAACTACGATATGAGCGGGAATGAAAACTACAACCCGGATGAAAAGATGCGGCAGCTTGCTGCTGAGATAAAGGAGTCAGCAACTTCACCGGTTCATATCATGGCTGTTTGCAGTGGCTATAAAGTAACTATTCAGAAACATCACCTTGACCGGCTGTTGCCGGCGCAGATCCATATCCACCACGGAGCGGGTTGTCCGGCTTGTCTCTCTTCTCCGGCATTTATTGATAAGTTGGTAGAATATAGCAAACGCCGTAATGTAATCATCGCCACTTACAGCGATTTGCTGGGTATTCCAGGGAGCAACTCCACGCTGGAAAAGGCCAGGACGGACGGTGCGGATATTAGTGTGATACACAGCATTATGGATGCGCTGACGCTGGCCAAAAAGAACCGCCGGAAAAGGATTGTGTTTCCCGCCGTAGGTTTTGAATCGGCGGCAACGTCCACAGCAGCGGGTATTTTACAGGCTAAAGTGGCCGGTATTTTTAATTTTCATGTTTTGTGTGATCATAAGCGTATGCTGCCGGGCATGGAAGCGATTTTGCAGCGGAACGAAGTACCTGTTGACGGATTTATCAGCTCCGGAAGAGTGGCCGCCGGCATGGGAGCAGATTATTTCCGGAAAATTTCCGGAAAATATCACAAGCCGCAGGCTATCAGTGGCTATGAGCCGGAAGATGTGTTGGAAGCCATTCTTCATCTTTTAAAACAAATCAATAACAAAACGGCTATGGCGGAAAACCTGTTTCCCTCTGTAGTTACTGGTGAAGGCAATCCCCGGTCGCATCAGCTGCTCGATGAGGTTTTTGAAACGGATGATGCGGAATGGACAGGTTTTGGAAAGATAAAAGGAGGTGGGTTTAAAATCAAAAGAGCTTACCGGGTGCACAACGCGGAAGAAATATTCTTTGATGCGAAAACGCCTGAACCGATTCTGCCGGAAGGCTGCCTTTGCGGCGAAATTATGCGGGGAGTCAAAGTGCCGGCCGATTGCCGGTTTTTTACCAAAAACTGCACGCCCATCAATGCCATCGGCACCTGCATGTACTCAGAAGAAGGTCCGTGCCGCGTGAATTTTCTCTTCGGACGTTAACCATTCAGGTGGCCGCCCGCGTTTTACTTCTTCAATAAAGACTCGTTGGAATATCCCGGCTTACAATGTACCTGTTGAGCTTCAATAAATTACGATTCTTTTTATTAATGGTAACGAAAACAGAAGCGGATTCTTAGCAAAACCGGTTCAAGGCACAAGCAGGCGATTGCCTGACGCTCGTGCTTCTTGGCTTTTCCTGTAATGCAATGAGTCTCCCCAGTTTCCGTACTCAATTTTGCAACCTGCTATTTTGATGCGTGCTTCCAGACAATTTTTACAATCTTCCATACTCTCATCAGTACAGGGTTTGTTTTGGTACAGGGAATAGCTGTCACGAAATTCTCCGGGAGTAATGTTTGGCATGATAATATTAGCCCCCACCTTAATAATTTTTTCCCTGCCTATTTTGTCGATTACCTGAAGAGCTGTCGTAGCTGCAATATTAATATCTTCCATAATGATTCTTAAAACTGCAATCATTTTCATGGTAAGATCAAACCGTTTTTTTAAAGGGATCAATTCATTTTTGTATTGATATAGCGGTGTGTGTTTGTGTTCGATATAAGGGCCTAAGCCACACATATCAATATCCAGTTGCTGCATAAACAATAAGTCGCCGGCAAGATCTTCAATGGTTTGAAAGGGCAGTCCGACCATGACTCCCGTTCCTGTCTGGTAGCCGGTTTTTTTAAGCGTATATAAACATTCCACCCGCTTATCCCAGTTATGAAGAGTGTCTTTGGGATGTAATCTTTCGTATAATTCTTTGTTTGATGTTTCAATCCTCAACAGATACCTGTGAGCGCCGGCATCAAACCATCTTTGGTACACTTCTTCGGTCTGCTCACCGCACGAAAGCGTGATGCCAAGCTGATTATCAGAAACTTTCTTTATCTGCTTTAACAGCGTTTCAATTTTATCAGCAAAGGCATTGCTTTGAATTTCTCCTGATTGCAGCACCAGCGAGCCATAATTATTTCTGTAAGCAAAACGGGCTGCGTCGATAACCTCCCGATCTGAAATTGTATATTTAGTTACGTTTTTATTGTCTTTTCTTATTCCGCAATAGTAACAGTTTTTGGCACAAACATTAGAATACTCTATCAAGCCTCTTAAATAAACTTTATTTCCAACCTGTTTCTCTTTAATTTCAGCTGATTTTCTGAGTAGCTCGATGCGGTTATCCCCTTCCGAATTCAACAGGATGGTAATATCTTCTTTTGAAAGATTAGTTTTGTTTAATATACTTTTTACCATCAATTTATTGTGCTCTGAAAAGGTTCGACAACTCTGTTGAAGATTCCATTTATCCAGGCAATTGCCAGGCCATAGTTTGAAACGGGAATCCCTTCTTTAATAAACGGGTTTAACCTGCCCTGTAATTGTTTTTGGGTAACAACACATCCGCCACATTGAATGACCATTTCATAATTGTTAATGGGGTTTGATATTTTAGACAATCCTGATACAACCTCAAAATCAATCTTTGCTCCAGTGTATTTCTCTATCCAAACGGGTAATTTGTAACGACCGATATCTTCACAACTTACCTGATGGGTACATGATTCAAGGATAAGTACTTTGTCGCCATCTTCTAACTTGTCAATAAAAGGTGTTCCCTCGATATATTTCTCAAAATTGCCCCGGTATCTGGCAAATACAATACTAAAACTGGTCAGCGGGACATCCTGGGGAATAATCCCGGAAACAAATTCAAATACCTGACTATCGGTAACGGCCAGGGCTGGTTTTATGCCTGTTTTAATAAAATCCTCAAGTTCGGTTTCTTTTACTGAAATACAGATGCAATCATTATCCAGGATATCGCGCCAGGCCATTACTTGTGGTAATATCATTCTGCCTTCGGGAGCTTCCGAATCAATGGGTGTGATCAGCAAAACAATATCTTTAGGATGAACAATTCCTTTAAATAATGATGATTTCCGGTAAGCTGTTTCGGGAATTTTATTTTTGATTAATTCAATCAGGACATCCCTTTTGTTAGATTTTAGAACACTAAAATCAATGATACCAGCATGATATTCAGTTTTTAGCATTTTATACAATCCGGCATTTAAGCTTACCAAATCCGATTTATTATGAATAATCAAAAAGGGAATCGAATAGTTGGTAAATTCCTTTATCAACTGTTTTTCAAACTCACTGAAAAGATTACCTGCAATTACAAGAATAGCCATATCTATGGTTGGAATAACCTGTAATGTTTTGTCAATTCGTAATTTTCCCAGCTCTCCGGTATCGTCAATACCGGCTGTATCAACAATTATTGCAGGGCCCACACCAAATATTTCTACTGATTTTTTTACGGGGTCGGTGGTTGTTCCGGAATGTGGCGAAACGATTGCAATATCTTGCCCGGTAAGAAAATTAATCAGTGAGCTTTTGCCATTATTTCTTCTCCCGAATATACCGATATGTGGTTTTAAATCCTTTCCTTTCATCTCTTTTTTTTAAGTAGCAAAGATTAAAAATACAAATCCCTTTTCCCCTCTTTCATAAGGCATAATTTTTCCCGGGTTTGATTTTTTATCCTTTCCTCATTTAATTCTTCAATATTTTTTTCAATGACATTCCAGCCTTTAGTTGCCGTGCCCTCAGGAGCATAATCCAGCAAATACTCTGCAAGTGTAAGTATTGCATTTGGAGTGCAATATCTTTTTATAAACCCGGGCACTGAAAATTCCATAAAATGCTCGCCGGTACGTCCCAAACGATAGCAGGCTGTACAAAACGAAGGCAGATAATTTTCATCAAGCAATTCTGAAATCACTTCATCAAGACTCCGGGAATCGTTGATAAGAAACTGCTCTTTATCAATTTCCTGAGTGCGTTTTGCTTCAGCATAAGCACCAAGCTCAATTTTGGTGCCTGCATCAATTTGTGAACATCCGTATTGCAGCACTTCTTTTCGAATGTGTTCGGGTTCACGAGCGGTAAGAATCATTCCGGTATAAGGGACCGCTAATCGCAAAATGGCAACGATTCTTGCAAACTCTTCATCCGACACACGGTATCTTTCATCCACCTTAAAATTCAGCGCATCCTGAAGGCGCGGGAAAGATATGGTGTGAGGTCCTACGTTGTAGCAGGCTTCAAGGTGGTTGGCATGTCGCACGAGTGCCAGCACCTCAAATCGCCAGTCGTAAAGTCCGAACAAAGCACCAATACCTACATCATCAAGTCCTGCTTCCTGTGCCCTGTCAAGTGAAATTAATCGGTTTCCGTAGTCGGCTTTGTTGCCTTTTTGATGATACCAGAAATAAGCTTCGGGATGGTAAGTCTCCTGAAAAACCTGATAAGTACCAATTCCGGCTTCTTTCACCTTGCGAAACCCCTCGATATTCATCGGAGCAGCATTAATGTTAACACGTCGTATTTCGCCGGTACCGTTTTTTACTTTATAGGCAGTTTTTACAACATCTGCAATAAACCCGGCCGAATATTTACTGTGTTCACCGAAGACAAGTATCAGTCTTTTTTGGCCATTATCTTCGAGTGCTTCAATATTCTCAATCAGCTCCTTATTGTTTAGGGTTCGTCGCTTTGCATTTTTGTTAGAGGCCTTAAAGCCACAATATTTACAATCGTTGCAGCAATAATTTCCCACATAAAGTGGAGCAAACAGAACAATACGATTGCCGTAAACTTTCTCTTTAAGCTGCCGGGCTCCCCTCTTTATCTTTTCAATTTGGTTTTCATCCGTGGTGTTTACCAAAACAGCAACATCATGCAAGTTCAGTCGTTGTTTGTTCAACGATTTGGCAATCACCCGTTTTATTTCTTGTTCGGAAGGTTTCGTGTTACTAATAAACTGCCAAATTTCGTCAGGGTCGATGAAAGGTTTCATCGGCTCGTCTGCTATTGAATATTTTTCGGGAACAAATTTCATAATCCTTATTTTAAAAAATCTTACATGGGAAGAACTACCGTAAAAACACTCCCCGCATCGGGGGTGCTGTCAACTTTTATTTCTCCGTTGTAGAGATCAACCAGTTTCTTAACAATGGAAAGCCCTAAACCACTACCGGTGATATCTTTGGTTTTAGAATTTCTGATACGGCTGAATTCGTGAAACAGTCTGGGAATATCTTCTTTATCTATTCCTATACCGGAATCTTCAACCACAACAATAATTTTATCAGCACTGTTGGAAATAGAAAAGTTCACCTTTCCGTCTGGTTTGTTGTATTTTATGGCATTGGAAAGTAAATTGTTAAAAATGATTTCCATTTCTTCGGGGTCGGCATTAAAAAGGATGTTTTCTTTTGAATTGAAATATATTTTGACATTTTTTTGAATAGCCAACGGTTCGACGGTATCAACGGCCATTTTGCTTATTTCCGACAAATCCACCTTCTTAATTTCCCTGTTTTTCTTACCCGATTCGAGTTTTGTTAAATCCAGCAAATCGATGATTAGATTACGCATTGATTTTAAGCGCACGAGTGATCGGTCAATCATTGCCTGATAATCATCGATGTTATCTCCCACCTGTTTTTCCTGCATTATTTTCAAATAGCCTTCCACAGCATTGATGGGTGATTTAAGTTCGTGTGATAATACTGACAGAAACTGAAATCTGAGTTGTTTACCTTCTTTGTTCATTTTGCGGGTCATCCGTTTCAAAAACAAATGTTTGGTAATATTTTCGATGGCTGCTTTCAATTCCTGAGGGGTAAAAGGCTTAGGGACAAAGTTGTAGGCTCCCATGTTAGTGGCTTTCACTGCCAACTCGAGTGATGCGTAGGATGTAATCATCATTACAACAGCATCGTATTGTTTTTTATTGATGTATTCCAGGACTTCCACCCCCTGAATGCCGGGGAGTTTGTTGTCGAGCAGGATGACATCTATAGGATTGTTATTGATAATATCTATAGCAGTTTCACCGGTCCCGGCCTCCAGTATTTCGTAGCCAAAATCCTCATCCATAAAAGGATAGCCAACAGCATAGTTTCGAAGAATTCGCTCGATACCTGACCTGATACCCGGTTCGTCATCAACTATAAGAACCTTTAGTTTTTTCATAATATTAAAATTTTAAAAGCTTTTTAATTTCGCGACACAGCTGGTCATTTCTGATGCCTTTTTCGACATACAAATCAGCCTTGATCCATTTCTTATCTTCTTCTGTTTCGGTAGAAAAGAGCATTCCTGTTTCGGCGGTAACGGCCGTGGCAATGATAACCGGTACATCAGGATATCTTTTCTTAAGCTTGTAGCTCAAAATAAATCCGCTGTCCTGGTTTTCCATCATCAAATCGAAAATGGCCAAATCGGGTTTGGTTTCTTCGAGAATGGCTTCTGCTTCTTTTTGGCTGTCGGCTGTAATCACGTCCAGGCCCATCTGTTCAAGCTGCATTTTAACCTGAATTCTGAAATCGACATCATCGTCAACCAGCAAGACTGTGTTTTCTTTTTTGTTCATTGCTCTAATTTTTTCCAATTAACAATTCGATTCTTTTCTTGGGATTTTAATAATAAATTTTGTTCCTGTTGGTCCTTTCCCGGGATTGGCGTTCGATACAAAGCTAATTTTGCCTTTATGCATTTTGATAATGCCGTAAATGAGCGGTAATCCCAAGCCTGTTCCTTTTCCTATTCCTTTGGTTGAAAAGAACGGCGTAAAAATTTTATCGGTATTTTCTTCGGGAATTCCCACTCCTGTGTCGCCTACAACAATTTCAATTTCATTGTCCGTATCCGACAATTCCAGCGTAAGTTCACCGCCTTCAGGCATTGCTTCGACTGCATTCTTTTCAAGGTTGGTTAACATTTGCATCATTTGGTCTTTATCCAGACAAACAGCAGGGTCAGATACTTTGGAACGAAATGTTATTGTTATGTTTTCGGGTACAACTACCGATTGCAGACTGTGTTTACAGAATTCTTCAATATGCACGTCGGAAAGTATCACCTGATTTTTTCGGGCAAAATTAAGTAACCCGCCAACAATCTTTTTACATCTGTCAGCCTGTTCCACAATCAGTTCCAGGTCTTTTGCAATGGGATTTGTTTCGTCAACTTCTTCTTTTAATATATCGGCATACATTGTAATCACACCAAGTGGATTATTCAATTCGTGTGCAATACCGGCGGAAAGCTGTCCCATGCTTGCCAATTTTTCCGATTGGCGAAGTGCTTGTTTCATATTGGCCAGTTTGTCGTGCGAAACATTTAAATCGTAAATAGTATCATGAAGCTTGCCAATTAAATATGGCAAACACATCTCCTCTTCGGCAAGTCCCTGGATAATAGCGATGGTATGTTCGCGGCAGGTATCGTAACCGCATGCGCCGCAGTTAAGAAAATCGTTGGGCGACTTCTTTCCCATTTTCAACAATACAGCTTTTATTTCTTTTTCATCAGGTACTTTTTCATCGATATCATTCACCCTGAATGATTGTGAGATGTCCAAATCCGAAAACATTAGCAAATCTTCTTTCCACTGTTTTTCATCCAGATTGCTCAATTTTGACTTTACATAATCACTTACTTGCGAGCGTCGGGCAAAGCGTTTCAAACTGTTTGTTTCTGACATTCCGGCCCCCATAATACAACCTTCGCAGCAAAGCAGTTCGAGGTAATTTTGTTTGTTTTTTTGCTTGACATATTCACTGATAACCCCTTTGAATTTTTTGCCTTCAGCTACAATGATATCACCATCAACAATACTGTCTTCTTTACCCATGTTTTGCAACATACCCCTGCTTACCGGAAAAACCGAACCTTTTCCGGCCCTTGGCGGGTCGAAGTCGCAAGGTTTAACGGTGTCCGGAACAATTTCTTCCATCTTGAATATTTCGCGTAACTCTTTAAAAGTCAATACCATGTCCACTTCATCCGATTCCACTTTCTTGGCAATGCAGGGACCAATGAAAACGGTTTTTATATTTTCACCATAAATCTTTTTTACTATCCGGTGTATTGCCACCATCGGCGATGCAACAGGAACCAGCGAATCAATCAGGTCAGGGTAGTATTGTTCGACATAGAAAACAATAGCCGGGCAGTCGGAAGATACGTATGTCTTGTTTTGATTGTCCGACAAAATTTCCTGATACTTTCGCGAAACCAGGTCAGCACCAAACGCCACTTCGACAACTTTGCGGAAGCCGAGTTTTTTAAGCATTCCTACAAAAATTTTATAATCGTTCAAATCATAAAATTCGGCAGGGAAACTTGGAGCAATGCAGGCTGCAACATTTTTATTTTCTTTAAGCAGGTCTATAACGTTCTGTTTGGCATCAAGAAAAACTTTGGCTCCCTGGCTGCACACTAAAACACAATTACCGCAGCCGATGCATCTTTCGTGAATTACTTCCGCCTGCCCATTGATAATCTTAATGGCTTTTACGGGACACTCGCGAACGCAAGTGTAGCATACCCTGCATCGGTCCTTAACAGTAAATACTATTTTATTTATGTTGGCATGTCCCATTTTTATTACATTAAAACTTCACGTTTTGAGTAAGTTGTATGCAAAAGTTCGTGGCTCTTATGACTCAGTGGTTTTTTAAGGAACCTTTGGTAAAGTTCAACCACCTCGGGATTTTTATGAGAAACCTTAATGGTTTCCTGCTAGATCGGAAGAGCGTCGTGTAGGGAAAGAGTGTAGATCTCGGTGGTCGCCGTATCATTAAAAAAAAAAAAAAAAAAAGACATAAAAAAA
>CAJVXP010000022.1 GCA_913009685.1 uncultured Bacteroidota bacterium
CTTTTCTCCGTTATTTGATTGTGGGATTTTGGCAGAATATCCTAAAGTGTCAGTTTCTTTGCTTAAATCAGTCATTGTAATAACAATGTCATTCTTTTGTAAAATATAATCATTCGGATATTCAGCATTAAAATATTTGAATTTATCAGATTTGAATCCACCTCCAATATGAAAATTACCTGGTGTTACCAAAATATCTGATGTTTCTTCTGTTGTTATGTTCTTTCCTTTGAAAGCAAAACCGTGTTTTACTTTAAAGAAATCTCCCAGTTTTACTTCCTTCCACTTACTCATTACCACTCCCTTTTTTACCTGCCTGTCCTGCGGACGCAGACTGGTCATTCAACAATTTAACGGAATGGTTTTCCACCAAAATTTTCATCTGTTGTATGGCAATTTGGTTTAGTTTTTCAAGTCTTTTGCTTTGTTCGTAGCCTTCGTTAATAAAAACAGCATTCAGGTTTTCAAGATTTACCAGACAAACCAGTTGACTTACATTGGCATAATCACGGATATTACCTTTTTTATCGGGGTTTTCGTCTCGCCACTGTTTAGCGGTTTTTCCAAATAGAGCCATATTTAATACATCGGCTTCGTTGGCATACACAAAACTTGTTTGCTTGGGAGTAAGATTATCGGGTATCAGGTTTCCCTTTACGGCATCGGTATGTATGCGGTAATTTATTTTGGTAAGTTGTCGTTTAATATTCCAGTCAAGTTCTTTTGACTGCTGGCTTTTTAGGTATTGAAATTCCTTAATCAGATAAAATTTGAATTCTACCGAAACCCAGGAAGCAAACTCCAATGCAATGTCGATGTGTGCATAAGTTCCTCCATATCGCCCGGATTTAGATTGTAAACCAATGGCATTGGTTGTAGAAATCCATTTTTGCGGAGACAAAACAAAATGATTGTAACCGGCTTCATTTCTAAACAGGTCGAATTCGACCTGTTTAAAATTCGGGTTATTGAGTTTTTCCCAAAGTCCGAGTAACTCGATAGTATTTTTGCTTCGCATCCAATTTTTTATAATATCTCTTGGAGCTTCAGGATTCTTAAATTTTGCAATGTCAGTTATGCAAATAAAATCCTCTTGCCGGGTTTGAGTAAAAGCAACTTCTACACCCTTAACTTCTATTTTTGTATTTTTTTTAATCATAACAAATTCCTTTTTAAACAGGTCAAATTCGACCTGTTATTTCTAAAACCCTCGAATTCGGGGGAATTAAAACTACTCATCTTTCAGCCCTGTCTGCGTGTTACGCACAGACAGATCAATTTTAGCAAGGTTTTCAGCAATACGTTTGTTTAAAATTGCTTCCTCTTTTAACTGTTCTTCAAATTCGGCTTTTAAACTTGTAAAGCGTTCGTTAAAATCAAAGTCATCTTCTTCGTCAACCAAACCAACATAACGTCCTGGAGTTAAAACATAATCCAATTCTTTTACTCTCTCTATACTTGCAGCATTACAAAAACCTTTTACATCTTCATAATCCCCATCAGGATTTCGCCAGTTGTGGTAAGTGTCGGCAATTAATTGTATATCTTCTTTTGAGAGTTCTCGTGTTCTACGGTTTATTAAATGTCCCATATTTCGGGCATCAATAAAAAGAATTTCATTGCTTCGGTCTCTGTATTTTCCATTGCTACGATTACGGCTCATAAACCATAAGGAAGCAGGTATTTGTGTATTCAAAAACAATTTGGCAGGAAGATTTACAATGCAGTCAACCAAGCCTTCTTCAATTAGTTTTTGTCTAATATCTCCTTCTCCCGAAGTTTTAGAAGTTAAAGAGCCTTTTGCTAAAACAAAACCAGCCTGTCCGCTTGGTGCAAGATGATAAATGAAATGTTGTATCCAGGCATAGTTGGCATTTCCTGTTGGTGGTGTTCCATATTGCCAACGCCCATCTTTACGCAATAAATCACCACTCCAATCGCTTACATTAAATGGCGGATTTGCAATGATGTAATCAGATTTTAAATCTTTATGTGCATTATTTAAAAACGAGCCTTCGTTATTCCATTTTACCTGAGAACTGTCCAACCCACGAATGGCAAGATTCATCTTTGCCAAGCGCCAAGTGGTTTGATTGCTTTCCTGTCCGTAAATTGAAATATCATTTATTTTTCCTTGGTGTTCAGTAACAAACTTTTCAGATTGCACGAACATTCCACCAGAACCACAACAAGGGTCAAAAACTCGTCCTTTGTATGGCTCCAACATTTTAACCAATAGTTCTACAACACTTCTTGGAGTATAGAACTGTCCGCCTTTTTTCCCTTCGGCAAGAGCAAATTCACCTAAGAAATATTCAAAAACGTGTCCGAGAATATCGGCACTTCTTGATTTTGCATCGCCAAGGGCAATGTTTCCAATCATATCAATGAGTTCACCCAAACTTGTTGGGTCAAGATTTTGGCGTGCATAAACTTTTGGCAAAACACCTTTTAATGATGGGTTTTCCTTTTCAATTGCGTCCATCGCTTCATCAACGGTTTTTCCAATGGTCGGTTGTTTTGCTTTTGATAAAAGAAAATTCCAACGTGCATCACTTGGCACGAAGAACACATTTTCAGCTTTGTATTCGTCTTTGTCTTCGGGGTCTGCTCCTGTGTATTCTCCTTCTCCGGATTTTAACTTTTCAAAAAGTTCTTCAAAAGCATCAGAGATGTATTTTAAAAATATCAATCCGAGTACAACATGTTTGTATTCCGCTGCATCAATGTTTTTCCTCAATTTGTCAGCCGATTTCCATAGTTGTTTTTCCAATGGTTCGTCTGTTCCGTTATTATTCTTTTTTGCCATATATTAATTCCTTGATTCAATTCGTAAAGATACTTGTTTTTGTCTGAGCGTTGGCTAAAAAATAGCTCTTTTGGTTTTTTCGGGTTGGCTTTTTTTGCGTGTCGGCAAAAAACCAAATGTGCTATTTGTGCGGTGGCATTTCCTTTTAGTTTTTTATTTGCTAAAAAAATTTCTTTCATTGTTCTGGTTTTTCTTCGCCTTGCCCATAACGGTTGGGCTATGCTGCGTGCCGCATTTTATTGTTTAATTCATTTTTTGGGTTTAATTCCCCGACGCTCTGCGTCGAAATAGAAAAGGAATTCCTACTTGATACCTCGTACCCTTGGGTCGAGGTAGTTCATTGAGACAGGCAAGTTACCTGATCTTTTAAAGTGGCACTGTTAGAACCGAAATATCCAAACAGCCTCTTTTGTTTTGTTTTGGAAACAATGGCAGGATAGCAACCGTTGTAAATTACTTACTCCCCGATTACACCAACAAGTGCCCGGAATTACCGATATAAATTTTTCTTTTTACCTCTTATTGTTTGAAAATCTTTCAATAGCTTAGGCTTGTTGAAAGACTTTCTGCCGTAATAAAGATAAGAGGGGGGGCTCTAATAATTCGATTTATTTATCGGTAATTTAGAATTATAATTGGCATAGTTGAGTGCCAATTTTCAAAAAACCAAGGCAAAACAAGTGCACATTTCTGAAAATCCATATTTTTACCTGTTTTGCTTACAAAAACAAATTATCCACCACCATGGTGAAGAGCTCTTTTTTTGTCAGCCCGAAAGCTTCTGCCTGTTTGGGGATGATGCTGGCTTCGGTCATGCCTGGAATGGAGTTGAGTTCTAAGAAGTAAAGCTCTTTTTCGGTGAGGATATAGTCGAAACGAACAAAACCTTTGCAGTCTATTTGCCGGTAGAGGAACGAAGAGAGTGTTTTGATGTCGGTTTCTGCTTTCTGTGTGAGGTCGGCGGGGGTTATTTCGTGTGCTTTTCCGTGGGTATATTTGGCATCATAATCGAAGAAGTCATTTTGTGAGATAATTTCGGTAAGTGGAAAAACCAATAATTCGCAACCTTTTTTTACCAACCCACAGGCAATTTCACGACCGACGATGGCCTCCTCAATGAGTATCCGGTTGTCTTCCCGAAAGGCCTTTTCAATGGCCTCATCAAATTCTTCCGGGGTGTTGACTTTGGAAATGCCCACGCTGGAGCCGCTTCCCGAAGGTTTAACAAAAACCGGAAGCCCGAGTTGTTTTAATATTTCCATTTTATCTGTTTTTTCTCCTTTTAAAAAGGAAAAAGAGGCGGCTGTTTTGATGCCAAACGACTGTATAAACCTGTTGCACAGAAATTTGTTGAAACTCAATGCCGAAGTATCCACACCGCAGGAGGTATAAGGGATGCCCAGCAAATCGAAATAGCCCTGAAGTTTGCCATCTTCACCGGGAGTGCCATGGATGGCATTGAAAACGGCATCAAACCGGATGGTTTCACCATCCTTTTCTATGGTAAAATCCGCTTTGTTAACCGGAACTTTTTCTCTGTCGTCGGCGAGCCAGTTCCACTGTTCTTTTTCTATCGCGATAAGAAACGGGCAGTATTTTTTTCTGTCAATATGTTTGAAGGCCACCTTGCCACTGGCCATTGAAATTTCAAATTCACCAGAATGGCCTCCGCAAACAATGGCTATGTTCTTCATAATTAATCGCTTTGTGATTTTTTACAGAGCCGGAAATTCTCATTTTTCCTTCCCAATAATTTATACCTTTGTCGAACTGTTGTACAATGAAGTTATTTACAGTTAAATGGGATTTTCGAGAGGAATATATTGGCTTTAGTGGCGAAGCTCGGTTTTTATTTCATAGCCATGGCTATAAAATAAAAAATAGCTGAAGTCCAATGAAGTCAAGATATTTCTCGTAGATTCTCAATTCAACTTTAAACAACTTCAATATTAATTGTTGAACAAAGTTAATGTTTATAGTCGTTTTAAACGAAACTTTCGATTAAAAATTCAAACATGGGTTTTTTTTATTTTCTGGGACAAAAGAAATTTTATCTCCAAATTCTGATTTCCATTGTGTTAACGTTGGTAATTATTTGGGGGATTTTTGAGTTTCTAAATGTTTTTACCCGTCATGGAGAGGTCTATCTCGTTCCTGATTTTACCGGGCAGACGATACCTGATTTAAAGGAAAAAGACTTCAGTCAATATTTTGATTTAATTGTTATTGATTCGGTATATGACGTACGTCATGCTCCCGGTTCCATTGTGATGCAGAATCCTTTGCCGGGCGCCACGGTGAAAAAAGGCCGGCATGTTTACCTTACTGTTGTGGCCAAAAAGCCGGAGATGGTGACAATGCCCGACCTGCGGAATCTGTCGTTACGACAAGCGTTAGTGTTGCTTGAAGGCAAAGGGCTGAAAGTTCAGGCGCTTCAATATGTGGATTATTTCGCAAAAAATGCCGTTGTGGACCAGCTGCTGAATGGAGAGCCTGTAGAAGTGGGAACGAAAATTCCTAAAGGAATAGCCATCGGTTTGGTGGTGGGTAAAGGGAGCCATCCCGGGCCTGTTCCTATCCCGTTTATCATTGGTAAGAAAATAAAAGAGGCACATGAGGCTTTGCATTATGCTTCTTTGAATGTAGGTCATGAGTATTTTCTGGATGGCGATGATACGACTACTGCGCGGGTATATAAAACAGACCCCGATTTCATAAGCCATTCGATTATGGATATGGGAAGCCCGGTGGATATCTGGTACCGTTCGGACAAAAACTTTGACTTTAAGGAATATATACATCAAATGCTGGTTGATACCATGCCACAGGTGCAGGCTGAGACCATACCTCAGGATTCGGCGCAGGTACAGCAACAATCTCAGACGCCATGATAAAACGCCGGTTGATCATAGCGGTATTTGTGCTTATTGTAGTGCCGGCGCTGCATGCACAGGAAGTTTTAACCGGGCTTCCTGTCAACTATATTGTGGAACGTCAGGCTCTGAAAATGAAAGAGAATGCGGGTTTCAAGACTGCTGCTCAGAGGCAGGCGTCTTTGCTCACGCTCCCTTTTTTTGATGACTTCACTACTTCACGGGTGTTCCCCGACAGTCATCGTTGGGTTGAAAGAGCAACATTTATCAACAACAGTTTTTGTTATCGCCCCCCCAACCAATGGGTAGCTACTTTTGATGCGCTCGACTCAACGGGAAATGTCTATGGTGCGGCGCGTTCCGAACCTTTTAAAGCGGACAGGCTTACTTCACAACCTTTGCGCCTTGATTCGGTTTTTGTTCCGGCACCCGTAAAGCTCAGTCCTGCCGATTCGCTTTACCTGAGCTTTTATTATCAGCCGCAGGGGATGGGTGATGCGCCGGAAACCGGTGATTCGCTGGTGCTGGCCTTTCGTGAACTGACCGGCAATACGGTTTTTTCGCACATTGATTCGATTTGGATTTCGGTAAACAATTTTCTGAACACTCCACAGGACACGTTGCATCCCTTAGATACTTTACGGGCAAAAGCGCCATGCGATACCGGTTTTTATCTTGTTAATTATAAAACGCTGGTTTGGGGCGACAGCATCCTGTTTCCCTGCGATTCGGTTTTTACTCCCGGAACTGCCTGGCATACGGTGTGGAAAGTGCCGGGGATGACATTAAAGGATTTTCAAAAAAAATACGGAAAAGACTTTGTCCAGGTGATGGTGCCTATACGCGATACTGCCTGCTTTTATAAAGGTTTTCAGTTTCGGTTTTTTAATTATGCCAGCATTGCCAATAACATCAATCCGGGTTGGAAAAGCAATGTGGATGAGTGGAATTTGGATTATGTCTATTTGAATTCAGACCGCTCAGCAGCAGATACTACCCACCGGGCTATTGGCTTTTCGGGTACAAATCCGGTTTTTCTGAAACATTATACCCAAATGCCTTACCGGCAATATCGTTCGAACCCAACCAATTCGCTAACGCCTGATTTTCATGTTTATATTGACAACCTCGATAAAACCAGCCATAAAATTCATTATTATTATGAAGTAAGCCAGGTAAATGGCTTGTTTGCTTATAGCTATGATGGCGGAAACTGTACGTTGCCTCCCTTTTATAAGTTTGGATTTCAGAATTGTAACAGCGGTTGTGGTGCAGCGCAGGCCTGTCCTCCCGTAAACAGCCTCTTTTCGCTTGATTATGACCGCGATACCACGTCATATCTGATCAGACATTACATCAGCGACTCCACGGTTTCACCACCGTTGGTGGATTCGATGGTTTACCGGCAGGGATTTTATAACGAATATGCTTACGACGATGGCGTTCCCGAAATGGGATACAGCCTTGAGCCCGCCGGAGCGGAACTGGCATACCGTTTTAAAATAAATGTAGCGGACACGCTACGTGCTCTTAGGATTTATTTTAATAAAATCAAAGATGCGCCTTCGCAGTTTTTTGACCTGCTGGTATGGCGCAATAACAATGGTAAGCCGGGTGAAGTTATTTACCGGCAGAAAAACCTCAGGGTACAGTGGGAGAAAGGAATTTATCCGTTTTTTACTTATCGTCTTGATACACCGGTTATGGTTTCCGGAACTTTCTATGTCGGCTATCAGCAACAAAACCAAAGTTTGAATATCGGTTTTGATTCTAACCACGATGCCAGTAATAATATCTTTTATTTTGCTGATAACCAGTGGTATAAAACCAATTTTACCGGAGCGTTACTTATGCGCCCGGTCGTGGGACAGGATCTGATTATGGGAACCGGAAAACTTTTCCCGGAAAGGGGAAAAACATTTGATGTGTATCCCAATCCTGCTCATGGCCAAATACGTTTTTCCGGTCTTGGCTTAACCTCCGGCGTGCCGGTAGAAGTTGTTGTTTACAATCTTTTCGGAACGATAGTAAGCCGGCAAACACTGCATCAAAACAATATGAATATACGTTTTCTCAGCAATGGGATGTATCTGCTTCGCGTTAAATCCGGAGACATGGTTTACCATGCTAAATTTATTGTAAAACATTAGGGATGAAAGAAAAAGAGCCTTACCTGGTAACGGGGGACAGTCAGGAATTGTATGAACATCACCGTATCGTTATCGATCCTGGACAGGAGCCGTTGCGTATTGATAAATTTTTGTTCAACCGCATTGTAAACGTTTCGCGAAACAAAATCCAGACGGCTGCCAGGGCAGGAAACATTCTGATAAATGACAACCCGGTGAAGTCGAATTACAAAGTACGGCCGGGAGATGTTGTTTCTGTGGTTTTAACGCATCCTCCGCGTGAAGTGGAGATTTTGCCTGAAGATTTACCTCTAGAGGTGGTTTATGAGGACAAAGATGTCATTGTGATAAACAAAGCTGCCGGAATGGTTGTCCATCCTGCCCATGCCAATTATACGGGAACGTTACTGAATGCGCTGGCGGGTTATTTTCAGAAATCGGGAGCGAAAGAGGTAGAGAACGGCTTTGGATACCTTGTGCATCGTATTGATAAGGATACCAGCGGATTGTTGCTGGTGGCCAAAAACGAACTGGCACAAACCAGGCTGGCCAAACAGTTTTTCGACCACAGTGTCGAGCGCATGTATCAGGCGCTGGTCTGGGGCGACTTTGAAGAAGACGAAGGCACCATCGATGGCAATATTGGCCGCCATCCCAAAGACCGTCGCCAGATGACTGTTTTTCAGGATGGCTCGTATGGCAAACCGGCGATAACTCATTTTAAGGTAAAGGAGCGGCTGGGTTATGTGACGTTGGTGGAGTGCCGGTTAGAAACAGGCCGTACCCATCAAATCAGGGCACATTTCCGGTATTTGCGACATCCTCTGTTTAGTGATGAACGTTACGGGGGTGACATTATCCTGAAAGGGACAACTTTTACAAAATACAAGCAGTTTGTTCAAAATTGTTTTAAAATTTTATCCCGCCAGGCGCTGCACGCCATGACCCTGGGCTTTGTCCATCCGGTTTCGGGAAAAATGCTCCGGTTTACCACGCCCTTACCGGAGGATATGCAGACGGTTATTGAGAAATGGCGTGCTTATGCTTCGCAGCGAGAAGTGTAATCTTAGCTTTTTGCCGGACTTGCTGCTGAAAGGTTGAAATTCACTCTGCTACCGGCTTATCAGCGTCCCGATTTTTTTGCCCATAACCACCTTTTCAAGGTTTCCTCTTTTGTTCATGTCAAAAACGAAGACAGGAAGGTTATTTTCTTTGCAAAGAGTGAAAGCGGTCATATCCATTACTTTCAGACTCTTCTCGTAAGCTTCGTTAAAGGTAAGCGTATCATATTTGGTGGCTGTGGGATCTTTTTCGGGATCAGCCGTGTAAACGCCATCTACGCGGGTGCCTTTCAACAAAATATTGGCATGTATTTCGACAGCACGCAGTGCAGAAGCCGAATCGGTGGTGAAAAACGGATTTCCGGTTCCGCCTGCAATAATTACAACGTAACCTTTTTCTAAGTATCCAATGGCTTTTCTGCCACTGGTGGTTTCCGTAATGGGGTCAATGAATAAACCCGAAAGGAGTTTGACTTTCAATCCCTGTTTTTCCAGCTCACCCTGTAGTGCCATGGAGTTGATAACGGTGGCCAGCATCCCCATGTAATCGCCCTGCACGCGGTCGAAACCTTCGGCAGCACCTTGTAGTCCGCGGAAAATATTTCCCCCGCCAACTACTACAGCTGTTTGTACACCAAGGTTGACAACGGCAACGATGTCGTTGCAGTAGGCTGTTAATATTTCGGGATCAATGCCGTATTGTTTGCTGCCCATGAGGGCTTCGCCACTTAATTTTAAGAGAATTCTTTTATATTTCATGTAATGTGTGTTCAAAAAATTATTGAAAAGCAAAGATAAGGATTCTCAGATATCTTTAATAAAACAGCGCCGGCGCTTATGCTGGATGTAATCGAAATTTTTCCAGTTAGCAATAACATGGCGGTTGGTCTCAAAATTACCGGTGGTCTCCACCACGTGCAGTCCATCTTTCAACATTTGGTTTTGGATTTCCGAATACAAAATCACAGCAGCACCTTTATGTTCATATTCAGGTTTTACGCCCCCCAAAAAGAGGTCGATAACTTCGGGGTTCCTAATGGCTTTTTTAATATGATAAAAACCAAAAGGAAATAACTTACCATTAGCTTTTTGCATGGCCTCCGACAAAGAAGGAACGGCAAGTATAAAACCAACTATTTCGTCATCTGTTTTTACAAAGTAAACATATTTCGGGTTGATAACTTTAAAATATTTTTTTTTGTACATGTCCACCATTTTCTTGTCGAAAGAGACAACAAACGGCAGCGATGCGAAAGCAGCATTAAGAATGTCGAAAAGGGTTTCGGTGTATGGGAGAAGCTCACCGGCTTTTTCAAATCTGACGACCTCAAAGCCATAGCGTTTTCTCATTAGTTCTGCTCCGCGAGTTGCTTTATCAATAGCTTTACGTCCGGCGTTTAAACGAAATTCAAGCCAGTCTATCTCTTTTCGGAAACCGTAATCTTCAATATGCTTTTGGTAATAAGGATGGTGATAAACAGAAGCAACAGAAGGCAGATAATCAAATCCTTTAATCAAAAGTCCCTGGTTGTCTAAGTTGGTATATCCCAGTGGGCCGTGGACTGTTTTCATTCCCTTTTCTTTCAGCCATTTAACAGCATTATCCATCAGTGCACGAAAGACTTCTTTGTCATCAAAAAATTCTATCCGTGAAAAACGCCCCAGCTTTTTGCCGACTTTTTTGTTGTATTTGTGGTTGATGATGGCGCCAATACGCCCTACAGGTTTCCCATCGCGGTAAGCGATCCAAAATTCCGAATCACAGAATTCCATAGCCGGATTATACTTTGGATTCATTGCTTTTAACTCATCGGTTATTAAGGGCGGAACCCAGAAAGCATTGTCGCGATATACCTCAAAAGGCAGCCTGACAAAATCTTGTTTTTGTTTTTTATTTCTGACGACTTGGAGCGTGATAGCCATATAGTTTTAATATTTTTTACTTAATCTTAAACAATTCTATGGTAGAACGATAGAATGCTATTTCTTATTCTCTTACTGAATTTCTAATTTTTGTAAAACTAATGTAAAAAATTTACATGCTAAACCGGTAAGAGAATTTTATGAGAAAAATATTGGTTGCACGGGCTTTGAAAAGCTGTTCGAAATTACTGTCAAAATTAAAATTTCCATTATCGGAATTGTTGTTTCTACTCTGAGACCAGACAAAAAAGAAAGTTGAACCCGGGACAAATTCCCAGCGAAGCACCATGTTTGATCTGAATTCCATAACACTGAAATCGGGGTTATCAAGTGTAAAGTCAGTACTTCCATTGCCATTATCATCAATTAAATATTGATTATTTGTTTCGTCATAGGTAATTTCGCTCGCGGTGTATTGGTGAAATTGTGAAGCAAAAACTTTTTGGTCGGGATTGATAACTTTCTTAAAACCAGAATAATTCCCTGAGAAAAGGAAAGGTTGCCCCCAGTATTCCAGCGACAGGTCCGGCGTAAAAGAGAAGTTAACACGCAGGCTTGCCGAGAGTATCTCCTTTTGAATGCCGGAAACCAGGTAGACATTTTTTCCGTTTTCCTTTTCGTCAGATACATAAATAAAGTCTTTTGATGATTTAGAGTAGTTTGGTCTTACTGAGAGGTTGAGCGCCGGAATGGGACGATAACTGATACGCAGTCCAAGATTCATGGATTTGCCGTAATGCCGGTCTCCTTTTCCCGAATTGAAATTAACGCCTGCCGATAACTTTTTCCTGCTGTCTGTCTCGATATCAACACCAAAGTTCCAGCCTCCCGGCAGCTTAACGGAAGGTCCTCCCCGCAATTCGTGACGGTCAAGTTCGTAGCCCCGACGATGGATGCCGATATATAAATACCAATAATTTTTAAACTGGGTGTTGAAATTGAGGTTGTATCCGGTAAACGTGTTTCTTCCTTTAAAATCAAACCCGCTCCACTGGCCAAGATTTATATTCATGGAACGGAAAATACCGAATGGATCCCAAAGGATATAACTTACCCATGCCGATTGTTTTATCATATCGGCGATACGCATGTAGCCCTGGTCGTTGATTTCCAACCCGGGACTCAGCATGCTGCCACGTATCCCGTATTGCCAATGGCTTCCGCCTATTTTAGCAAACTCAACGCTGGCACCGGTTCCCTGAAGTATTCGCAGTGTCGTATCGAGTTTTCTTGTGCCATCGGGTTTTTGGTAATAACGTCTCGACGACTCCTGTTCACGGGTAATGGCTTCTGTACTTCCGTTTATACTGCTTCCTACTACTTTGGCACTCAGGCGATAAGCTTTGTCTTTCCAGAAAGCCTGGAAATCAATGCCGCCGGTATATGCTGACGCCGGCAGGTACATCAGACTGCTGTCTTTGATAAAGCGGTTGGTTGCCGTAACCATTCCCCCGATAATAGTTTTGCCTTTGTTAATATCCTTTTGTATTCTGGCATTGAAATAGTTGGTCATGGGCTCAATCGTCTGTTTGTTACGGACTCCGGCACTGTCGATAGTTGCTTTTGTGTTGTTGGTAAGGCTCTCAAGAACGCCAATGGACCAACCGTTTTGTGTTTTTCCCGAAAGTTTAAAAGCGCCGAGAATACGTGTAGCTTCGGGAATTTTTGCATATTCTCCTGCAGATAAAGAAGGATAATTATGCGGAGCTCGCCCGATACGGCGCGAATAGAACAGGTTTTCACGGCTAAACCTGCCGCCACCAACTGTAAGCGGGAAATTAAAGATATTATTTTCTTCCACGAAAAAAGGTCTTCTTTCAGGGAAATAGGTTTCAAAAGCGGAAAGGTTTACTACCGATGGGTCTGCCTCTACCTGCCCGAAATCAGGATTTATCGTAAAATTAAGTGTCAGATCGTTGGCAACGGCAATTTTTCCATCCAAGCCAATAGAATAGCCTGGTGATACACCTGTGGCAAAAGGATTTCCTGACTGTTTTTCCTCTGTCTTTAGTTTGCCGAGAACATAAGGTGTTAGTGCGACTTCTTTTTTGGGATGTATGTTGTTGATGCCGGTAAGACTTCCCCAGTGGCTCACCCAGCCCGATTCTTCTTTGGCTTGTGGCGACCACAAAACCAACTCCTGTTTGCGATAAATTTTCCGCATAACCTGAAGACCCCAAACATGATTTTTTGTCTTTGCAAAACGTAATTGCGACAGGGGAATACGCATTTCGGCAATCCATCCCAACGAGTCAATGGAAGTTTTGACGTACCAAACCGGATTCCAGGTAGCATCCATCTGGTTATCATTGGTAAACTTACCATCAAATTTTACGCCTACAGCATTAACCGAAAAAACAAAACCTGTCAGCTTATCGTTGTAACTGTCAATACCGATGGCTACCCAGTCGCCATCGGTTTTATCACGGCGTGAAAGGATTCTTTCAATTTTGGAAGGGTCTGTGTCATAAGCACGTATCGCCACATAAAGATTGTTGTTGTCATAAAGAATTTTAAAAACTGTTTTTTGCGTTGGTGGTTTCCCGCTGTAAGGATCAAACTGGGTAAAGTGATCACCCCAGGGAGCTAAATTCCAAACTTTATCATTTAAATGTCCATCAATAACAGGAGGTTTTCCTTTTACTTCTTCCGCCTTGTACGAAACATGACGTGTTTGTGCCTTTAGCGTTGAGGTAAAAAAAAGGGGCAGGAGAGAGAATCCCACCGCCTGCAATAAATATGAAAGATTATGATTTCGCTTTTTCGATAACATCTGCTATTTTTTTGATTAAGACGATGGAGATAGATAATTGTTACATATGTTAAAGTCAAAAAAGATAAAAGATTTTTTTAAATATTCTCTTTTACATGAAACCGGAGGTAATATCTCTCCATCACTTTCATGTCTTTTTCAAAATCTCCGGTGGGATTAAAAACCGGACCCAAGCCACCTCTTTTATACTTGTAATCTATGAAAGCCAAAATGATGGGGACATGACTTTCCATTGCTATCTGATAAAATCCTTTTTTCCATTGCTTTACCCGTTTTCGGGTTCCCTCGGGAGTTATTACAAGAAAAAAAGAATCGTCCTTTTGGAAATGGTCGAAAATCTCACGCAAAAGTCGGGTAGGGCGGGTTTGTTTTACCGGAAGGCCACCCAAGAGAGTCAATAACCAACCTAAAGGCCATTTGAAATATTTTTTATTTATTATGAATTTTACATCTACCCCAAGTACCCAGAAAGCAAAACGTCCATAAACGAAATCCCACAATGATGTATGCGGAACCACAATGATAACGGCCTTTTGAATGGAGTGAGGAATTTTTCCCGTAATTTCCCAACCCAACAACCGGCATAAAATAAAATGTGCAGTCCTTCGCATTTCCGAATTTTAGGGATAGCAAATTTAGGAAATTTCCTGGTTTTTGTCAGATATTTTATCTTTCAGATATTGGCTGCTGAGGTTGAAGTTCCCGGGATACTTTGCAACTCTTCCTTTATAAAAAGCCTCAATTTTTTTAAGATCCTCTTTGTAATTACCTGTAGGGTATAAAACCGGACCAAAAATACAGGCTTTTTGTTTGTAGTCGATGGCCGTAAGCAGAATAGGAACTCCGGCTTTTTCGGCGATATAATAGTAACCCCTTTTCCACTTGGTGCTTAACGACCGCGTGCCTTCCGGTGTTATGGCCATGTTTAATTCATCTTTTTCGCGGAACAAAGCGGCAAGTGAATCTACTTTGCTCAGGTTGCCACTGCGGTCCAGCGGAATACCACCCAGTTTTCTTAACAAAGGGCCAACCGGCCAGAAAAACATCTCTTTCTTGATAATAACATTCACTTTTATTCCAATGGAAGTAATGGCCAACATACCAAATAAGTAATCCCAGTTAGAGGTGTGTGGCGCTTCTATGATCAGGAGCTTACTGTACTCTGCCGGAACTTCTCCGATGGTTTTCCATCCCAACAAATTCAGTAGCCATTTTGAGAATTTTTTCATTGTGCAAAAGTAATTAATTTAGGTGTACCGGTTTGCCGGAATTCAGACACAAAAAACGGCTATAAAGTTTATCCATAGCCGTTTTTATGATAAATTTCAAAAGAATTATTACCAAATATAGGCTCTGTCTTTTTTGGGAATAAAAAGTTTGTCACCGGGTTTGATGTTGAACGCTTTAATAAAGACATCCATGTTAAACGGTGGAATGTTTACCCTGGCTTCCCCCGGGCTGTGAACGTCTGTTTTTAGCCGTTTGGCCATCTCTTTCGGGCGAATGTTTTGACGCCATACCTGAGCAAAGGCCATGAAAAACCGCTGGGTACCCGTAAAACCATCAATTGTTTTCGGGGTCTTCCCGTTCAGCGATTTTAAATAGGCTTCGTAGGAAATGTTGAGGCCGCCGAGGTCAGCAATATTTTCACCCATAGTCAGTTGTCCATTTACGTGTAGTGAATCAAGAACCGTATAATGGTCGTAAAGGTCAGCCAGCTTCGTTGTTTTTGCTTTAAAGCGTTTGGCATCCTGTGCCGTCCACCAGTTGTTCATGTTTCCGTTTTTATCGTATTTCCTGCCCTGGTCGTCAAAACCATGGGTCATTTCGTGGCCGATAACCACACCAATGGCGCCATAGTTCACGGCATTATCTGCATCTTTGTTAAAAAACGGGGGTTGCAAAATGCCTGCGGGGAAAACAATTTCATTGTTCGAAGGGTTGTAGTAGGCGTTAACCATTTGCGGCGTCATGCCCCATTCGGACTTGTCCACGGGTTTCCCGACTTTGTTTAGGTTGAAGTTAAAAGCAAATTCACTGGCATTTGTAATGTTCTTGAAATAATTATCGGGTACAATATTCAGCCTGGAGTAATCTTTCCATTTGTCAGGATAACCAATTTTTACGGTGATGGCTTTCAGTTTTGCGATGGCTTTTACTTTCGTTGTGTCGCTCATCCAATCCAGCTTATTGATGCGATCTGCAAAAGCCAGTTTCAGGTTGTCCACTAATTGCAACATGCGTTTTTTTGATTCGGGGGGGAAATACCTGGCTACATAAAGTTCGCCGAGTGCTTCGCCAAGGCCATGGGAGGTAGCGCGCATAACGCGTTTCCAGCGTGGTTGCATTTTCTGTTGTCCCGACATGGTTTTTCCGTAGAAACTAAAGTTCTCCCGGACAAAGTTTTTGCTAAGATAAGGCGCTGCATCATCCAGCAGGTTCCATTCTAAATAGGCTTTCCAAGTATCGACCGGTGTCTCTTGCATAATCTTGCTTATGCCGCTGAAAAAGCGGGGCTGCCCCACATCGATGTCGCCCGGTTTGTCCAAACCGATATTGGTAAAGTAGGCTTTCCAGTTTATGTTATCCGACAGCTTCTGCAAATCAGAGAGTGGCATTTTGTTGTAATTCTTCTCCGGATTTCTGCGTTCAAGACGTGTGAATGAGGTTTTAGCCAGCTTGGTTTCCAAAGCCAGCACCTCGGTTGCTTTCTTTTCGGCTACCTGAGTATCATCTCCTTTTAGCTCAAACATTCTGGCTATATGTTTCACATATTCTCCACGCAGTTTTTTGGAGGCGGCATCATCTTTTGTGTAATAAGATACATCGGGCAAACCCAAACCGCCCTGGTAGAGGTTGGCTATTTCCATGACACTGTTCTTCTCATCGGCACCGGCATAGAAATAAAAAAGCGGATGAACACCCATGGTGTGCAGACGTGCGATTTCTTTTTGTACCATTTTCAGGCTGTTAACGGCATCAATATTTTTCAACTCGGGTTCAATGGGCGTTATCCCCATTTTTTCAATCCGGGCAGTATCCATACCGCTGTTGTAGAAATCGCGAATTTTTTGTTCGATACTTCCTTTTTTGGTATCCTTCTTTTTGGAGATTTCATTAACCAGCGCTTTCAGCTCCTTCTGGTTGTTTTCGTAAAGCACCGTAAAGGCTCCGTATTGGCTGTATTCGGGCGGGATGGGATGGTTTTTTATCCAGCCGCCGTTTACATATTCATAAAAATTGTTTCCCGGCTTTACACTTTTGTCCATGTTGGCCGGGTTAATGGCTTCTGTCATTTTTTTACTTTCTTTTTTTTGTCCCTGGTTGCATGCCCCCAGGACGACGGCAAATAGTGCAACCAAAAAGAATGATACATATTTTTTCATAGGTGTGTTTTTTAATTCACGCAAAGTTAATAAAACCAACGATTACTCATTGCCGGAAAGGGAAAAATATCTCTTGAAATAAAGAGAGTAAAGAAAACTTTAAAACGACCCCTTTGAATGGTTTTGGAGGCTCATGAGCCTTTATGCGCTTTCCGGCGTAAAAACTATTTCTAAAATTCCAGTTCCAGATCTAATTCATCTTTCAGCCTGTTGAGCTTTGGATATTTCTTTGCCAGGACATCAAAGCGTTCGCGGTCGGTGTAAGCTTCTTTTTGCCGGGCATGGGAATCCACGACGCCTTCCAGCGTAATCTGATTGTTGTTCAATTCTCTTTTCAGGTAGTCCAGCAGAATATTAACATTCAGCTTATCATCTTTGATGATGCTGTTGGGAACGTGGTATTCAATTTTAAAATTTTCCTGCAGTTTCGGATTACCTTTGGCGAGGGTTAACACAAAACTTGGTGATCGTGTCTTATAGTCTTTGACAAAATCATCCCAGACTTTTTCTAACTGCTGCTGGGTAAAGGCGTTGGCTATAACCGGTTCGGGTTCTCCCGAATTTTTGGCATTTTTGGTTTTTAGCGCATTCAGCGTGTCCTTGATGGAAATATTCCGGATGGTGCTACTCTTGCCATAGGCTGGTCTGGTAGAGATTGTTTTGGCCTTTTGTTGAACGGGCATTATAGCGGGAGCATTGGCTTCCGGGACTTCCGGATTGTTTTCTACGGCAGGGGTTTCCGCTGTTTCCTCTGTTTTGGGTTTGCCGGGAACTGTTGTGATCGCAGTTTTTTCGGGGGTTGTTGTGGCTGTCGGTTCCGGTTTATCCGGTTGCTGATAAATATGTTTTGGGGCAGTGACAGGCGGCTTTTGGTAAACGGGTTTGCTCTCTGTAGAAGCGGTAACCTGCTCTGCATCATTCACCGCCGGCTGGCCTTTGCTCAGCGTGCTCAGCTGCGTCAGGGCAATCTCCACATGCAACCGTTTGTTGTTGCTGATCTTGTAATTCAGGTCGTACTGGTTACAGGTATCCAGCGCTTTAAACAAAAATCCTGTGCTGCACAGGGCTGCCTGCTGCTGGTAGTGGTTGCGCAAAGTCAGACTGGTTTGTAAGAGTTCTGCAGTTTGCGGATTTTTGGCCACCAGAAGTTTGCGAAAATGTTCATTTAACCCGCTGAGGAAATCCTGTCCGTCAAAGCCGTTTTGAAGAACTTCATCAAAAATAATGAGCAGTGTTGTGAAGTCGCCTTGCAGAATTGCTTCCGTAACCCGGAAGTAATATTCATAATCAAGGATGTTCAGGTTCTCGATTACATTTTTGTAAGTAATCTTTTTGCTGTTGTAGCTCACAATCTGGTCGAAGGTGGAGAGGGCATCCCGCAAGGCTCCATCCACTTTTTGGGCGATGATGTGCAACGCCTCTTCTTCCGCCTCAATATTTTCACTTTTTGCTACATAAGCGAGATAGCCGGCAATATCTGTCACGCTGATGCGCCGGAAATCAAAAATCTGGCAGCGCGAAAGAATGGTGGGGATAATTTTATGTCTTTCGGTGGTGGCGAGAATAAATTTGGCGTAAGCCGGCGGTTCTTCCAGCGTTTTTAAAAAAGCATTGAACGCAGCTGTCGAAAGCATGTGTACCTCGTCGATAATATAGACTTTGTATTTTCCGGCTTGTGGTGGAATGCGTACCTGGTTGACCAGCGTACGAATATCATCTACCGAGTTGTTGGAAGCGGCATCCAGTTCGTGGATATTGAAGGATGTGTTTTCGTTGAAAGCTTTGCACGACTCGCATTCGTTGCAAGGCTCGCCTTCGGGAGTCGGATTCAGGCAATTAATTGTTTTGGCCATGATACGCGCACAGGTGGTTTTACCAACGCCCCGTGGTCCCGTAAAAAGAAATGCCTGAGCCAAATGGCCGGTAACAATGGCATTTTTTAAAGTAGAGGTAATGGCATCCTGCCCCACAACCTGTGCAAAGGTAGAGGGACGGTATTTCCTCGCTGAAACAATGTAATTATCCATGAATAATATTTTGAGCTTCAAAAATAAATAATTTTAGCCTTTGGAATAAGATACAGGATGAAAAAAAGATTCTATGTCGGTTTGTGTGGATAACTTTGTTAAATAACAAATAACAATCTCCAAATATCAAATAATAATCAATGATTCAAAAAGCAATAACCAAAACCGTATTAAGGGGACCATAAACAACCATCTTTACGCTTTGGATTACAGGGGGCTTCTAATAATTCCTTTCTTTCAAGAAACAAATTATTAGAAGCTCCCTACAATTATATGTACCATTATTCATGCTAAAATTTGAATATTTTGACATTGAATATTGGGATTTATTTGACCTGCTGAGTAGTAACTATTTGTTATTTGTCTCTTTGTTATTTGGAATTTTTTGACGTTACACGGCACCAAGACATCCTGATTTACTCACTATAAACAACATAGACCCGAAAAAAAGCAGGTTGAATAATTAATATTTCTGAAAAGGAAAAAGCTTTTGCGGGAAGCTGTCCCGTAATACAAAAAAACCCGGACACTTTTTCAGTATCCGGATTTCTACATATCGTAAAATTGACGGCTTATGCTAATGTGCCGGCATGTTTTGAAATTTTTGATTTTAAATTGCCGGCTTTGTTTTTGTGGATAATTTTCTTTTTAGCCAGTTTGTCAATCATTGCATAGAGCTTGGGCATTTGCTCAACGGCTTCTTTTTTATCAGTTAACGATCTAAACATTTTCACTGCATTACGTACTGTTTTGGCATAGTAACGATTATGCACTTTTCTTGTTTCGTTTTGTCTGATTCTCTTGAGAGCTGATTTGTGATTAGCCATAATTCTAAATATTGTTTTAAATTCCTTTTGGGGGTGCAAAATTAAATAAACTTTTTATATAAAAAAGTCTTTGTATTAATTTTTGCAATTTATTGCGTTATTATCTTTCCAGCGAGTACCGGTTCATCTTTCATTTCTATGCCATCGGGCATTACCGTATAAAACACATTCTTTTCAAGACCTTGCTGTTTGATGATGACCGGAACGTAATGTTCGCCATAGCCCGTGGCAAAGCCACGCTCGTCAAATTGCTCTACCAGTACGGTCTGTTTCCTGCCGATGAAGGATCTCCGGTAGCCTGATTTCATCTCATCGGAGAGGTTGCGAATGATTTCCGAACGCCGGGTTTTTTCCTTTTCGGGAATCTGATCGGGCATGCGCTCTGCCCGCGTTCCGTGCCTGACGCTGTATTTAAAAGTGTGGATATGCCCGAATTGCAAACGTTTGGCCATGGTAACACTTTCCTGAAAATCCTCTTCTGTTTCACCCGGGAAGCCCACTATAATGTCGGTGGTGAGGTTGAATCCTGGATATCGCCGGCGCAGCTCGCCGGCCATATCTTCAAACAATCCGGCGGTGTACATGCGCCGCATCTTCAGCAGGACATCCTCCGAACCGCTTTGCAGACAAAGATGCAAATGAGGTGTGAGCCGTGGATGGGCAAACAGCCGGAAAAAACTTTCGGTAAAACCATCTGGTTCCATGGATGAAATACGCAAACGAAAATCGCCGGGAATATTAAGAATATTTTCTACCAATTGTTCAAAATCAGTGTTCTTATCCTGATATCGTCCGATATTGACTCCCGTGAGAACAACTTCTTTGTAGCCGAAGGCAACAACCTGTTTTATGTTTTCATAGACATCTTTTGCCGGGCGGCTAATGGCGCGACCCCTCACCTTTGGAATGATGCAAAAAGTACAGAAATTGTTACAACCATCCTGGATTTTAATCAGGCTGCGGGTATGCAACGTGTTGTCGGCGGCATCATAACCAAACAGATCCTTCTCAAACTGGTCGGGCGCAGCGATTTCTCCCCCAAAATGGGCTTCCACCAGTGAGGTGATGGCCGTTTTGTGGTCGTTGTCCACAACGTAATCCACTTTGTCGCTTTTTTCTAACTGCTCTTTGAAGTTTGTAGCCATGCAGCCGGTAACAATTTTCAACGCTTTGGGATGCAGACGTTTCATTTGGTTCATCACCTGCTTCGACTTGTGATCGCTTTGGTTGGTAACGGTACAGGTATTCACCACATACACATCGGCTTCTTCACCGAAATCTACTACCTGATAGTTCATTTTGGCGAATTCGGATACCAGCGCATCGGTTTCAAACAGGTTGAGCCGGCAGCCGAGAGTTTTAAAAGCAATTTTTCTCATAATTTGTCAGGCATTAACCAGATTTGGAACTTCTTTGACTACCAGCTCACCTTCCGTGGAGAAGGGAACGGCGCTGTGTATTTTTACTTTTACAAACTGCCCGATAAGTTTTTTATCGGTTGAGGCAAAACGAACGATAATTTTTCCTTCGGTAAGCGCAGAGAGGTAATCGTTTTTGCGGTCTTTGCCTCTTACCAGTACTTCCACGGTTTTACCGATAAGGCTTTGGTTATAAGTTAGCGAATGTTTCATCAATTCATCGGTAAGCATGTGATAACGCACTTTTTTCACCTCTTTGGGAATGTCGTCTGACCAGCGGGAACTAACAGCGCCCGGACGTGGCGAATACTGGGCGATGTAAGCCATGTTGAATTTAAACTCAGCAATGGCCTTCCGGGTGTTTTCATTCTGTTCTTCCGTTTCGCCGGTAAAACCCACAATAATGTCGGTGAACAGCGTGGCTTCAGGAATGAGCCTCCGGATAGTTTGCACAATGCGGCGGTATTGCTGAACCGTGTGCTTGCGGTTCATATGCACCAACATGGTATCATCGCCCGACTGAATGGGCAGATGGATCTGCCTGGCAAGACATGGGTATTGTGCAATGACTTCGATAACTTCATCGGTCATGTCGCGTGGATGGGGCGAGGTGAAATAGAGCCAGAATTTCTCCGGTGTGTGGTTCCCGAATTCACCTATCATGCGTAGCAAGCCGGCAAATGAAACCTCTTTGCCTTCTTCTTTGTCCAGACCGTAGGAGTTGACATTCTGCCCCAGCAGGGTAATGCTTTTATAGCCTTTTCCCACGAGGTCTTTCAACTCTTTCATAATTTCGCCGGAAGGCCTTGAGACTTCACGTCCGCGGGTGTAAGGCACGGCACAGTAAGTACAGAATTTGTTACAACCGTTTTGAATAGGAATATAAGCTTCGTAGCCTGATCCGTATTTGGGCGTGATATGCCAAAACTCTTCAATGCCCTTTTCGGGATGCGGCACGCTCTCTTTGCCATGTGGCAGCACAGCCTTATCCAAACGAAATGCAGCTTCATTACGGTTCTCTTTTTCAGAAAGTTCCATTTCCTGCCACTCTTTGTCCAGACTTTGCATGCCGGCAGGTGTAACAATGCCGTATTGTTGAACCATTTCCGGTAGTTCGGGGAGTTCACTCATGGTGAAGACCATGTCGAACTGTTTCAGAAACTTTTCTCTGTCGGCAGGCAACACACATCCGGTAACAAAAGTGATAAGGTTTTTCTTGTTCTTCCATTTGTTCCATTTCTGAATCCGCGAGTAGACCTTGTCGATGGCTTTCTGGCGCACCGAGCAGGCAATCACTCCCAACAGGTTAGCTTCTTCCTCGCGGTCGGTGGGCTCAAAGCCCATTTTATCCAAAACTTTTTGGACTCTCTCACCGTCAGAGATATTCATCTGACATCCCAGCTGTACGATGTGGTATTTCATTTTGGCTGCATTATCCTTAATTTCATTTTTTTGCGTCTGATTCCCGGCATCAAAGTAGTATCGATGGGCTTCCGTCTGCCCGAAATTTTATAATACTGGTTACTCATTTACTCTTTTGTTGTTAGTCAGTTAAATCTTCCGGCACAGGTAAAATTTACGGGACTGCAAAAGTACATATTTTTTCTGCTATGAGATTTTTCGTAAAAGAGGGTTAAATAATATTTTGTGCCGGTTTTTAATGTCTCAACCATGGTTCAGGTCTTTCCGTCCGGCCTCGCGTGCAGGCGATACCCGGACCTTGTGCATAGCCTGCCACAAACACAATCAAATCACCGTCTGACTATTTGTTTGACAGCGCAGCGAATGACCATCGCTAACTCTTGCTGGTCGGGATTTGCAATCCTGACCTTTTAGCCGCAGATTTAAAATCTTCATTCCCAAAACTTTCGGATTGCAAATCCGAAAGAGCATCGGTTGATTGCGTTATATTACCTTTATCTTATTGAAAAATAAGGCTTATAAATTATCCTTTGTCCTTCCGTACCCGTTTTAGCTTCAGCAAATTCACCGGATTTATCCCCAGCCCTGTTACATCTTTTTGCACGAAACGCAGCACCTCGTCGTAATACAAAATTACCACCGGCGCCTGCACCATTACCAGACTGTCCATGGTTCGGTACAATTTCCGGCGACTTTTGCCATTAATCATCCGTAACGATTTCTCATACATCCTGTCAAAAACCGGACTCGAAAAATGGGTGTAATTTGGGCCATTGGGGGTAAAATTTTTCGAGTAAAAAAGCGACAGGTAATTCTCTTCATCCGGATAATCGGCAATCCATGATGCTCTGAAAAACGGCAGTTTGGCCTGTGCTTTCATTTCGCGCATGGTACCTGCCGGCATCACGTTGATATGTGCATCAAAACCCACATCATTCAGCTGCGCTTGCACATACTTGCACAAGTCCACATACTCCGATGTCGTTGCCAGCGTTATGGGGGGCATGGGATGACCTGGGCCGAAACCCGCCTTCGTTAGCAGTTTTCGTGCCTTTTCGGGATGAAAGCTGTACCCATAACCGGCATGCACATTAAAAGCCGGCAGTCCGGGTGGAATAATGCCTTTGTTTCCCGGAATGCCAATACCGTTGCGCAGATATTTTATCATCTTTTTCCTGTCGAAAGCGTAATTGATAGCCTGCCGCACGGCTCTCAGCCGTAACGGGCTGTTTTTCACGGTTTTCAGATTTGTGTCCACCAAAATGCCGAGATATTCTGTGTTTAGATAAGGCGATTTCAGCATTTTTATGCGATGGCGAAATTTGCTCCGCAATTGTCCGGTGCGCGTGAGTAGTTCATCTTTGTAGGAGGGGTCGATGCCGGAGATAAAATCCAGTTTTCCTTTGGAGAACTCCAGAAACGCTGTCATTTTATCCCGCAGAAAAGAGATGGAAACTGCATCGAGATAGGGCAACCGGTGGCCTGCTTTGTCGCATTCAAAATAATCCTGATTTTTCTGCAATACCATTTTTACACCTTCCACCCAGTTTTTCAGGAAAAACGGCCCTGTCCCCACCGGATGTTTCCGGAATGCGTCTCCGTAAAAAGTAATGGCTTCATGTGGGATCACTGCACAATACTGCATAGCCAAAATACCGGGAAATGGCGGAAAGGGGTGTTTCAGCCTGATTTGCAGGGTTGTGTCATTTATTGCACGGAAAACTTTTCCCGTTGTGGTGTCGGCCACATCATCAAAAACCCAGCTCCCCGGCGATGCGGTTTTCGGGTTGACAAGCCGCTGAAAACTATACACAAAGTCAGCAGCTGTTACCCTGCGCTTTTTTCCGTGAAAAACAGGGTCATTGTGAAAAAAGACATCTTTTCTGAGATAAAAAGTGTACGTTTTTCCATCGGAAGAGACAGTCCAGCGCCGGGCAATGGCCGGCCGCACATGCAGACTGTCGTCCAACTGCACCAGCCCGTTATAAAGCTGGTTGCACACCCAGATATGCGGCAAATCGCGGGCAAAAGCCGGATCCAGATTGACCAGCCCGGCACTTTCGTTGTAACGGAAAATCATCTTGCCGGGATGCCGGTGCGCCTGCCGGTTGCAGGAAACCAACCCCGTTAGTAAGATACCAAAAAACAAAAGAAACAGTTGCCGTACACGCATAAAGCCAAAAGATTTTCGGCTAAGATAAAACAATCCGAAAAACAGACTGTGAGCACAAAGAGTACCGGCTTCAAAGTGTTTCTAATCCTGAGAAAAAAAGTAATAAAACACCGCTTTTATCCTGATATTGTTGCAATATAGTTGTATGCTTTAAGTGGCTATAAAGCAGCCTTAAATTGGCGCAAGTCTTCAAGCGAAGGCATGAGCGCAGGCGAGACTTGTGTTAGTAGTTGTAGCTATGAAACCTTATCCAGAAACTTTACTTCTTTAAAACCGTAAACCCGCAGATTTCCCTGCCGGTCGGTCATAAGTAACTGTCCGTACCGGTTGATGCCGGTTATTTTGGCTGTGAAAATGCCAGCTTCATCGCTGTATCCGGCCCATTCGCCCATGCGATAGAGTTTTTGCAGGTATAAACCCTCAAGGGATTTTATATCCGTCTTTATTTTTTCGTAATAATAACCGAGTTGTTTTAGAATCTCATCCAACAGACCGGAAAGTGATTCCTCTTTTTTGGAAAGATGAATTAATGAAACAGGGTTGGGAGCATCCGAAAAGAATTTTTTCTGGTTTACGTTAAGCCCGACGCCGATGACGGAAAAATCAATTTGGTTTGCCTTTATCATATTCTGTACCAACACGCCGGCCAGTTTTTTATTATTGAAGTATAGGTCATTAGGCCACTTTATACGTAAGAACTCATGTCCGGGCCGGCGTTCTGCGACATCAAACAGCGCTAAGGAAATCATTTCGGTTAAAGCAAACTGCCGCGATGGTTCCAGAAAATGTGGTTGCAAAATCACACTAAATGTCAGGTTTCTTCCGGGCTCACTTTCCCAGCTGTTTTCGCCGGTACCTCTTCCATGGGTTTGTTCATGTGCCCATAAAACCATGCCTTCTCCTGCCATTTCGTCAGATATCAGCCGCAAAGCCTCCTCGTTAGTGGAATCAAGATGGTTATATTGATGTAAAATAATCTCCATAATTCAGATTTTTTGACAAAGTTAACAGAAACGAGAGATATATTTGCTGAATTTCGTTTTCGTCTGATTGAAGTTGTTTAAAGTCGAATCGGATTTTTTTCAGGTTATGGGAACAAATGTGATAAACAATAATGTAACTATAAACAACAATCTTTACGCTTTGGATTACAGGGGGCTTCTAATAATTCCTTTCTTTCAAGAAACAAATGAGATGAACAAGATGCAAGGCATAAATTTTTCTGAATAGCCGTAGCTATTGAGAAAAATTTTAACGATGTCAGATTGTTTATCTCATTTGTTCCCGTAGGGTTTCCAGAGTTTTTCATATACTTTTTCAAATTTTCTTGTATTATCCCGATAGTGCATCAAAAATTTTTATCGTCTATAAAAAACTCTGAAAATCTTGATGCGAAGTAATTATTAGAAGCTCCCTGCAATTATATGTACCATTATTCGTGCTAAAATTTGAATATTTTGACATTGAATATTGGGATTTATTTGTTATTTGTCTCTTTGTTATTTGGAATTTTTTGACGTTTTTTTCTTACACGGCACCAAGACATCCTGATATACCCACTATAAACAACATAGCCCCGAATTATTAGAAGTCACCTTATTATACATTTGGATGTTACAGGCGGTATTTTGCAATTTTTAATACTGTCCGTCAACCTAAAAATCCTTACTTTTGTCGGCACAAACAGTAGCATGAGTAAAAAGACGGTTATTGATAATAAGGAGGACATTCTGCAACAGGTTGTAGCTGCCATGCAGGAAAAGAAAGCCAAAAATATTATAAGCCTTGACCTGTCCGGAGTGCCTGATGCTGTTACCGGGTATTTTCTCATTTGTCACGCCTCGTCCAAAATGCAGGTTAACGCCATTTACGATTATGTGGTTGAAATGGTGACGAAGCATTGCGGAGAACACCCCTACCATCGCGAGGGTTATGAAAATTCGGAATGGATTTTGATAGATTACATTAACGTGGTGGTGCATATTTTTCTTGAAGAGACAAGAAGTTTCTACAACCTCGAATCGCTTTGGGCTGATGCTGAGATGAAGCACTACAAGAGCGATGAGTAATTAATTATAAATAATATTTGAAATAACAGAATGGCAGAAGAAAAAGACGAAAATAAAACACAAAATAAGCAAGACAGCAAGAATCCATTTGGTAATTTTATTAAACCGGGCGGCAAGAAGCCTAAAATTAGTTTTTACTGGATTTACGGTATTCTGGCGCTGGTTTTTTTGGGACTCCAGTTTTTAAATACGGGCGGTGAACCCAAAAAAACCGATTGGAAGGATTTTAAAACTATGTTGCAGGACAAAGATGTCCAGAAAATTGTTTTGGTAAATAAAGAGATTGCTGAAATCTACATCACACCCGACGCCTTGAAAAAGGAGAAGTATAAGGGGCTTAAAGAGACAACCAGTACTTTTGGCCAGAAAACGGCGCAGTTTGTGTACAATGTAGCTTCCCCTGATATTTTTATTCAGCAGGTGCAGGAGGTACAGAAAGGAAATGATAATCCGGTGTATGTGGAGAGCGAGACCCGTCATAACTGGGGAGGAGAAATTTTAAGCTGGGTTTTACCCATTCTGCTGCTTTTTGGCGTTTGGTATTTTATCATGCGGATGATGAGCCGGGGTGGCGGTGGTGCCGGCGGCCAGATTTTTAATATCGGCAAATCCAAAGCCAAGATTTATGACAAAAATACCAGTGTGAACATTACCTTTAAAGATGTTGCCGGTCTGGAAGAGGCTAAAGTAGAGGTAATTGAGGTGGTTGACTTTTTGAAAAGTCCTGATAAATACACCAAGCTGGGAGGTAAAATTCCCAAAGGAGTATTGCTGGTAGGCCCTCCCGGAACGGGAAAAACCCTGTTGGCAAAATCGGTGGCAGGTGAAGCCCACGTGCCTTTCTTTTCACTTTCGGGTTCTGACTTTGTGGAGATGTTTGTAGGTGTGGGAGCATCGCGTGTTCGCGACCTTTTCAAACAAGCCAAAGATAAAGCACCGAGTATAATTTTTATTGATGAGATTGACGCCATAGGACGCGCCCGGGGGAAAAATCCCATGACAGGCTCCAACGATGAGAGAGAAAACACGCTGAACCAGTTGCTGACCGAAATGGATGGTTTTGTACCCAACTCGGGAGTCATCGTGCTGGCAGCTACCAACCGTGCAGATATTCTGGACAAAGCTTTGTTGCGGGCCGGTCGTTTTGACCGTCAGATTTTTGTGGAGCTTCCCGACCTGGATGCCCGTCGGCAAATTTTCAAGGTACACATGCATCCCCTGAAACTGAATAAGAATATAGATATTGAATTTCTTGCACGCCAGACTCCCGGTTTCTCAGGGGCAGATATTGCCAACGTTTGTAATGAATCAGCGCTGATAGCTGCACGTAAAACGCACAAAAGCATTTCCCGCCAGGATTTTATGGATGCCATCGACCGTATTATTGGCGGTTTGGAAAAGAAAAACAAAATTATCTCTCCCAGAGAAAAACAGGTTGTGGCTCACCATGAGGCTGGACATGCCACCGTTAGCTGGCTGCTGGAGTATGCCAATCCGCTGGTAAAAGTAACTATTGTGCCGCGGGGAAAATCTCTTGGAGCTGCCTGGTATCTGCCCGAAGAACGGCAGATTACAACCACGGCGCAAATGTTCGATGAGATGTGTGCAGCGCTGGGAGGCCGGGCAGCCGAAGATGTGATTTTTGGCGAAATCTCTACCGGGGCACTCAACGACCTGGAGAAAGTTACCAAACAAGCCTATGCTATGGTAGCATACTATGGCTTAAGCGAGAGAATAGGAAATCTCAGCTATTATGATTCTTCCGGACAACAGGAGTTCTCTTTTGGGAAACCTTTTAGCGAGAAAACCAATGAAATTATTGACGAAGAAATCAGTAAGTTGGTGGAAAAAGCTTATAAACATGCCAGGGAGATTCTTACCGAAAATCGGGATGGATTGGTAGCACTGGCAAACAGACTACTTGATAAAGAGGTTATTTTCAGCGAAGACCTGGAGGAGATATTCGGTAAAAGGCCATGGGGCGTAACCATGAGCATTAAAGACCACCTTACTGCCGGTAGAAGCCGCAAAAAACGGCTTCCTGCTGCAAAAAAAGGGGAAAAACCGGAAGGGAAACCAAAAACTGTCAAAAAGCCGGGAACTGCCGAAGCAGAAGAAAAAGCATAAACCATGGACGAGACTACCACCAAAGAAAAAATTCTGAAACGGGTGCGCGATGCCCTCATTAATAAAAAGGAAAATCCTTTTAAGAATGTTGATTTCACTACTTCTGTTTTTACGCATATAGAGGAGGAGAAAGAAATAGCCTTTGCCCGCAAACTAATGGATATGGACGGTGCTTTTGTCTATTGTGAAAATGAACATGCGCTGGGCGAAAACCTTAAAGCGCTGCTCAAACAAAAGAAGTGGACAGATTATTTTGTGGTGGATAAAAAGGTGGAAATGTTGTTGCAATCGCTGGGTGTTCCTTATCAGAATAACCCGGAGGAGTTTAACAACATGATCGCCGGCATTACCCGTTGCGAGTATCTGATTTCTCGTTTTGGCAGCGTTTTGGTCTCTTCAGGGCTTGATTCCGGCCGTCGCATGTTTGTCTTCCCCGAGTCGCATATCATCATTGCGTACTCCTCACAGGTGGTTGAAGAATTGCAGGATGCGCTGGCAGGTATGCGAAGGCGTTACCGTGACCGGTTCCCCTCACAAATGACGGTAATTACAGGTCCCAGCCGCACCGCCGACATCGAGAAAACACTGGTTATGGGAGCCCACGGACCGCGCGAACTCTATGTGTTTGTGGTGGATGATGAAGATTAATTGAATCTTATTTGGATTTTTTGACAGCTGTAGTCGCTACCCTGACTAAAAAAGTGGAAATTCAATTCTTCAAACAATTATTAATGTCTTCTACGGAAAAGTTAGTCCTTTGTAAACACTTGCCTGGGAAGGAGCATATACCTGTCCCCCCATTCGCAACACTCCTCCATTTTCCAATGTGACCTGAATATCGGCACTGCCATCATTACTGATATTCATGGTGAAATAAGGACTGCTTCCACCAAATTTAGGTTGTATGTGAGCCGTTACGGTCATTGCCTGTTTGTTGTTTTTTCCCGGAAAAAACCGGTAATCTGTCAAAAAACCTTCGGCAGTAATACCGCCAACGCCGTTCCATCCCACCACACCCTGAAAACCGAACTGCAGGATAATTTTATTATCCTTGATGGCCACAAAATTAATATCGGGAGTAACCGAATAAAAATGTCCATAGGGCCCGTATAACCGGGTGGCCTGAAACACAAACTGCTTGTTCTTAATCAGCTTGGCATAATATTGCCGGGAAGCCAACGACTTCTTTATCCGCTCTTCTTTTTTCTTTTGTTTTTCCAGCTTACGTTGCTCCTTTTTGGTTAGCTGCTTGTTTTGTGCCATTCCGGAATTCGCCGTGAACAAGGTCAGGGCAAAAACCAAACTGAGGAAATAGATGAATTTTTTCATGGTATGTCTTTTAAACTAAAAACTTACCAAAACCATGCCAAAATGAGGAGAAGAATGCTGTTCAGGTGGCCCAAAAAGTAAACGCTTCGCGGGAACAGTATTCCCCAATACAAAGCCATTTACTGTTGTTTTTAGAAAAGGCTTTGTCCCACGAAGATATTGGCCTTTTTCGGAGAAACTATTTGCCCGTAAACAACAAACGGAGGGCCACCAGCCGGCTGAACCATTAATTGCGCTGTTCCATCGTCGGAAACATTCAGGGAAATACCGGGTGGCAATCCCGGACCAATAAGGTACATGTTAGTACTCATGGAAAGATTGTTTTTCTTTTTTCCCAGATGAACCTGATAATTGGATAATGTCCCGCGAACAGTAATTCCTCCAACTCCGTTCCATCCAATAGCATTGTTGAAGCCAAACTGAAGAATAACTTTGTTTCCGTTTACGGACATGAAATTGATATCAGGAGACAAAACAAACGACTCTCCATGTGCACCTATTAGAAAGTCTGCCTGAAAAACAAAATATTTTTCTTTTAGAAGTTTCGTATAATATTCCCGCGATATCGCCCGCTTCATGCTCCTCTCTTTCTTTTTTCGCAATCGTTCCAAATGATGTTTTTCCTTTTTTGTAAGTTCCTTACTTTGAGCATAGGCAACCTCGCCGAATAGTAATCCGGCTACGAGAAAGATGCTGATAAAATAAATTAGCTTTTTCATAATGTACAGTATTTCAGTTTCTAATAGAGAAACAAAAGCCGTACCATTTCAAGCTGTCTGGTGTCTTTTTTTGTTAAAAGATATAAAAAATGGAACAGACTTTTGTCCAAATATACGCATAATTTCTAAAAAGCATTTGGCGACCGGAACAAATAATGTGTGATGAGATTTAACCGCGGGTCAATTTTGTAATCACTTTTCGATGCTGTGGAAACCGGGAAATCATCTCTTCCCGGCGTGCCAGTTCAAAATCAGTAAAATCAAATCCGGGAGACACGGTACAGCCTGTCAAAGTGAAGCTATTTGCATCTACAACTGTTGCTGCAAACCAGTTACCTCCATGGATAACCATTTGCGGTACCTGCCCGTCATTCAGCTCGCGGCCAAGAATTTGAACGGAATATTTTCCGGCTTCCGACAGAATATGAAGTTCAAGGGGCGATCCATCATAAAAGTGCCACATCTCATCCTGTTTAATTCTGTGAAAAGCCGAAAACGCATTCGATGTCAGCAGAAAATAAATGCCCGTTGCAAAATTTCTTTTCCCGTGGTAATCCTGCCCAAGACTTTCCGGCATTATCACACCGGCACTTCGGTAGGTCTCTCTGAAATAACCTCCTTCGGGATGCGGTTTTAAGTCCAGCTTTTCGATAATGAATTTGATTTTATCCATGAGCTTATCCTCTTTTATGACAGGGGAATATTCCTGTAGATAAAGATACAAAAAAAGATTCTAAATAGGGAGACCCCTTACTTCATCTGCGGCAGCAGGGGCGCCGTGTTCGGTAATAAAAACTTCATACTGCCTGCTAAGCAGACTCGTACCAATGATATGCATAAGGTTCGAGAAAGATTTTATCAGAATGCTCAACATCGCCAGTCATAAGATCTTTTACCCTTATGTTTTGGTAAAAATGAAAGATACGCGTCTTATCTGAAAAATTAAATACTGCCCAAAAACGTTTCTCCCCCTGCTTTTTTTGAATTACAATAACCTGGTCATCCTCGGTTTTTGTCTCAAACCTTAAGAATGGGGCAAACCATTTGTAAGAGCGTCTGATTTGTAATAGCTTTTTGTACTCGGTGAAAACAAGATTTCGCAAAGAACCTTCCTCAGCCAATACCTCAGCCAGCTTATCATAATTAAGTTTTGAACGATTTATCCTTCGCTTAATACCGCTCTTTTCAGCGGCTTCCAAATCGTTCTGTGTTCCCAGAAGGGAATGAATATATATCCCGGGTAGTCCGGGTAAAGTGAGCATAAATGCCTGTGTCAGCATGAACTTTTGTGTTTTTAGCCGCTTTGAATCGTTCGGATTGGAAACAATGTTCAGGTAGGAACAGTTGAGTTCATAGGGAGAATGTGTTCCATCGGTATTACATTTATAAGAAACAAATCCGGAATTTGCTTTAGTCTGATGTTCAAGCATGCCTGTTTCTTCCTTCGTTAGGATATCTTTTACCGGCTGTAGTCCAATACCATCATGGCTGGCCGTAAAATTAAAATAACAGGCTTCTCCCGAAGGTAAGTCCAGTCCGGAAAGCCACTTACCAAGTTTTTGTACGTTGGAAGTTATAAGGCTAAAAGCTAACAATGGCGGTAAAGTAAAATTATAAACCAAGTGAGCTTCATTATTCCCATTACCAAAATAAGAGATGTTATCTTTGTGAGGGACATTGGTTTCGGTAATAAACAAAATACCCGAAGTCAGGCTTTCAACGATTTTACGGTAAAGCTGAATAACCAAATGCGTCTCAGGAAGATGTAAACAGGTTGTCCCGAGACGTTTCCAAAGAAACCCTATGGCATCGAGCCGGATTAGGCGGGCGCCTTTTGAAATGTAAAAAAGCAACAGTTCCAGGATTGCCACAAAAACTCTCCCGTTTGCATAGTTTAAATCTACCTGATCTTCGCTGAAAGTAGTCCAAACAGACTTTATTTCTCCGGATTTTGCAGGGTATTTGTGAACCAGGGGCAATGCTCTCGGGCGGAAGACTTGTTTTAACCGCTCGTCTTTCTTATCAACTTCAATAAAAAAATTTGCAAAATCAGATTTCCCGGCCAGAAAACCCTTAAACCAGTCAGAATCTTTCGACATATGATTGATAACAGCGTCAAACATTAAATGATATTTGGCCGACAGCCGTTCGATATGATCCCATGTTCCAAATTCAGGATTTACAGCATAATAATCTGTCACAGCAAATCCATCGTCAGACGAAAATGGAAAAAACGGTAAAAGATGAATCGTATTAATAAGTTCATTAAGGTTTTCGCCCAGAAATTCATCCAATATTTCTAATGGAAATTGCCCCTCGCGGCGGATAGTATCGGCATACGTGATTAATACAACATCTTTTTCCGACAACTGTTTCTCATAATACGGAAGGGAAGACCGATATTTTTCAATCACCGCATCCACTTGGTTTTTAACTTCGCCGGCCTTTTCTCCGTAAAGTTCTTTCAATCCTTCTAAAACGCATGATTCATCCATGTCCATTAAAATATATAAGGTAAGGAAACTGAAAACAAAACAATTACTACAAAATAAACTGCCAGTATCATATTTTCACGTGTCTTCCACTGGAACTTGTCAATGTGCAGAAGTTCCTTATGATAGTCTTTCCGTATTAATGTGCTTAGTGATAAAGCCACAACTACCGTAACAATAGTACCGATTGCATTCCACCAGAACCAGAATAGCTCCGGTACAAAAAGCCAAAGGATAACATTCACCAGTACGCCGGTAATAATCCCGACATTTACCCCAAAAGCGTGAGCACGTTTCGACAAAATGGCCAACAGGAAAGCCGCAAGAACAGGTCCGTAAAATACGGAACCGATTTTATTGATGGCTTCAATAACTGTATCTGCAATCCCTCCTGCTACAAAGGCAAACAGGATACAGACAATACCCCAAAAAAGTGAGACGAACCGCGAAACCCTGACATACTGCCGGTCGTCCATAGTCTTAAACCGCTTAATAAAATCTTCCACGGTAACAGCAGACAATGAATTAATAGTAGAGCTGAGAGACGACATTGCAGCAGACATGATAGCAACGAGAAGAATGCCAATTATGCCATTGGGAAGATATTTTATTATGAATACCGGTACCAATAAATCCGTACTGCTTTTCAGCGAAGTGTGCGCTAAAAAGATTTGATGCAGTGCTGCCTGGTAAGAAGGGTCCATAAAGTAAAGTGTCCCAAGCACCAGCCCCATGAAACTATAGATAAATGTTATGGGAAACCGGAACAGTCCGTTCACGGTCAGTAATTTACGGATTGTACCCGTATCTTTTGCAGACAACATACGCTGCATCTGTGTCTGGTCAGTGCCGTAATATGAAGTATATAAAAACAGACCACCAATAAGCATGGGCCAAAATCCAAAACCATCGTCATGAAACCCCATTTTACTAAAATTAACGGCCGTCAGTCTGCTCATATCCATGTGCGTAATAAATTGGTGCCATCCGCCTATCGCATATAAGCCAAAACCCAGACTCACCAAAATACCAACAAAAAGAATGATCATTTGAATCATGTCGCCGTACACAACCGCTCGCATACCCCCCTGGAAAGAGTAGATTAAGGTAATAGCTCCAATGATAATAATGGTTTGCCAGAACTGAATATTTAATACACTTTGCAGGATCAGCGCCACAGCATAAACCATAACACCTGTTCCGAAAGAACGGCTAATCTGAAATACAAAACTTATTAATAATCGGGAACTGGCATCAAAACGCTTCTCCAGATATTCGTAGATACTTACCACACCTGACTTGTACAAGGGCGGAACAATAACAACGACAACCAAAATCATGGCCAGGGGAACAGCAAACTCAAAAGTGAGCCACGACATCCCGCCACCCGGCCGGAGGCCAACAAAAGCCGGAGCAGAAATAAAACTGATGGCTGACAGCTGTGTTGCCATAACCGACAAACTCAACGGAAACCAACTCACCTCGCGGCCACCAAGAAAATAATCCTTTGATGATTTGTTGTCTTTAAAAAAATAGCCCAACCCCAGAAAACCTCCGAGGTAGGTAATAATGATGATATAATCTAACCAATTCATAGTTTATCGTTCAATAAATCAATAATTAGGGCAGCGGTCCATGAAAATTGTTGCCCCCCATAACCAAACTTTTGTTTTTGTGATTTTTTCTTATCCGGCTCAAAATACTCAAAAAAGCCCTGCTCGCGAACCATCTGCAATGTATCTTCTTTTATTTTGCTTGCCCAGGCACTCTCTCCATAAATTTTTAAGCCCTCGTAAATCAACCAGTTCATATTCGTCCAAGCCGGGCCCCGCCAATAACGCTGCGACTCGAAACGGTCATTCTCCGGATCAAAAGAAGGTGTAAAAAAATACTTTCCATCCTGGGAAAACCTTTCCAGCGCAGTGAGCATCTTTTTCATCTGTTGCTGCGATGGTATTCCCGCAAACAGCGGAGCAAAACCCGAAGATGTAAGGCCATCAAGCCACCTGCCGCTTCTCAAATCAAAATGACGGTACATACCGGCATCGTTATCAAAAAGTTTTTTATTAAAAGCCGAAACGGATTTCTTATTCCATCTTTCCAATTGTTTTACATCCTGTGAAAAACCAAACTGTTCACCAAGACGAATCAGACTTTTGTTGGATGCAACCAACATGCTGTTAAACAAAGGATCCTGCACAAGAAAAGGAGATTTTTCGGCAATTGTCTTATCGCTGTAATGCCATTTTTTAAACAAGTCGATAAGATACAAATAGTAGTCATATTCCCATTTTGATGGTCGTTGCTCTTCTTTGACAACCTGAGTGTCTTTGCGCGAAAAGTTGTACTCCGGCACCTCAAACGAATTCCAGATTTCATCCCAAACGGGTGAATTATCCGTGCCTGATTCCCAGTTATGTTGAATGTAAACAAGGCCTTCATGAGAGGGATCACGGTTTTCATACAGGTATTCATGCTGAGCCATTACTTTCGGGAAAAGTTTTTTCACAAAATCCTGAACTTCGGGAAGAAATTTTCTCTTGCTCAAAATTTTTTCCAGAACCCAACCCTCTACAGGAGGTTGGGTGAGTGTAGTTGTTTCATAGTTCAGATTGGCATTTTCTGAAAGTGAAGAGTGATAAAAGTCTGCGTTAGGAAAGTAATTTTCCTTTTCAGCCGGAGAATGAAAAATAATATGCGGAACAAAACCGTTAGTCCATTGGACATTGAATAGCGATTCGAGTTCCGCCATAGCTTTTTGGAAATCAAAATGGCTGAAACCGAGAGCGATAAAACCGGAGTCCCATTTCCACTGAAACGGATAAATTCCTGCCCCTGGAATAGTGTAACCTTGCCTTCTGTTGGCCAGCAAAATTTGCCGGGCGCGTTTTAACAATAGGATATTATCCATAAACTGTTTTTTTTTCTTTTAAGTTATTCGTATCCTACTCAAGCAAATGTGCCCAACAAAAGGGTTGGACACATTTACATTAAGGAACCAAAATTATTATTCTATGAAAAATGAAACTATCTGTCTTATTTATAAATTAAATGTTGCACGTAAAAAAACACGTCTTGGCAGAATAGGGCGACCTACGAAATATTCGGCAATGGTTTGATTGTTACCCAGACGTGGAGAGCCTTCCGTTACACCGGCATTGTTGAGCAAGTTAAAGATGGAGAGACCTAAACGCCATGTTTTGCTGGTATGTTTTCCTAAAGGAAAGGTATATCCGGCATCTAACCGAACAATATTAATAGGATCTAACAAGATGGCGTTGTTGTCACTTGTGTATTTTTTACCCATATAATTGTTAGAAAGGTTGGCATCCCATTTTCCATTGTCGTATGAAATTCCCAGCATCGACAAAAGTCGCGGCTGTCTTCTCAACCAGTTTCCTACATATTCAGGATGACCTTCGTATAAATCATAACGATGTTTCTGATAAGTGAAGTTACCATAAAAGTTCAGGTTCTTTACAAGATTCCAGTTCCAGGTCAATTCTGTTCCAAATGTGGAAGTTCCCACAAGATTAACATCTTCAATTATGCCTCC
>CAJVXP010000023.1 GCA_913009685.1 uncultured Bacteroidota bacterium
AAGACAAAACGTCAAAGCAAATAAAAGATATTAAAGATGCATTCCTTGCCACCGATAATGTGGAATACGGGTTTAAAAATAAAATCCCGCTCTGGCTTTTTGACTTTTTGTATTGACAAAGCCGTTCCTTTAACACGACAACCTGTATGGTATCATGTAACGAAAACGAAAGGAGCAGGTCAGCGATTTTCCTATCTTTGTTTTTTTTATCTGACATGCAAAAACGACGCAAAGCAGTTTTACTCATCAACGTGGGAACGCCCGACAAGGCAGAGGCAAAAGCCGTTCGCCGGTTTCTGTTACAGTTTTTAAATGACAGACGAATCATGGATATTCCCTGGCTGTTGCGGAAAATACTTGTCAACTGTATCATTGTCCCTTTTCGTGCCTCAAAATCTGCGAAACTGTATAAAAGGCTCTGGACACCGAAAGGCTCGCCCCTATTGCTGAACATGGAAAAGTTTGCTGCTAAGCTTCGGCCTGTTCTGGGAGAAGACTACCGGGTTATTATCGCCATGCGCTATGGAAACCCTTCTCTGAGAAATGCACTGCAACAGATTAGGAAACAAAACTTTGATGAGCTGATTGTCTTCCCGCTTTTCCCGCAATATGCTTCTTCCACCGTTGGTACTATTTTGGAATTTGTGATGAAAGAGATAAAAGCCTGGGAAGTCATTCCCGGTATCCGTTTTATTCATCAGTTTTATGACCATCCCGGATTTTTAGAGGCTTTTTCGCGAAATATCGCCGCTTGCCATCCGGAAGAATTCGACCACATTATTTTTTCCTATCACGGACTGCCACTGCGACAGGTGGATAAAGTTCATCCCGGAATTTCTCCTGCCGAATGCCTGTGCGAAAAGCAAATACCGGCACATGGCAGTCATTGCTATAAAGCCACCTGTTACGAAACCACACGTCTGATCGCCGGGAAACTGGGGCTTACGGAAAAACAATATTCCGTAAGTTTTCAGTCACGTTTTTCCAAAAACTGGCTAAGTCCTTTTACGGATGAACGCATTAAAAAGTTAGCTAACGAAGGTGCAAAAAAAATTCTCGTTACCGTCCCTTCTTTTGTTGCCGATTGTCTGGAATCGCTAGTGGAAATAGAGGACGGTTACGGCACTCTTTTCCGCAATCTCGGAGGTGATAAACTGGTTCTTGTAAAAAGTCTGAACGACAATGAGAATTGGGTAAAAACGGTTGCCGGCATCATCCAAACAAAAAGCCGTTAACAATCATTAAAGTTTAGATGCCAGCTTTCTCATTTTACTTATACTTTTCACCATAAGTACGGAGCAGGCAGCCTGTTCCGAAATTCGGAAAGAGAGACTCTCCTCAACGGCTTTAGCGGTTTTATTACCTCTTTTTACTCCAATAATCAGCAGGTCAATGCCGGTTGAATATTTCAGAATTTCTTCCTTGGGATGGTCGGTGGGAATCAGGGAAATATCATACAGCGCACTGGAATTAAAATTCTCAATAGCTTCAACAATAAGTTTATCCGCTCTTTGCTTTTGCCGCCTGGAATATTTCACCGGAAGGAATTTCAGCAAAACAATACGGGCACCTCTGTTTTCGGCAATGGCCGTTGCACAATTCAGCATTAAAGTCAGGTGCGTGCTACCCTCAACATAAACAGCTATTTTCCGGGGACTAAAATGCTCCGCCGGAGTCTTTAAATTCATCACTACCATATCCGTTACCGACATCTTCATTACCTGGCTCAGGATACTGGGTTTTCCCGGTGTTTTCCGGCGGGGAAATCCCATAATGATAAGGTCGCTGTTTTCGCTTTCCCCGGCCTGAACAATTCCTTTGGGAACATTGTGCGAAGCACGTATCACCGGTGTTATTTTAATATTATTCAATTTGGCCAGTTCCACACTCCGTTTAATCACTTCGAGCGATTCTTTCGCACCGGAAAGCGCTTCATAAAAATTCTTTCCTTCGGGAACATCTTTTACCGCCAGCACAATGATATCACCTCCTTTTTTTGCCATCAGCGTATTGGAAAGCATCAATAGCGACTTTTGTGTTTCAGGATTCGACATGGGCACCAACACCGTATTCCTTCTAAAAAAAGAAAACCGTTTTTCTTCTTCCAAAATGATGTTCAGTCCTTCTCTGTGGCGTTTTTCCCGTTTCCGGGAATAGAAAAAATAGACTGCTGCACCTGCCAATGCCAGCTGTTGCCCAAAAGCCAGGGATGTAATATCCAGTGTAAGCAACAGACCGAGGTTAATAATAAGGGTAATTTCCGGAAGGAAATTTTTCCATCTTGCCTTGGGTTTCACCGCAGGATTTTTTCTGTAGATTTTTCTAAGGGCCAGAGATACAGGCAACAAAGAAGCCAACAGACAAAAAGTGGCAGCCTCGGCAATAAACTTCAAATTAAACGAAAATAAAATCACACTGATAATGGCTGCCCCCACAAGAAGAGCCGTTTTGGGCTGTCGGGTTTTCACATTTAATTTGCCCAACACATCTGGGAAAAAATGATTTTTACCCATCACATAAGTCTGCCGGCTTTGCGAAACCATGGTGCTGCTCAGCGCGCCCAAAGAAGCCATAATACCACCGACCGAAATAAGTAGCCAGCCTCTGCCGCCAAAACTTTTGTTAGCTACCAACACCAGCGGCGCATGACTCCCGGCAAGTTCTTTCCATGGCACCGTCATCACCGCAGCAGCAGCAATTAACAGATAAATACCCATACTGATGAGCATGGACAGTTTCATGGCTTTCGGGACCGTTTTTTCCGGCTCTTTAATTTCATCCGCGTTATTTGCAATCAGCTGATAACCAAAGAAAGAGATGTAAATGAGCGAGATAGCTGCAAAAGCGCCTTCAAATCCTTTCGGGAAAAAAGGTTGAATATTCTGAACTCTGGCATGGAAAGAAGAAAAAATAATGAGCAGCAACAAAATAGCGATGTTACCCCAGATAAGCCAGTTTTGCAGGTTAAATTTCTTTTTTCCTGACGAAATAATGTTCATCATGGCCAGTAACAGCGTAATGACCACGGCAATAATTTTCGTCAGATAATCCGGGACATTTATTCCTGTTATGGAAACGGTGTATTCGGCAAAGCCAATGGCGTAAAGGCCACAGGCGAAAATACTGCCCAAAGCAAGAAACCAACCGGTGGTGAATCCGCCAATACTACCCAAAATATTGTAGGCGTAAGTGTAACCGCCTCCCGAACGGGGAATAATCCGTCCCAGCTCGGCAAACATAACGGTTGTGGCAAAAGCAAAAATTCCGCACAACAAATAAGTCAGAATTACAGCAGGGCCGGCAACCCCGGCAGCAGCACCGATTAAAACATAAACACCTGCACCCATTAATGCTCCTACGCCAATGGTCGTAGCGCCAAAAAGTCCAATCGATCGCTCAAAGTTTAGCGGCTTTATCTTCCTGTAAAAGATTTCCTGAATGTCCTGAGGCATAAATGTCGATTTATGAAGCAAATATAACGATTTTAGCTTTGGTTGAACAGATCTACAAGCAATGGTCAAACGGTCGCGCCTTCGCTGAAGCTTCGGCGGACGGAGCCAAACGGTTGTGTTGTAAATCATCACTACTTTTGCCTTTTTACTTTTGCCTTTTTACTTTTGCCTTTTATCTTTTGCCTTTTTACTTTTGCCTTTTTACTTTTGCCTTTTATCTTGTCAGGCAATGTTCGTTCGTTGGGTCGTTTAGCATTCTTCATTCGACATTTATCATTTGTAAAACTGCCGTATCTTTGCAAAAACAGCTGACGCAATGATTCCGAAACAAACAGACCTTTACTCCTCCAAATACTATTTCAACGAAGCTTCTTTCAGCTTGTTGATGCGAAAACGTATTTACAATATTCTGTTGGTTTCGAGCGTTTACGATGCTTTTATCCTTGAAGAAGACGGTCGTATTGAAGAGCAAATCTTCAATGAATATATGTCGCTGAACCTGCGTTATCCTCCCCGGTTTATACAGGCTACATCGTTGCGCGAAGCTATGAAACTCATACGCGAAGAGTCGGTTGACCTCGTCATTTCCATGTTGAGTTTCGACGATAAAGGAACTTTTAAACTGGCAGCCACGGTAAAAGCAGAATTTCCGAAAGTGCCGTTTGTTGCCCTCTCTCCCTTTTCCAGAGAAGTGAGTCTGAAAATTGAAAAGCTGAATTTGAGTAATATTGATTATGTTTTTAGCTGGCTGGGGAATACCGATCTGCTGATGGCCATTATCAAACTGATTGAGGACAGGATGAATGTGGAACACGATGTGAAAGAGGTGGGAGTTCAAACGATTATCCTCGTTGAAGACAACATCCGGTTTTACTCAAGCTATCTGCCAAATATCTATAAAATTATCTTTAAACAATCGAAAGCCTTTGTAACCGAAGGTCTTAACGAGCACCAGAAGATGTTGAAAGCACGGGGACGTCCGAAGATTTTGCTGGCCACTGATTATGAAGAAGGAATGCATCTTTACCGGAAATACAAAAACAATCTGCTGGGTGTCATCTCCGACATTAGCTATCCACGCAGGGGAATAAAAGACGCGGAAGCAGGTTTGCGGCTTTTCAGGCGGATAAAAAAAGAAAACCGGTTTGTGCCACTGTTGCTGCAATCGTCCGATCCACGCAACGAAAAAAAAGCTAAAACACTCGGAGTGGGTTTTATCGACAAAAACTCCACCAGCCTTCCTTACGACCTGCGGAGCTTTATCAAGTATTATTTCGGCTTTGGTGATTTTATTTTTAAAGATCCGGCTAACGGCAACGAAGTGGGGAGGGCACATAACCTGAAAGACCTGCAGGAAAAAATCTTTCAGATTCCGAAAGAATCCCTTCGCTATCATATTGAGCGCGAACATTTCTCGAAATGGCTTAGAGCCAGAGCTTTGTTTTCGCTTGCCAAACTCTTTCAATCGTTTACCACCGAAGATTTTGACAACATCAACGAGGTAAGATATTTTATCTTTAATGCCATTAGCAACTTTCGTATTACCAAATCGCGGGGTGTTATTTCGCAGTTCGATCGGACAACTTTTGATGAATATTTTTCCATTTCGCGTATTGGCCAGGGCTCCATTGGCGGAAAAGCCCGCGGGCTGGCATTCCTCGATTCCCTTATCAACCGTAATGAGTTGCACCAACTTTATGATAAAATCGATATCTCCATTCCCAAAACAGTGGTTCTCGGCACGGATATTTTTGATGAGTTTATGGATAATAACGAACTTTATCCCATCGCACTCTCCGATGAATATTCTGATGAACATATTTTACAGTTTTTTCTGGATGCCAAACTTCCCGAATCGGTACAGGAAGATCTGTTTACCATTGCTTCGCTGGTAAATCTGCCGTTGGCCGTGCGCTCATCAAGCCTTCTCGAAGATAGTCACTATCAGCCTTTTGCCGGAATCTACAACACCTACATGATTCCTTCGACGGAGAAAAACTTAGACAAAAAATTTGAAATGCTGAATCAGGCTATCAAGAGCGTGTATGCTTCTGCTTTTTTTGCCGACAGCAAAGCTTATATGCAAGCCACCGCTAACGTCATTGATGAAGAAAAGATGGCGGTGGTTCTGCAGGAAGTATGCGGAAAAAAATATGGTAACTATTTCTATCCCACACTTTCGGGAGTCGCCCGTTCGCTGGACTACTACCCCATTCCGCCTGAAAAACCGAAAGACGGTACGGCAAACATTGCCCTCGGATTGGGAAAATACATTATGGATGGAGGGCTCTCGTTACGGTTTTCTCCACAATATCCCAAAAAAGTAATGCAAACGTCCACCCCCGAGACCACTTTACGGGAGACCCAAAAGTATTTTTATGCACTGGACCTCTCTCCTGAGAAATTTGTTCCCAGCGTTAACGATAGCATCAACCTTGTAAAACTTCGGATAAAAGATGCCGAAAAGGATGACTCTATCAGGAAAATTGCCAGCACCTACGACCTGCAAAATAACGTTATCCGTGACGGCTACAATTACGATGGTAAGAAGTTGATAACCTTCTCCGCCATCTTGAAACACAACGTTTTACCTCTCGCTGAAATTTTGCAGAAAACTTTGTATCTTGGCGCAAAGGAGATGGACAAGCCTGTTGAAATTGAGTTCGTTGTGGATTTGAACACCAAAAAAGGAGAAAAAATAAAGTTCTATCTTTTGCAAATCAGACCCATTGCCAGCAAAGAACAAAGTGTTCATTTGAACCCGCAGAAAATTAACAGGAACAAAACGCTGATTCTTTCGTATTCGGCATTAGGAAACGGCCTTATTGATGATGTCCGGGATGTGGTCTATGTAAAACCGCAAACTTTCGATGCTGCTCATAATGGGGAAACGGCAAATATGATTGGAGAAATCAACAGGAAATTTGTGGAAAAAGAGAAAGGTTATATCCTGATTGGTCCCGGGCGGTGGGGCTCCGCCGACCCGTGGCTCGGCATTCCCGTAAAGTGGTCACAGATTTCGGGAGCCCGGCTCATTGTGGAATCAGGACTTGAAAACTATCGTATAGATCCCAGCCAGGGAACCCATTTTTTCCAGAATCTGACCTCTTTCCGTGTGGGTTATTTTTCCTTAAATCCTTACCTGAACGACGGGGTTTTCGATTTGGAATTTCTGGGCAAACAGCCTGCCATATATGAAAATGAAACTTTGCGCCACGTCAGGTTTAAGAAGCCGTTAGTGATTAAAATTGATGGAAAAAAGAACCTCGGCGTTGTGCTGAAACCGTAATCTTAAATTAGAATGGTTTCCTGTTTTGAAGTGTGCCACAAAATTTTGCTCTGAGGTCTCGGTAGTATCACTCTGAGTCATGATAATCCCCCATAATTCGGCGCGATTTCTGAAAAATGTGTTCAGCGGGCCGGAAGGCCCCCAATAATGATCAATGATAATGTTTTGAACAATATTTCGGTTCTATGTCGATTTGTGTGGATACGATTTTTTTCATAATTTCGTTCTTTCTTCAAAGATAATTTAAATTTTACAGATGAAAAAACGTTTCCTCCCGCTTATTTTTCTCGCAGGAATCATTCCGGTTTTGTTGCTGTTTGCTTCATGCCACCCCAAAAAAGCAGAAGTTATCACCAAAAAGATTCAATATGACGTAAACATAAAAAGTCCGAATTCCAACTACGACTGGTGGATACAAAACCTGGTGGGGCCGCAAAGGGAGAATCTGGTAAAAGCCATCCTGCAGGGTGCTGTTTCGGGAAAATACAAGGCCTACGACTATTTTTATAATCCTTTGGATAAAAAGGAGGTTTCACGTATTCTTTCGGATACAGTAATTTTAAAGATTAGAGAGCCGGAACCTCCTTATACACAGAAAGACAGCCTTGTAATAACGCACATTCAGGTAAAAGATATTGAGCGCTTACGCTTTTTGGAAGAGTGGCGCATTAACCCCGAAACCATGCAGTTTACCAAAGTTATTAAAGGCATTGCACCGGTTGCCCGCCGCTTTGATGCGGAAGGAAACGTACGCTGGCAACCGTTGTTCTGGATTTTCCCCGACCCGAAAACGGCCAGGGATTTACGACAAACCCGTTAATATATTGTTTAACATTTTTTTGTGAACAAATGTCCCCAAACAGTCCTGATTACAAACGGCTTTCGCTTAATTTTGTCTTAATGAGAAAAAGGAAAAGTTACTTTCATATTATTCTTTTTGGCTTGTTTATGGCAAGCTTTATCCCCTCTGTCCGCGGGCAGGCAGTAAAACTGACCACTAAAGAATACATCAACAAGTACAAAGACATTGCCATCAAGGATATGAGGATTTACAAAATTCCCGCTTCCATAACGCTGGCTCAGGGTATTCTGGAGTCGGGCAGTGGCAACAGCCGGCTGGCAAGAAAAGCCAACAACCATTTTGGTATTAAATGCCATAACGACTGGCGTGGAAAGAAGATATATGTGGCAGATGATACCCATCGCGATTGTTTCCGCAAATACAAAAGGCCCGAAGACTCTTATCGTGACCATTCCAATTTTCTCTCCAAACGCGGACGTTATTCTTTCCTTTTCAAGTATCCCATTACTGATTATAAAGATTGGGCTTACGGCCTGAAAAGAGCAGGTTATGCTACCAACCCGAGATATCCGCAATTGCTCATCCATTACATTGAAAAATACCACCTGTATAAGTATGATAAAAGCAGGAAAAGACACTCCAAAAAGAGCAGGAAAGAGAGGAAAGCTATGGCCTATTCAACGCCGGTAATTTCTTCATTTGTCAAGGTGAGAACAAGCATGTACGGCAGGGCTGTTCTGGAAAACAACGGACGCAGACTTTTCATTGTAAAAGCCGGAGACACGTTCAACAAGCTGGCAGATGAATTTGAAATCAGCCGGCATAAATTACTAAAAAACAACGATTTGAAGAAAAGCCACGTTCTTAAACCCGGAGAAATACTTTATTTGAAGAGAAAAGCTTCAAAAGCGGAGAGAGGATACAGGTACCACATTGTAAAACAGGGCGAAACGTTGTGGGGAATTTCCCAGCTCTACGGCATCAGGCTGAGGAGCTTGTTAGGAAAAAACAACCTTCCAAGGCGTTATCAGGCGCCTACCGGAACAAAGCTCAGGGTTCGTTAAGCAGGGATTTCTCCCTTAAAAATCCGTTCTGCCGGGCCGCGCAGCCAGACATCTTCAAATCCGTCTGCTGTTTTCCTGAAGCTTACACGAAAATCGCCACCACGGGTATGAATATCTGAAGTCTGTTTTCCCGTTTTAAAAAATGCCGTTAGTGCCGAAGCCGTTACACCCGTACCGCACGAAAGTGTTTCGTCTTCCACCCCCCGCTCATAAGTCCTGACAAAAAGTCGCTCTGCCTCTATCCCGACAAAATTCACATTAGTACCATCCGGGGCAAATCGTTTATCATTTCTGATTTCTCTACCCAAACGCTGCACATCAACTTCTTCCACACGAGAAACAAATTTAACAAAATGAGGAACGCCCGTATTTAAAAACCAGCCATCGTCAAACATTTTCACCTCACGAACATCCTGCATTTTCAGCGAGACATCAAAAATCCGTTTTCCAATAATTTCGTTTTCTATCTTAGCTTCATGAACCCCATCGACGGCTGAAAACCGCATCTCTTTTCCGGCAATACCTTTCATGTAAGCCAGCGCAGCGATACTCCTGCCACCATTTCCACACATCTCGGCAGGACGCCCATCCGAATTAAAATATGCCATGTCAAAGTCATAGGAACCGGAAGATTTCAAAAGTATCAATCCATCGGCACCGACACCAAAATGCCGGTTACAAAAACGAGCTATCTCTTCACGCCCGGCAGAAAACAGCCCTTTTCTGTCATCAACCAGGATAAAATCATTTCCGTTCGCCTGAAACTTATAAAACTGCATCGGCATAGTATTTAATAATTGTTAAAAATTGAGTCTTCCATCTTGTTTGGAAAGGTTTTTGCGAAAGCTTTTCTCATGAACTCGTCTGATTAACAAAGATTAACATTATTTGGGAAACGAAATCTCCGGAATAACGTTACACTTTCAGACAGCAAAGATAATACCGATTATCAATCAAAATGCGCTGAAAGCGTATTTTGAAAAACAATTAGTATAAGATGCTTTTTAAAACAAAAATAATAACAGATGAAAACAATCATTAAGAGTTTCGTGGGAGCAGTTGTCGGAACAATCCTTGTTCTGTTGATTGCTTTCTTCGTTATCAAACAACATAAACCGGAACAAACAGCGCCAATTGTCAAAAACCAAATCCAAAAAATACCGGAAGTTAAAACCTCCTATTTATTACCACAAAATACCGACTTCACCGTGGCTGCTGCAAAATCTGTCAATGCCGTCGTTCATATCAAAACCATTATTGGCATAAAGCCACAGAATTATGATAATTTCTTTGGTTCGTTACGCGACTACCTTTACGGCCAGCCGCAGCAGGCACTTATTGCCTTTGGCTCGGGCGTAGTGATCTCACCCAACGGTTATATTGTCACCAACAACCATGTGGTGGATGGTGCAGATAAAATTATAGTAACTTTCAACAACAAACGTGAGATGGAAGCCAATATCATCGGCACTTCTCCCTCAACCGATCTGGCGCTCATCAAAGTCGATGCAAAAGATTTGCCTTATCTGACTTATGGTAATTCGGATAATCTGAAAGTGGGTCAGTGGGTGCTGGCCGTAGGGAATCCTTTTAACCTGACCTCAACGGTTACAGCGGGAATTATCAGTGCAAAAGCACGCGACATTCATATTTTGGGAGGAAAAACTGCCATTGAATCCTATATCCAAACCGATGCGGCAGTAAATCCCGGAAACAGCGGAGGAGCGCTTGTAAATACCGCCGGTCAACTTATTGGCATCAATGCTGCCATTGCTTCGCAAACCGGTGCTTACGAAGGCTACTCTTTTGCCATACCTGTTAATTTGGTAAGAAAAGTAGTCAACGACCTCATGAATTACGGCCAGATTCAGCGTGCTTACCTTGGAGTTCAAATCCGGGATATCGATGCAGACTTTGCCAAAAAGATGCATTTGCACGACCTGAACGGCGTATATGTGGCTATGGTCGTTGAGGGGAGCGGTGCCGACAAAGCGGGAATTAAGAAAGGCGATATTATCACTGCCATCGACAACCATCCCGCAAAAGATTTATCGGAACTTCTCGGTATTATCGGGCAATACAGTCCCGGCAATGTGGTACGTGTCAGCCTCTTGCGAGACAGAAAAAGGAAAATTATTCGTGTTACACTGAAAAACAAAAACGGAACCACCGGATTGATTAAAGCACAAAAAGCGTTTTACAGCGACGTTCTTGGGGCTATGTTGAAAACCGCCCCCGAAAACGATTTGACAAACCTGAATATTGACCACGGATTGAAAGTCGTTAGTGTTAGAAAAGGCATTCTGCAAAGAGGCGGTATTTCCAAAGGCTTCATCATTACAGAAGTGAATAACAGAGAAGTGAACAACAAAGAACAAATTAAACGGGCTCTATCTAAAAATAATAGTAATGTTATGAAAGTAAGTGGAATATATCCCAACGGAATGAGGATATCTTTTGAATTTGTACCGTAAATCTTGTAATTTAGAACTTTTTTAAATAAATTGCGAAACTTTTCACAAGTAAAAACGTAGATTAAAAACTGAAACTAACTAATCTATTATGAGACAGCTAAAAATAATAAAATCAATTACTAACAGAAATACTGCTTCTCTGGACAAATACTTACAGGAGATTGGCCGGGAGGAGCTCATCACTGCCGAAGAAGAGGTACAACTTGCGCGCAGAATAAAAGCAGGAGATAAACAAGCGCTGGAAAAACTAACCAAAGCCAATCTTCGTTTCGTAGTATCGGTGGCCAAACAGTACCAAAACCAGGGACTTAGCCTGCCTGACCTGATAAATGAAGGAAACGTAGGTCTTATCAAAGCAGCCAGCCGTTTTGATGAAACCCGTGGTTTCAAATTCATTTCTTATGCCGTTTGGTGGATTCGCCAATCAATTTTACAGGCTCTGGCCGAACAATCAAGAATTGTACGTCTTCCGCTAAACCAGGTAGGCTCATTGAATAAAATCAGGAAGGTAAGCACAAAACTGGAGCAAAAATTTGAAAGACGGCCTTCGGCCGGTGAAATAGCCAAAGAGATGGATGTCTCAGAGCATAAAATTGATTCTGCCATGAAAATTTCCACCCGGGCTGTTTCGATGGATGCCCCCATTATTCCTGACGAAGACACCAAACTGATAGACCTTATGATCCCGGCAGACTCCCACGGCACAGATGAAGAGCTTATGCAGGAATCGCTCCGGCGTGAAATTGAGCGCTCTCTGTCAACACTCAGCGAAAAAGAACGGGATGTCATCAACATGTATTACGGCATCGGGATGAATCATGGGCTTACCCTCGAGGAAATAGGAGCAAAATTTGACCTTACCCGCGAACGGGTACGCCAAATCAAGGAGAAAGCCATACGCCGTTTGCGCCATACTTCGCGCAGCCGGCTGCTGAAAGCCTATCTCGGCCAGTAACCACAGGACTTATTTGTATAATTTCTAAAGAGAGTGAACGGGTTTCCTGTTCGTTCTCTTTTTTTTATACATTTGTCCGACAGCTTATTTCTTAATTTTAATACTCATCTTTTTTTAAAATCAATGGACAATGGTACCCAAAAAAGACATGAACGGGAATTATGAAAACTCCCTGAAAGATTGGTCATATCAGGAAAAACTGGCCAACGAATTTATTAGTGTTGTTTACAAACTTTTTTATGACAAGTCGATTGAACTGGCGCTGTTTCGCGACCAGTTGATAGACCGTAGTGCCAGTGTTATCCTGTACAAGCACTCTTATGCGGAAAACATTATCGACAGGCCCCTGCATATTAAAGATTCCCTGAAACTGGCCAAAGCTATTCTTCATTCGGATATCGGCCAGTCGCGCATCGATATTGGCAGGCTGAACCGCGAATGGATTGAAGAACGGAAGAATTATCTTGATGAAGATGATTTCATCAACGTTAAGCTAAAACACCTGAAAAAATCTAACATTAAACCCTTTGAACCCCGCGATGTTATCTTGTACGGCTTCGGACGTATCGGCCGGCTCCTTGCCCGGCAGCTCATTATCCAGGGCAACGGCAGCCAACTGCGTGTACGGGCTATTGTTACCCGCGGAAATGATGACCTGCATATTATAAAAAGAGCTTCTCTTTTCCGCCACGATTCGGTTCATGGCCCTTTCCGGGGCGTTGCTATCGAAAACCTGGAAGAAAAAACAATTTACATCAATGGCCATAAAGTCCTTATGCTGGCTGCACAAAACCCGGAAGACATTGATTACACGGAGTACGGTATTAAAGATGCCATTCTTATTGACAACACCGGCGTTTTTCGCGACAGAGAAAGTCTCAGCCGTCATCTGCAAGCCAAAGGAGTGGACAAAGTGCTGCTTACCGCTCCCGGGAAAGGCGATATCCCCAACATTGTTTATGGCGTAAATGACAAAGGAACGGATGTAAAAACCGAACGCATTTTTTCTGCCGCCTCATGTACCACCAACGCTTCCAGTCCTATTTTGTATGTGATTGAAAAAGCTTTTGGCATCGAAAAAGGTCATTTGGAAACTGTACACTCTTACACCAACGACCAGAACCTATTGGACAACTACCATAAAAAATATCGCCGGGGTCGTTCGGCACCCATCAACATGGTGATTACCGAAACGGGAGCCGCACAAGCTGTAACCAAAGCTGTTCCCAGCCTGAAAGGAAAACTTACAGGAAATGCTATCCGTGTCCCTACACCCAATGTTTCGCTGGTCATCATGTCGCTGTCGCTAAAAAGAGAGACTTCGGTGGAGGAGGTGAACGAGCTCATGCGAACCGTCTCGCTGGAAGGCAATCTGGTACGACAAATCAAATACTCCACCTCCAACGATGCGGTTTCGTCCGACTTTGTAGGGGAGCCCGCAACCTCTATCTTCGACAGCCCGGCGACTAAAATTTCCCAGGATAAAAAAAGCATTGTAATATACGTCTGGTACGATAACGAATTCGGTTATGCCATTCAGGTGATCCGCGTAGCCAAAATGATCGGCGGCGTTTTAAGACCGACGTATTACTAACGAAGTGCCTAAAGTGTGAAGTGATAATAGTCGTTTCATGGCAATTTCGTAATTTTATTACTGCGGTATAGTCTTCAGCCAGCCGTTGTCGGCATCGGGATAACTGTCGATGTCGGTGCTGTAAGGTTTTATGTCGAGCAAAGGCGTCCCGTCAATCATATCGGCACCGGCAAAAAATATTTTGTTGCCTTCGATTCTTTTCAGCTTTACAATGGTCATACCGATGCCGTTGGGCCGACGCGGACTGCGAATGGCAAAAACACCTTTGGTCTGATGATGCCGGGGTGTGATTTGGATTAGCGAATAGTCTGCGGACTGATGAAAATGAAACAAAAGATAAATATGGCTGAAACTTTCCAAACCATTTAATCCTTCCGCAAACTCCGGAAAAACCTCTACCCATCCGTCATTGTTTTCCCCAAAACGTCCCTGATGGGGAATTTTTTCTTTCCCGTCGAAAGGGGTATGAATAATTCCAACGGGTGAAAATTCAATTTTGTTTTTGTTATCCATTGAAGTAAAATTAAAAAGCAAAATTACAAAAACGGCCGAACAATACTTATGATTTGTTGCGCCGGAATCACTCCTGCCTGTCGGAATTTTGTTTCACCGTTTTTGAAAATCATAAGCGTGGGGACATTTTGAATTATCCATTTGCGGGCAATGGCCGGATTTTTGTCCACATCCACTTTCAATATCCGGATACGGTCGCCCAGCTCTGCTTTCACCTGTTTCAGTATAGGTGGCATCATCCGGCAGGGCTGACACCATTCCGCCGAAAAGTCAATCAAAACGGGTTTATCACCATTTATAATCTCATTGAATTTGCTCATAATCTAAATTTCCTTTTAAGTTTTCTGCTCGTTAAAACAAAGACTATGCCGATGGCAAAATGGCAGAGAGGGATGTGGGATGTTTGATTTTTGATGTTTGATGTGGGATTTTTGATGTGGGCAACTCTTAATGTTTCTTAACTTCTTAATGGTTCAAGTATGCGGAAAAATTCTTAGTCCACGCGCAAAGCTCTCAGATAAAGCTGAATGGTGTTTTGCAAACCGAAATAAAGCGCATCGGCAATGAGGGCATGCCCAATACTAACCTCTCTGACCCAGGGAATGTTTTCAGCGAAAAACCGAAGATTCTCCAGGTTGAGGTCATGGCCGGCGTTAAGCTCCAAACCCATTTCCCGGGCTTTTTCAGCGGCTTCCACAAAAGGTCTTATTGTGCTTTCCGCATCTTTTTTATAACCGGCGGCATAGCCTTCGGTGTAGAGCTCCACCCGGTCGGTACCGGTAGCCACGGCATGTTCAATCATTTCCAAATCAGGGTCCACAAAAATAGAAGTCCGGATACCGGCTTCTTTGAAACGGCCAATCACATCCGAAAGAAAAGTTTTGTGCTTTTTCGTATCCCATCCATGGTCAGAAGTCAGCTGTCCCGGGTCGTCGGGAACCAGCGTTACCTGGTCGGGTTTGTATTTCAACACCAAATCGATAAATTTCGGAATGGGATTGCCTTCGATGTTAAATTCGGTGGTAATGAGCGGACGCAGCATGACTACATCTTTGTAACGAATATGCCGTTCGTCGGGCCTTGGATGCACGGTGATGCCCTGTGCCCCGAAACGCTCACAATCAACAGCCACCTGCTGCACATCGGGCAGATTACCGCCACGGGCATTGCGCAAAGTGGCTATTTTATTGATGTTTACACTTAATCGAATCATCTTCTGTTGTTTTTTACAAAAGTAGTAATTTCGAACGGTGAAGGAATAAATATCAAAATACAAATCGCAAATAAATTCCAAATCTTAAATGCAAAATGCAAACAAAAGAAATAACAGTTGTTATTGTGATAATGTTTGGAATTTTATTCTTTTGGCATTGAAAATTATTTGATATTTGTTTTTTCGGATTTGTAATTTCAATTAACTTGATTGCATGAGAACATTGATACAACGCGTTTCGCAGGCTTCGGTCACCATTGAAGGAGAAGTCAAATCGGAAATCGGAAAAGGATTACTCGTTTTTCTCGGCATAGAAGAACGCGATGGCGAAGAAGATGTCGACTGGCTGGCAGGGAAAATAAGCCGGTTACGTATCTTTCCTGATGAGCAGGGCGTTATGAACTGCTCTGTCATGGAAGTGAATGGTGATATCCTGCTCATTAGCCAGTTTACCCTGCATGCCGGCACAAAAAAAGGCAACCGCCCCTCCTATATCAGAGCCGCACGACCGGAAACCGCCATTCCGCTGTACGAAAAGTTTATTGCCAAAATGGAACGCTTCTTAAATAAAAAGATAAGTACCGGAGAGTTTGGCGCTGAGATGGAAGTGGCACTGGTAAACGACGGGCCGGTAACCATTTGGATGGATTCGAAAAACAGGGAATAGAAAATTCTTCCATGAAAATGGCAAACAGGCGTTACAAATTTTTATGGAAATTAAAACCGGTAGCCGATCCGTAATAAAATATTAGGCATCCAATCGCTGCCTTCTGTGGTGGAAGAGTTTTTACCCTTAAGATAAAATCTGTATCCATAACCAACACCAACTTCGTAATTAAAATGTTTCCCAATATTTCGCCGCATGCCCCACATAGGCGTAATCCACAGCTGTCTTCGCACCCATTCGTATGGGGAATTGGATATGACAAACCAGTTGGGAAGATAACTGGTTTGCAGCGAAATAAAATTTCCGCTGTTTCCGTCAATTCTTCTGGATTTGTCCTTTCGTTTATTCAAATTATAATACCATCGGGGTTCAACCACAAACATCGGGGCCATTAAAAAAATTGTTTTAGTAAACGAATCACCCGGGATTATACTACTTTCGAAACCTATTTCACTCCGAAGAGCAAATTGATTTGATATCCGAAATTCATTGTGAACCCAGATACCGAGAAAACCAATTTGAACTCCAAAAATTGAACGTTCCACACTGGCTTTTGACGCATTGGTTTTTGTTTGTGTCTGTGCATTTGCTGTTAATGCAATACTGAAAATAATAAATGCTAAAAACAGTTTCTTCATAATCTTTAACTTCCGTTTTAAAATATTAATACTTTTTCTTTCCCATGAATAAATTCATGGTCAATTTGTTGAGTCGTCCCTACGGGACTTTTTCCATTTAAGAACCATATTTATTCTGACAAAGCCTGTTTGAGAACGATTATTTGAACCGCAAACCCAGTTTATACACGATGCCCACAAATTCGGGATAAATGTAAAATCCGTTGGCTTTTATGGCAATGGTATTGACCAGATTTTTCCGTTTGCCCCAGCTAAATTCCAAATCGGTATAATAACCCAGCGTCCGGATGTATTCGTTATTGAACCTTTCATTGGTCACATTGCCGTTTTCATCGTATTGCCTCATTTCCGCATAGGTACTGTTACCGAATTCACCGGAAGGACCAACATTAATAGTGATTTCAATTTTGCTGTTCTTTACAATAGAATAAAACAAACCACATTCTACAAACACTGCCGAGTAGCTTGTAAAACCGTTTACCTCTTCATCGTTCAGCCCCAGCGACTGGAAATAATTCACCCGCGGATTGACCCCGAACCGGTTAAGCAAATATATCTTCAGGTCGTTGGTAACATTCAGCCCAAAATTTCCTATGTTATTTTCATTCCCAATGCCCAAACCGAAAGAATAAATTTTTTCCTTTGCTTTTTGGGGTTCCTGTGAAAAAGCAGAAAACGATACAAACAACAATACAAACGAAAATAAAACAAGTTTTTTCATAACGATAATTTTATTGTTTAAACATTTAAAATATTTGTAATCTACTGAAATTCATTTCGATAAAAAAGAACGTACACCTCCTAATTGAAAAAATTTTCAATTATTTTCAAATGGTTTTGGTTGATGCTATCAGCAGCGTTGGTTGGGGCGTTGTCGATTCTTTTGCAAAAGAAAAACAAAAAAACAAAAAAACAAAATTTTGTTTGAAATTTAACTTATGAAAATTTTTTGCATGTAATGAATAATACCGATTAAACATTCCCGATGTGTCGGGATCGCATATCTTCACTCCCTGCCCGTCCGGCAGGCGGGCGTTCAATCTGCTCCTTTTGCTGTAATATCGGCATTAACCATTGTAATAAGCAAAATGACTTATCGGTCATTTTGTTATACAAATAGTATAAAAGGTTCAATTTTATCGTATTAGCGTTGAAAAAAAAATTAAAGGGCTGCTGACGGGAAAAGGGTGAGTTGACCTTTCGGGTGGCCTTGCTCCCGGAAGGTCGGACATTGCTGTTTCATCTTTGACAGGCAAATCCTCTTTGCTTTGACCTTTGAAGCCCCAACCGACTTGAAAGGGCAACCGCTTCCGTTTCATTTTCGGTTTCGTTGGATATAAATGGAAAGAAACAAAAAATCAATTTCCACGAATATATCTGTTGTATATTGAAAATGGAAGAATATGGATTCAGATTCCATATTTCTCCATAAAAAAACGCCCATAGAGAACTACGGGCGCTGAAATTCCTATAAGGAAAAATTAAACAAATCCTTCTCTTTTAATCCACTCGCGTGGTTCAGCCATAGTTTTCTCCACCTCGGCTATGGTTTTCGGGATAGGTTTTCCAAGTACACGGCAACTATCGGCGGTAACGAGAATATCGTCTTCGATACGAATACCGCCAAAGTCTTTGTAGGTTTCCAGTTTGTCGTAATTAACAAAGTCAAAGTACTTGCCTTCGCTGCGGAATTTATCTATCAAATCAGGAATAAAATAAATGCCCGGCTCAACAGTCAGCACAAATCCCGGTTTCAACTTTTTGGCGAGACGCAGGTAAGCGGTGCCAAACTCACCGGAACGGCTGACGGTTTCGTCATAGCCCACGAAATCTTCGCCAAGTCCTTCCATGTCGTGTACATCCAGTCCCATCATGTGGCCCAGTCCGTGAGGCAAAAACAAAGTGTGCGCACCGGCCTGTACGGCAGCTTCGGTATCGCCTTTCATCAGCCCGGCTGCTTTCAGCCCATCCACAATGGTGCGGGCGGCAAGAAAATGAATATCCTTGTAAGGCACTCCCGGCTTTATAGCCTTGATGGCATTCATGTTAGCATCCAGAACGATTTGGTAAATTTCGGCCTGCCGTGCATTGAATTTTCCGCCCACGGGAACCGTCCGCGTGATGTCGCTGGCATAATGCAAGGCCGTTTCGGAGCCGGCATCCGTCACCATCATCCTCCCCTCTTTCAGCACGTTGTGATGGCTGTGGTTGTGCAGCGTTTGCCCGTCAACGCTCAAAATAACGGGGAATGAAATGGGACCGGTCAGCGCCAGAGAAATGCCTTCGATAGTACCGGCGATGTCCTGTTCCACCATGCCTGGCACAGCCATTTTCATGGAAGTGGTGTGCATATAATAAGCTGTCAGGAGTGCCTTTTCTATTTCGGCGATTTCGTAATCGTCCTTGATCTCTCGCAACCTGACTATCGCTTTGATTAAATCAACTGAAGCAGCCGGTTTTACTTCCGCATTGGGAATATTGAGAAGAGCCGACAGTTCTATAACCGTTTCCCCGCGATAGGGCGGCAAAAAATGAATGCTCCGCCCTTCACCGGTGGCCTTTCTTATGAAGCCTGCAAGATCGTTGTAAGGAAAACTATTTTCAACATCAACCTGTGTAGCAAGGTCTTTGACCAACGGCTGAACTCCCATCCAGATAATGTCGTCAATGTCCACATCATTTCCGAAAATATAGTCTTTGTTGTTGTCCACGTCAATGACACCGGCAAATCCGGGGTTATCCAGTCCGAAGAAATAGGAGAAGTTGCTGTCCTGACGGAAATGATATTGGTTGGCCGGATAATTGAAAGCGGCATCCACATTCCCCAAAAACAGGGCAATTCCCGATTTCAACTCTTTTTTCAGACGGTCGCGTCTGCCGGTATAAATTGATTTATCAAACATAGTTTTTAATTTTTGAATTGTTTTTACGGGGTAAAATTACGGAATTTTATGTAGTTCAAGCGGGCGCTTGAACTACCGAATGTTAAAAACTAAAGGATTTTAAATCCGTTAGTCTGAAGGGTCAGGATTGCAAATCCCGACCAGCGGCGCAATTGGCGAAGGCTGGGGCGTGGGAATTGACGTGGTAGAGAAAGTGTGTCCGCTTATTTATAATTTCGGAAAATCCTGCCCATTTCAGTCATCAATTCCGGATAAAGTTTTCGGGCTTTTTGGAGCATCGGGTCTTTTCTGATATTCCTGTTCACGTAACGCCATCCGAAAACAAACTTCCTGAAAAGTTTGGTGTAATTCCATGCTATGGCCGCCGACAGAGGAAGACTCACAAAATAGGCCAGCGTTAACCATGGCTTATGAAACAATAGAAAAACCACAAGAGTTTGTATCAGATAAAAGAGGGGGAAAAACAGAGAACTTAGAGCAAACTTAACAGAGCTGCGAAACTGCGGATCCTTGATTTTTCCGGGATAGAGTGTGGTAATGAGCCAGGGAAAAAGATTATTGATATAGCCGTATAGAAACAGTGGTAACGTAACCAAAAGCAGCAGTTTTTTACCCAACAGGGAGAGAGCTGTAACAGGTTTTGTATCCTGTAGTTTCATATTTCTCAGCAGGTTAACGTGTTCTTTCACGCTGTCAGCCAGTTTCTCCATGGCTTCGGGTTCTTTTGTTTCAAACCGGTTCAATCGTGCAATAATTTCCTTTTCCGCTTTAAACCTGTCGTAAAGAGCGGAAGAATCCAACGCCATTTGCCGGCAGGCTTCCTCACAATAAGCTTTCCTTAAAAAGTCATAAGCATCATAAAAAGGACTATCGATGTGAATCATTAGCGGTTTCAATCGCCCGGCCAGTTTTGCCTTGATCAGATTATAAGCTTGTGCCGGATGCGTCCGGTAAGCTGCATAAAATTCTGAAACAGGAAAAGCATCGCCAAAAATCACCAGAATGTCAGAACGAACATCCTCATAATTACTGTAATTTATTCCTACGGGAACAATCTTTATATTTAGCGAAAATCCGGAAGCTTCCTCCGCCTGAAAAGCAATGCGGGCAAAGCCTTTTTTCAATGCGCGCAACTGCCGAAACCCGGCATGATTACCTTCGGGAAGAATGACAAAGCCATTTCTGTTCCGGATAATATCCAGCGTTTTTTTAAAAATCATCTCATTCTTCCTGAGCGACTCATAACCATCGCGAATACGGTACACCGGAAGAATTTTCAAAAAATAAAGCAGCCTGGCGATGAATTTATTCTTAAAAATATCGGAGCGGGCGACAAAAACAAACTGGTTTTCAAAGGAAAACTCAACAGCAAGTGCATCCATCAGTGCATTTTGGTGATTGGGAGTAAAAACAAGATGGTCTTGCAAAGGAACCTTTTCACGGTGGACATAGACGACTTTTCTATAGAAAATCTTATTGTGCCAAAACTGCATCCAGGCTTTTAAAGCAGAAAACCGAAAGGAATGCTTCTCAATATTTTCAACGCCCATATTACTGATTCTTTAGCAGTGACTTTAGATTAAAGCTTATTTTAGGTTTATTCCATATCCCCGCCAGGGTAAGTCCGGCCACAATATGCCATATGCCCCACCAGGCTGCGATAATAGCCATACCGCCAAGTTCCATATCCGGAGGAAAAATTTTAGGATTAAATATCAGAACCAATGCAAGTCCTGAATTTTGGATGCCTGTTTCAATGGAAATGGTCCGCCGGTCAATAGCAGGCCGCTTAAAAACCCTTGCCATATAATATCCGGACATAAACGCCAATGCGTTTTGAACCAATACAATGAGAAAAATATATTTAATAACGATGAGAAAAAAGCTGAAATTCTTCCAGAAAGCAATCACGACAATCGCAACAAAAAGCAAAATAGAAAAACGCTTAATAGGTTTGGTAATTTTCTTGGTAAAATCGGGCCATTTTGTGTTAACAAAGATGCCCGTAACCAAAGGAATTCCCAGAATTAAAAAGACGGTCTGAAACATTTGAAGCATATCAATATGCAAAGGACGAACCAGTTGCACCGCATTGGAATGCGCCAGAAAACGGGTGTATAGATTTCCCCATAAAGCAAAGTTCAGCGGGGTCATAAATACCGCTGCCAGCGTTGCTATAGCTGTCAGGCTCACCGACAAAGCCACATTCGCCTTTGCCAGCGAAGATATAAAATTAGATATATTTCCTCCCGGACAGGCAGCCACCAATATCATGCCCAAAGCGATAGTCGGCGTAATAAAATCTTTTAATAAAACAGTAAGGACAAAGGTCATAAAAGGCAATACAAAAAACTGGGAAAGCACCCCCACAATGGCAGAAACGGGATTCAACAATAATTTTTTAAAATGCTCTAATTTTATCTCCAGTGCCACACCAAACATAACAAATGCTAAAGCGACATTGAGCGCCTGAAGCCCTCCGGAACTGAAATTCAAACGAATATGATCAAACGCCTCTAATGTATTCATAAAAACCAATTATTTTCTGCTTGCATAGGTACATATATTTTTGGGACTAACAAGGTTCTTCTTTTACGATACTTTCATTTTCGGAATCATCAGCACCCACAATTCTCAATGTGCATTTATTTGCTGCATACCAACCAACCTGTCGTATTCAGGCATTATGTTATGATAGTAAACATAGATAGTGTAAGTATTCCGGGTATCCCAAAAGTTTCCCTCGATGAGGGTTATATCAGCCTGCTGACTTCCGGCCGGCAATACAGCATACCAGTACTCGTAATATCCCTGCTTCAGCAACAGGTTCCCCTCGTATTGGTGTTGTTGCGGATTGTAGGTCAGTTTGTTTTTATTGCTAAGCTGCCAATTGGTAAGCTGACCTAAAATGTAAACGCCTGCATTTTTAATTTCCGGCATCTTCAGATGAAAATAAACAATGGCGTAGTCGCCTTCTGTATTTGGATTCTGGTCGCTGCGCGCAGCAATAAGCATTTTGCCGTGAATATCCTTATAGGTTTCGTACTGACCGCCGGCACGAGGATAATCCGTATGCAGCATCACTTCATAATAATTTTTCAATTGGATAATTTTCCGGATATATTCCGACTGGTACCAGAAACTTTTCATATCGAAATATCTTGGCTCATTGCCCGAGTTAAAGACAATTCCATTAGCAAAATCATACTGCAACTCATTGGGTGTTACAGAAGTAGGATGAAGATTAAAACAGGCATTGTCCCACCTGCCATTTTGCCGGATGTTCACCTTAAACCGTTGTTCGGGTTCCGCACTAAAAATATCAGGCGTGTTACAAACAAAATCAATTTGTTGCTTTATCTTAACATAGGCAAGATTTTTTGGATAATAAGGAACCTTGGCGGCAATAGTCACCAACGGTTCCATCACAAAAAACCGCCGGGTAATCAACACATTGGTGTCGCCGTCATCATCGAGATAGACTTTCAGAATATAATTTCCCGACAGTTTGGGACGCATATCCGGCTGCGGAAAGTTAAGCTGATAATGAATATAAGCCGTGAGTGTATTGAAGGAAAATTTATAATGTGTTATGTCTCCCTCCAAATATCCCGTAAGGTAATCTATGGGTTGCAGGTCGGAGGTCTTCCAGTCAGAGGTGCAATGTATTAATGTGTATTTATAATTTTCCTGTTGGTTGCTTAAATCGTCAAACGAAAGAGTAAGTTGTTCCTGAGAACCCAATTCAATTACAGGTGCCTGCAACTGGTCGCCTTTGGCATACAGCAGAACGCTTACAATATTATTATCATACACACGGTCGGCATTGGTAACCTGAGCTACGGCATCAAATGGAATAAAAACCGCCGAAATGAATAAAAAGAGAATAATCTTTGTCATGGAAATTGCTTGTGTTAAAAAAACAAAAATATAATATTTTCGCCTAAAAATCAGTCGGATGCGCCTTGAATAAAAAATCTTTTCCAAAAATATTTTCCAATAAAGAATATTTTTTCCCTTATAAAGTAGTGATTTATCTGTTAATTATTTAACTTGCGCCCCTCAAAATAACACGAATTCATTAATATATGCCACCTGTTTATTCTATTAGAAAAGGACTCGACATCAGATTAATAGGCGATGCCGAGAAGACTGTTGCTGACCTTAAATCCCGTTTGTTTGCTATCAAGCCTACCGACTTTATCGGCTGTTTTCCCAAGATGCTGGTGAAAGAAGGCGACAAAGTAAAAGCCGGGAGTCCGCTGTTTTTTGACAAATACCGTGAAGAAATTTATTTTACTTCACCTGTCAGTGGTAAAATAGCTGACATACATCGCGGAGCCAAAAGAAAACTTTTGGAGGTCATTATCGAGTCGGACGGAAAATATGAGTCGCTTGATTTTGGCTCCGCCGATCCAGCCAAAACAGAGCGGGAAGCTATTACGGAGAAGCTGCTGAAAAGCGGCCTTTGGCCAGCCATCCGCCAGCGACCTTATTCTGTTGTCGCCGCACCGAAAGACGAACCGAAAGCCATTTTTGTTCCCGCTTTCGACACCTCTCCGCTGGCGCCGGATTACGACCTTATGGTCCACGGACACGGTGAGGAATTCCAGGCCGGTTTAGATATATTGGCAAAACTGACCAAAGGAAAAGTCTATTTGAATGTACATAACGACAACACCATGTCCAAGGTTTTTCTGAATGCCAGAAATGTGGAAATCAACAGTTTCAGCGGGCCACATCCTTCGGGAAATGTCAGCGTGCACATCAGCAGGCTTTCACCTATTAATAAAGGGGAGATTGTTTGGTATGTTTATCCGCAGGATATTCTGGCCATTGGTCGCCTTTTTCTTACCGGAGAACACGATACCACCCGCCTTGTGGCACTCACCGGCTCGGAAGCCAAACGGCGGCAATACTTTAAAACACGTGCAGGCGCTTCCATCAGCAATATGGTGAAAGACAACGTGGAAAAGGGCGAACTTCGTTATATTAGCGGCAACGTGCTTACCGGAGATAAAATTAATAAAAACGGATTTGTGGGCTTTTACCATTCGCAGGTAACAGTTATTCCGGAAGGAAATTATTACGAATTGTTTGGCTGGGCGTTACCCGGATTTGGGAAATTCAGCATATCACGTACATACCCCTCTTTTCTGAATCCTGACAAAAAATACCGCGTCGATACTAATTTGCATGGCGGGCAACGGGCTTATGTGATGACGGGAATGTTTGAAAAAGTGTTTCCATTTGATATTTATCCCCTGCAACTGATCAAAGCCATACTGGTGGAAGACATCGACCTGATGGAAAACCTGGGTATCTATGAAATTGATGCCGAAGATTTTGCGCTGTGTGAAGTAATTGATACCTCCAAAACAGAAATTCAGGAAATAGTACGCAACGGATTAGAGTTGATGCGCAAAGAAATGAGTTAATAATTCAGAAAATGAAAAAAATCGCATGAAAGCGTTAAGAAAATTTTTAGATAAACAAAAACCGCATTTTCAACCGGGAGGGAAATTTGAAAAGCTCGAATCTTCTTTTGAAGCCTTTGAATCTTTCCTTTTTGTTCCAAACAAGGTAACCCACAACGGAGCGCATATCCGCGATGCCATTGATATGAAACGAACCATGTCGTTTGTGATTATAGGTGTTATTCCCACCCTTATGTTTGGCATGTGGAATGTCGGATACCAGCATTTTTTGTCCTTTGGGCAGCATCCTGATATCCTGACAAATTTTCTCTATGGTTTGGGGAAAGTGCTACCTATCATTATTGTTTCTTATGGTGTAGGACTGGGCATCGAATTTCTGTTTGCCCAGATTCGGCATCATGAAGTAAATGAGGGATATCTTGTTACGGGCATCCTTATTCCGCTGATTGTGCCACCGGAGATTCCTTTGTGGGAACTGGCTGTTGCCGTTGCTTTTGCTGTAATTTTCGGTAAAGAGGTCTTTGGCGGAACAGGAATGAATGTCTTCAACCCCGCCCTCACAGCCCGGGCTTTTCTCTTCTTTGCCTATCCGGGAAACATGTCTGGAGAAAAAGTATGGATTGCCGACAAGTTAGACAGCTTCTCCGGGGCCACACCGCTGGGCCAGGCACTGGTCGGAAATTTCCATAACTTTCCCTCGCCACACGATATGTTTTTCGGCTTTATCCCCGGTTCTGTGGGAGAGACATCTACCTTTTTAATCCTGATCGGCGCTTTATTTCTACTTATCACAGGCATCGCCAGCTGGCGAATTATGCTTTCGGTTTTTGCCGGAGGCCTCCTGATGGGATTGATTTTCAACTTATGGGGAGCTAACCAGTACATGCAACTGCCGGCCTGGGAACACATGATTATGGGGGGCTTTGCCTTTGGGGCAGTATTTATGGCAACTGACCCGGTAACTTCGGCTCAAACCACCAAAGGCAAGTATTATTACGGTTTCCTTATAGGGATGTTGGCGATACTCATCCGTGTCTTCAATCCGGCCTATCCTGAAGGCATGATGCTGGCCATCCTGCTTATGAATGTATTTGCACCTTTGATTGACCACTTCGTTGTGAAATCGAATATTAAGAAACGTTTAAAAAGAGCCAAAGTAGCGCTCGTAGAATAAGAAAACAAAGGGATTATGTACACAAACCGATATATTTTCACATACGCAGCCATTCTGGTCATTGTGGCAGCAGCCCTGCTTTCACTGGCTGCCATGCTGCTGAAACCATTCCAGGAACGAAACCTGGCCATTGAAAAAATGCGCGGTATTCTGACATCGGCTCAGGTTACGGAAGCCAATGCCAGTAATGCCATACCACTTTTTAACAAATATATTGTTAAAGAGTTAGTTCTTGACCCTCAGGGAAATATACTAAATACTTATACCAAATCACCCAAAGAGAATGCCCCGGCCTTTAAATTGAATTTGGAAGAAGAGCTATACAACAAGTCGCAGAAAAGACCCTATAAACTACCACTATATATTGCAGAAAAAGATGGCAAAACAATCTATATCATTCCCATGCGAGGCACCGGATTGTGGGGGCCGATTTGGGGAAATATAGCACTCACTTCTGATTTTAAAAGAGTAATAGGAGTATTTTTTGACGATGAAGAAGAAACACCCGGTCTGGGTGGTGAGATTGCCAAACCAAAATTTCAAAACGAGTTTATAGGCAAGACCATTTTTGATGATAACGGTAATTTTACTTCCATCAAAGTGGTAAAGGGCGGCGTGATTAAACTTCCTGAAGCGCAACGTATTCACGGTGTGGACGCTCTTTCTGGCGCTACGCTTACCAGCAATGGGGTGAATGATATGTTACGTAATGTTTTGAAAAGTTATTTACCTTATATAAAGAATCACAGATAAGATTTAAACTATGAGTACAGAAAAAACAGAACGGGAAGCTATATTCTCTCCCAAAAACATAAAACTGCTTACCGGGCCGCTTAACCTGAACAACCCGATTACGGTTCAGGTTCTCGGGATTTGTTCCGCCCTTGCGGTAACAGTTAAGATGAAGCCCGCTATTGTGATGGCTTTAGCTCTGATGGTCGTTACGGCTTTCTCCAATCTTCTGGTATCCTTTTTACGAAATGGTATTCCGGCCAGAATACGGATTATCGTCCAGCTTGTGATTGTTTCCGTGTTGGTTATCCTGGTTGACCAGCTACTGAAAGCTTTTGTTTTCGATGTAAGCAAACAGCTTTCCGTATATGTCGGGCTGATTATTACTAACTGTATCATTATGGGGCGGTTAGAGGCTTTTGCTATGGCGAACAAACCCTGGCCGTCATTTTTGGATGGTATTGGAAACGGATTGGGTTATGGCCTTCTTCTTATCATTGTAGCTTTTTTCAGAGAGTTGCTCGGTTCGGGAACTCTTTTCGGCTTTCAGGTGATTCCTCAAAGCCTGTACAATGCAGGTTATGTGAATAACGGGATGATGATACTGCCTCCTATGGCACTTATTACCATTGGCGTCATCATTTGGGTACAACGTAATTATAACAAAGCATTAATCGAGAAATAGCCAAATTTTAAAATAACAGACTATGCATGAAATAATTAACATATTTGTCAAGTCAATTTTTATTGACAACATGATATTTGCCTATTTCCTGGGCATGTGTTCCTATCTCGCTGTCTCCAAAACCGTTGATACTTCGGTGGGGCTTGGCGCTGCCGTCATTTTTGTCCTCGGCATCACTGTACCGGTAAACTATCTGCTAAACATATATGTCTTAAAACCCGGTGCATTGGCATGGATCGATCCGGCTTTCGCCAAAGTGGATTTGAGTTTTTTAAGTTTTATCATTTTCATTGCTATTATCGCAGCTATCGTTCAGCTGGTGGAAATGGTCGTTGAGAAATTTTCGCCCTCCCTGTATAATTCACTGGGAATCTTTCTCCCCCTGATTGCTGTAAACTGTGCCATTTTGGGCGGTTCATTATTTATGCAGCAGCGTGATTACCAAAATCTTGGCCAAGCTACCGCTTTCGGGATAGGCTCAGGTGTTGGCTGGTTTCTTGCCATTGTAGCTATTGCTGCTATTCGCGAAAAAATTCGTTACTCAAAAGTTCCACCGGCCTTGCGGGGAATAGGAATTACATTTATTCTAACAGGCCTTATGAGTATTGCCTTTATGAGTTTTATGGGAATTAAATTATAAAATAACAGAGAAGATGACCATTATATCAATAGGTACCGGCAGCATAATGCTGTTAAGTATCGCCGTTTTTTTGATTATTACACTAATCCTTGTGGGAATTTTAGTTTTTGCGCAAGCGAAGTTAATGCCAAAAGGGAAAGTTAAGATCAAAATTAATGATGAGAAAGAGTTGGAGATCAATCCCGGTTCTACCCTGCTTTCGACCCTTGCTAATGAAAAAATCTTCCTGCCTTCGGCCTGCGGTGGTGGTGGAACTTGTGGCATGTGCAAGGTACAGGTAAACTCCGGTGCGGGGAGTATCCTGCCCACGGAAAAAGGTTTCTTTACTCGCAAAGAGCAGATGCAAAACTGGCGGTTGGGATGTCAGGTGAAAGTGAGAGAAGATATGGAAATTGCTGTGGCTCCCGAAATTTTTGGCATCAAGAAATGGGAATGCGAAGTGATCTCTAACCATAATGTGGCTACCTTCATCAAAGAGTTTGTGGTGAAACTTCCTGAAGGCGAACACATGGATTTCCGCTCCGGCGGCTATATCCAGATTGATGTGCCCAAAATCGAAGTGGATTTCAAAGACATGGATATCGAAGAAGAGTATCGCAACGACTGGGATAAGTTCAATATGTGGAGCCTGAAGATGAAAAATCCAGAACCGATATACCGGGCTTACTCCATGGCCAACCATCCTGCAGAAGGCAACATTATCATGCTGAACATCCGTATTGCCACCCCACCCTGGGATCGCAAGAAAAATGCCTTTATGAAAGTAAATCCGGGAATCTGCTCCTCCTATGTCTTTTCCAGAAAACCTGGTGATAAGGTAACTATCTCCGGCCCTTACGGGGAATTTTTCATCAAAGAAACCCAACGCGAAATGATGTTTATCGGTGGCGGTGCCGGCATGGCACCCATGCGCTCACACATTTTCCATCTTTTCCAAACAGAACACACCAAACGCAAAGCAACTTTCTGGTACGGAGGACGTTCGCTGAAAGAACTTTTCTATGTTGACCAGTTTGAAAAAATTCAACAGGAAAATCCCAACTTTAATTTTGAAGTGGCTCTTTCGGAACCGCTTCCGGAGGATAAATGGGAAGGGAAAAAAGGATTTATCCATCAGGTAATCTTCGACTCTTACCTGAAAGATCATCCCGAGCCGGAAGAGATTGAATACTACCTCTGCGGCCCTCCAATGATGATTAGCGCTGTGCTGAAAATGCTGGATGACCTCGGTGTCCCCGAAGAGATGATCATGTTTGATGACTTCGGCAGCTAAAGCCGGAACCCGTTTTTAAAAAATAAAAAATGCAGAAGCTTCCGGATGAAGCTTCTGCATTTTTTATTCAAAACCTTTGATTTGTTGCAAAGCTAATAACAAGAACGGTTTTAAAAGATTCCATCCTCCTTTTTGTCTATTACACCTTATTTTATCACTTTCACACCTGGCTCTTCCATCAATTCTCCATTCACAAAAACAGCTGCTTCCACTTTTGTTCCGGCAGACACATCAAAAGGTTTTCTGTACTTTTCCGATTGCATTGTCGGTCGGCTGTCGGAAAAAAGTGCCGACTCACATCCAAATGCATGCCGCGATAAGGAAATCCAGGCGCATCCTGAATGGCACACTGCGGAATTTTCCAGTCTTTTTGATGGACGGGGGTGTAAAATGTGGATGGCAGCAACTGCAAAAGTGTTTGTATTCCATAAAAAATCCCCTTGGAAGTCGGTGCTGAAATGACAATATACTTTTTGTTTACATTAAGCTGATATCTTTCCTGATTACCGGTATCTTTTGGTTCCAGACGGAGGATAATAACATTTTTTGAATGTTCTTTTTTGGTACCGGAAATTATTTCGGAATGAAAACCGGTGTTGTTTTTGATAATATTCGCAAGGTACTGCGACTCAAATTTCAACTTATCGTAAGGAATAACCACAATGCGGGTACTTTCCTTTAATTTGAAGGTCCCCTGATAAACTACCGTATGTTTGGGCTTAGGGATAACGTTTATTGACGATTTTTCCGGCTTTCCTTTGAATGAAAGAAATGTCATCGAGAGAAAAGTCAGGAAAAGTAATGTTAAATTTTTCATTGTGTATTTTTCAGAATTATACGTAATGTTTGCCTATTTTGTAGCCTCCGGTAGCAAAATAAAAAATGACGGCATAACAAACAATCAGAATTGAATAGGCATGCGTACTCCCCACTGACGGCAGCCCGGCAAGGTAGCCATACAGTAATGGAATGGAAGCTCCTCCGGCTATGGCCATAATCATAATTGCAGAAGCTCGTTTAGTGAATTTTCCAAGTCCGTCAATAGCCAGCGGCCAGATGGCTGGCCACATGATGGAGTTGGCAAAGCCGAGGGCGGCAACAAACAAAACCGATATGTACCCATGTGTAAAAACGGCAATTAAGGTAAACAATATGCCCAACAGTGCAAAGTATCGAAGGGCTTTTTGCTGGGAAATAAATCTTGGTATGGAAATAATCCCGACGAGATAGCCTACAATCATGGCTACGAGTGTGAAGGAAGAGAAAAACCTGGCCACTTTGATATCAAACCCCAGCGAAAGTCCGTAATTAATAAGTGTGTCCACGGCCACTACCTCAGCGCCAACATAAAAGAACAAAGCCACCACCCCGAGCCAAAAGTAAGGAAATCCGAAAAGGCTGGTCCGTTTCACTTCATTGTCCGAAACATCTTCTTCTTTGGCTTCCACTTCCGGCAGGCTCGAAATCCAAATAAGCAAAGCCATGATGACCAAAACGACAGCAATGATCACGTAAGGAAGGATGACTTTCAAAGCCAGCGCATCCAGTGCGGCAACTTTGTCGACCCCACTCATGCCAGCCAAATTTTTGTTGAGATTACCAATCCCGTTAAGGATAACCGCTCCGAGAATAATCGGACTTAAAATACCGGCAATTTTATTGGCGACACCCATTATGCTAATACGTTTGGCAGCGCTTTCAATTGGCCCAAGAATTGTAACATATGGATTGGCAGCGGTTTGCAGAAGCGCCAGTCCTGTTCCCTGAACAAACAGACCGGTTAAAAACCAAACATAGGTACGCGTATAAGCTGCCGGAATAAAAATAAGTGCTCCCAAAGCCATTACAAGCAACCCCAGCGACATGCCGTTTTTAAAGCCCGTTTTTTCCAACACTTTCGAAGAAGGTAATGCCATGACAAAATAGGAAATGTAAAAAGCAAATGTTACAAGATACGATTCAAAGGAGGTAAGCTCGCAAGCTGTCTTCAGATAGGGTATTAGCGTTGCGTTGAGCCAGGTAACAAACCCAAAAATGAAAAATAATAACCCGATAATAATAATTGGCCCCATTTGATTTTGCTTATTATTTGCTGTTTGATTTGTCATTTGTTTATGTTTTTATCTTTTATTTCGGGAATTTCTATATCGTAAATTAATGATGTAATTTAACCCATTTTGCAGCTAACCCGGCAAAGATAATTGCTTACCAATAGATCGGCATTTATCGAACTCAGGTTACTACATATTTTTTCTTTACAAATGGGGCATATTTGTATTTCAAAGCATCATAAAGTCTTCGCACATGTTGGTTCGGCTCTGAACAACGCCGTATCTATATGTTGTCCGCCAGTAAAATATCGCTCACATGCAATACATTTATTCGTTGTTTACCATTTCCAACTCCATATTTTCGTGTAATTGGGCTGCCACAAAAAATGCATTTTTTTTATTCATAATATTTCATTTACCGCAAAGCTATGTAAATAAAGAATTGTAGAGCTTCCAAGCAACCATTTTGTCCATTAGGCCAATTTACATAAAAAACAGCAGATAAACCAGCCCTCCCGTAATCAGCAGGTAAGGGATGGAATATTTGTGAAAGGCTAACCAGATGTTTTTCCTTTTTACAAACCGCAGGGCTATGATGTTGGCAAGAGAGGCCAACATCAGCCCATTGCCACCAACATTTACGCCATAGGCAATGGCAAGCCAGCCGGTGCTGAATTTGGACATGAAAATTGTGGCCGGGACATTGCTCATCACCTGCGAAAAAAGCAATGAACTGAAAAAGTTACCGGAAGCGTGCGTTAAATCAAAATGGGTCACAAGCTTTGCAACAAACGGAACACGGCTCATCAAGTGAAAATCGATGAACATCACCATAAACAACAATAATAAGACCCAGTCGGTTTTGATAAATATCTTTCTGTAAAAAATGAGATAAATGAAAACAACAGCAGCTAAAGCATAGTAAGCTACGTCAATCTCAATTGAGGCGATAAAACCGGCTAATACAACAATCGAGAGAATAAACATCCTGGTGTCCACACCATTTTTGCGTTGTTTGCGGTGAAAAGATAATTTTTTGGGAGGAAACGAAATCCATACAAACACGACGAGCACGACAGACATCACAAAAAAAAGCGGAGCCATTTCCATAATGAACCGGAAAAAAGAGATATCCCATCGGTGCCACAGGAACAAATTTTGCGGATTGCCCACAGGCGTCAGGGCGGAACCGACATTGACGGCTATTGCCTGGAAAATAATCAGCTTTTTTACATCGTTTTCTATGACATCACGAAAACCCAACGTTAACGGAACTGTAATAAAAAGGGCAATGTCGTTGGTGAGAAACATAGCCAGTATTCCGGACATCGCAACAATGGCAAAAGCCAAACCTCTTTCGGTACCCGTTTTAGCAAGCAGTCTGCGGGAGAAACGTCCGAAAAAGGCACTTTCTTTAATAGCCGTAACAACTATGAGCAGCCCGGCCAGGTTCAGCACGGTATGCCAGTCAACAAAACCGGGATAAGCAGTTATCTTTTCAGGATACAGCGCCATGAAAAGAACTAACAGCAGCAAAAACGGCAGAAAAATAAAGTTCTTTTCCCAAAGTGCCAGCTTATGGCTTTTCCTATCAACATGTAACGATGGGTTATGCATCCTTTTCGTTTTTCATTACAAAAATACAGATGTTTTTACTGAAGCTGTTTAAAGGGGACTTTCGAGAGGAACAGATTGGCTTTAGGTATTGTTACGAAATAACTTGACCGTTCCGACTTGTTCTTTTGCACGCTAACTACGTTAAAAAGCCTCGCCATAGCTACGGCTATGTCTACGTTTTTTGCCTTGTTACCGCACAAAATAACATCGTCTGCTTTGGTCAACCTATTTCGTAATAATGCCTTAGTGGCGAAACTCGGTTTTTATTTCATAGCTACAGCTATAAAATAAAAAGTAGCTGAAGCCCAATGAAGTCAAGATGTTTCTCGTAGTTTCTCAGTTTAACTTTAAACAACTTCACTCCGTAAAAGTATAATCAGTAGAGCAGCCCACCTCTCAAACAGGATATTTTCTGTTTGCGGATGTTAATGTCAGGCAATTAAATCTCAACTATTTTCCCGCAAAAAGTTACCTTGTTTGCAAAAAATGTACTTATTTTGTCCTGCCTTAAAGCAAAGGCGATTTTATTTTAAAGCCATGAAAAAACATATTCTTTCCGGAATAGTTATCATTCTGATTTCTACACTGTTTCTTTTTTCGTGCTCCCCAAAAAAAGAGATTCAACCCTTTCACCTGAAAGGAGAAGCACAGGGGACTTATTACAATATGGTCTATTACGATTCGCTGAACCGCGACTTACATCCACAGGTCGATTCCATTCTCAATGCATTTGACCGGTCGGTTTCTTTGTGGCTTCCCAATTCCATTTTGTCACGTGTAAACCGTAATGATACAAGTGTGGTGTTAGACAATCATTTTATAGGCAACTTCATCTATTCACAACAGGTGAGTAAAGCTACCGATGGGGCTTTTGACATGACCGTTGGCCCGCTGGTGGAAGTGTGGGGTTTTGGCTTTGAAAATCGCGAAAAAGTAGGGAAACATGTTGTGGACAGCCTGTTGCCACTGGTGGGTTATCAAAAAATCAAGATGGTAAACGGAAAAGTTATCAAAGCCAACCCCGGAATGCAAATTGATTTCAACGGCATTGCCCAAGGTTATTCTGACGATGTGGTCGGACGCTTTTTCGACAGCCTCGGCATCCACAACTACCTGATTGACATTGGCGGCGAAGTGAAAGGCAAAGGACAAAAACCCGATGGCTCCTCCTGGCGTGTGGGCATCGAGAAACCTGCTGCCGATAAGGACTCGCCGCGTATTTTGAAAGCCGTCATTGCCCTCAAAAACATGTCAGTGGCCACCTCAGGAAGTTACAGGAAATATTACGTGGAAAACGGCATACGTTATTCTCATACCATCGATCCCAAAACCGGATATCCGGTACAACATTCGCTGCTGAGTGTTTCTGTCCTGACAAAAAACACCGCTTTAGCCGATGCTTACGCCACCGCTTTCATGGTGATGGGTTATAAAAAATCACGTGCCTTTGTGGAGAGTCATCCCGGTATGGAGGCTTTTTTTATCTGGTCGGCCAAAGACAAAAGTTTTAAAAATTACGCCACCCCGGGCTTTAAGAAACTGATTATCGAGAAGTTCAATTAGTCTCAGCACTGCGGATGAAAATAATTATTATTTTTGACAATTGAAGATGACTAATCTAAAGATAAACTTATGAAACAAGGTATAATCATTTTTGTGCTGCTGCTTAGTGGATTCATGCTCAAGGCCCAAGACACTTACAAAACAGACCTCGACATTGCCAAAGATCTGGTAAGCCATGATGTTTCCACGGTGAAAGATGCTCTTACCAATCTGGGACTGACTTTTCAAATGATTAAAGAAAGATCCCATAAAGCTTCCGCTTTTGTGGAAGGAAGTAAAAATAATATGAAAAAATGGACATTTGAAATGAAACGGGGCGATATCAAAGGCACAAAGAGAATTACCGATATTCTCGTAACTTACGACATGGACAACGGTGGTGATTTTTTCGATATGAAACGTTACGGTGAACCGCAGAAAAAAGTGAGAATCAACGGGAGAAAGGTCAAATTTAAACTTTCTCAGGGGAGAAAGGTCAGCACATTAGAAGTGTCGGTCAAATAATTCCGGTTTTTCTTACTCGAACATGTCCAGCGTTTTGTCCCCGGAGTTGTCTTCAAATATATCCAGTTGATTTGATGTGGCATAATATTTTCGCGGAACCTCTTCCGAGAAATTATCGGTATAATATCTTATACTTTTTTTGATAAGCTTGTTAGGCGTGGTTTTCCGTGCCCGGCAATAATTCTTCAACGACTTCATTTGCTTAGCCGAAAGTTTGAAGCTCACCACTTTGAACTTATGTTTTTTTCTGCGTAACTTTGCCATAGCTGTTCCGGTTTTTTTAACCCGGCTAAAGATAGCTAAAAAACGTAATCTCCGCTAACCTGTTGAAAAAATGTGAATAAGAAATTTGGGAAGGGGTGGATAAACGCTCGAACTTGTGTCATCCGTTTTGAAGTTGGTTGGCCTTCATCTCTTTGCTGCCTGGTGTGTCGGTAACCAGTAAGAAGCTTTTGTCAATGACCACTGTTTGACAGCACAGCGAACGACCATCGTATGACCCGCTCTGTTACTTCAGCAAATCTATCACCTCTTTCGCATAAGCGTTGGCCTTTTCCATGGTTGTAGACTCTGCATAAATACGTATAATTGGTTCCGTGTTGGAAGTACGCAGCTGTACCCAGCCATCAGGAAAATCAATTTTCAATCCATCGATATCCAGAATAGGGAATTCGGAATAAGCAGCACGTACTTTGGCGAAAAGCTCCTGCACCGGCATATCCGGTTTCAGGGATATTTTATTTTTAGAGATAAAATAATCGGGATAAGTAGCCCGCAACTCCGATACTTTCATTTTTCGTTTGGCCAGATAAGTAAGAAACAGCGCCGTTCCCACGAGCGCATCCCGCCCGTAATGCAATTCGGGATAAATCACTCCGCCGTTGCCTTCGCCGCCAATCACAGCGCCAACTTCTTTCATTAGATCGGAAGAGCGTCGTGTAGGGAAAGAGTGTAGATCTCGGTGGTCGCCGTATCATTAAAAAAAAAATTATTTCTCTTTTCTTCTTTTCTCTTTTCTTTTCTTCTTTCTTTCCTGCTTCAGCTAATGCGTCGACTGTCTTCGCAGCATATTCGATTCGACTCCGTACACTGTTCCTCATCACTCCATTCTCCATCTCCCATCTCACTGACC
>CAJVXP010000024.1 GCA_913009685.1 uncultured Bacteroidota bacterium
ACCCCAAAATCCATGTTAAGCCTAATCCGACCTATGAGCGATAAAGCGATGCCCTGGCTGGGGCTGGTGATTGGGGTTCCTCTGCTCGGGTTTTATTTCTGGGGAACCAACCAGTTTATGGTGCAAAGGGTACTCAGCGCTAAAAACACAAATCATGGGCGCTGGGGAGCACTTTTTGCCGGTGTCCTGAAACTTCCCGGTTTATTTATTGTTGTATTCCCCGGAATTATTGGTCGTATGCTTTATCCTAACCTGCCAAGCCCCGATTTAATCTACCCTACGATGCTCTTTAACTTACTTCCGGTAGGAATCCTGGGAATTGTCCTGGCAGGATTGATAGCAGCCATTTCTTCCAGTATCAGTGCAACACTTAACTCGGCAAGTACTTTGATGACAATGGATTTTGTCAGTAACCTTAAACCCGGCCTGACGCCAAAGCAATTGGTCAGAACCGGGCAGATTTTTACCGGTATTTTTGTGATTATCTCCGCTGCCTGGTCGCCTCTGATAGCCGATTTTTCTTCGTTATTCAAGTATCTCCAAATGGTTCTTGCCCTCATTTCGCCCCCCGTTGTGGCTGTGTTTTTATTAGGTCTGTTTTGGAAACGTAGTAATGCCACTGGCGCTTTTACTGGTTTAATCGGCGGATTTATCTTTACTTTATTTACCGTTTATGTCCGGTTTATAAATCCCGCAGCTTTCCCCTGGCTGGCGCACATCCAGTTCTTATTGGTGGCTCCGGTGCTATTGGCCGTAACAACTTTTATTATTGTTCCCATATCGCTGCTTACTCCTCCGCCTCCTGCGGAGTCAGTTGCAGAATATACCTGGTCGCGAAAATTTTTCAGAGAAGAAAGTCTCATGCTGAAAGGAATGTCCTGGTATAAAAATTATCGTTACCAGGCCATTGCAGCCCTTGTAGCTACTTTAATTCTGGTTTATTGTTTCAGGTAAAAGAAATGAATAGCACAGAGACATACCACAAAGGAGTCGATTTGCTCAGGCAAGGAATAACTTCCAACGGTTTTGTAGCCTCAACAGGTTTTCGTACAAATTACCATCGAATCTGGGCCAGAGATAGTATAATTACCGGGCTGAGTGCATTACTGACAGATGAAAAAGAATTGATAGAAGGCATGAGAAAGAGCTTGGTTGCCTTAAAAACAAATCAACATGACAATGGTATGATTCCGTCCAACATGGGAATAAATGCACAGGGGGAGGTAAAAAATGTGAGCTACGGTACATTAACCGGAAAAGTAGATGCCAGCTTATGGTTTGTTATTGGAATTTTCCTTTTTTTTAATAAAACGAAGGATCAGAATTTTATAAATGAGATGCAACAAGCCATTCGGAAAGTATTTAAGATGCTCGCAATATGGGAGTTCAATGGTCGTGGATTATTGTATATCCCGCAAGGGGGAAACTGGGCAGACGAATTCGTACTGGAAGGTTACAACCTTACCGAACAATTGCTTTATTACTGGGCTTTGGAAGAGGCTTCACGGGTATATGACTCCGAATTATATGCCGAAAAAGCCCGAAGACTCAAAGAGCTCATTATGGTAAATTACTGGCCATCTGAAAACAATAAGGAAAAAGCTTATCATAAAACGGCCTTTGTTCAGCAGTTAGAACGTGGTACAACAGATCATTGGATGGCAGGCTTTAAACCGTCCGGATATTTTACTTATTTCGACTGCCTCGCGCATGCCCTCTCTTTCATTCTGGGCATAAATCTGCCATCTCAAAAACAGAAAATAATCATCCATATTGAAACCATCGCTTCCGGATTGAAAGACTTTCTTGTTCCTGCATTCCGGCCTGTTATAAAAAATGGGGATGCTGGATGGAATACATTGCAAAACAACCGGACTTATCAGTTTAGAAACCGTCCCGGGGAATATCAAAACGGAGGTGTCTGGCCTGTGTTTAACGGCCTGCTGATAGCCGGGTTGTATAAATCAAAAGAAATAGAACTTGCCGATAAATTAAGGCGGGCTTTATATCGTGCCGTGGAAATGCCGGACAATCAATACGGTTTTTACGAGTATATAAATGCCAATAACTGGTCGGCCGGCGGAGCGAAACATCAATTGTGGTCAGCGGCCGGTGTAATTTTCGCGGAAAATGCCGCACAAAATATATTTTTAGCTTGAATAAATTGTCAAATTATGAAGGGAGATGTTATAAATCTAAATGACGAAAACCGACGAACAGCAAGGAATATTGTGGAACCTTTGCTGCAGGAAATAAAGAAAACAAAGGGGATATACAATATATCGGTAGCCGGAGAATCGGGTGCCGGTAAATCAATTATCGCTACCGCCATTGCCGAGCAGTTGGGAAATGAGGGAATTAAGGTTAAAATCTTCCAGCAGGATGATTACTTTCGTCTGCCCCCTTTCTCTAACGACAAAAAAAGAAGGGCTGATTTATTGTGGGTCGGGACGGATGAGGTTAACCTGACTCTGATAGATCAACATATGAAAGCCGCCAAAGACGGAATTAAAACCATTGAAAAACCGTTGGTAATTTACCCTGAAAACCTGATTACAACGGAAGTTTTTGATATGACCGACATTAAGGTCTGTATTGCAGAAGGAACTTATACTTCCTTATTGAAAAATATTGATAAACGTATTTTTATTGACCGTGATCGTTTTGACACCATGGAAGACCGCCATAGAAGAGGCAGAGAGGTTATGGATCCTTTTATCGAAGAAGTGCTGGAAATAGAACACGAAATTATCAGTAAGCACAAAGACAAAGCAGACATTATAATTGATAAATATTTTCAAGTTCATTTTGTGAAATAAACACCATGCACATTATATTTTTAAACCCTCAGGGTAACTTCGATCAAAAAGATTCTCATCTGACCGAGCACGCAGATTTCGGCGGTCAGCTTGTTTATGTAAAAGAGATTAGCAAGGCCTTGGTGGAACAATTTCCCGACCTTAAAGTTGATATTGTCACCCGTCGTTTTAAAGGCGATGGCTGGAGTAGTGAGTTCGAAAAAGAAATTTCTTATTATCCCGGCATTTCCCGCCGCCTGCGGATTGTTCGCATTCCTTGTGGAAATGATTCCTTTTTACGGAAGGAGCTGCTGTGGCAGCATATCCCCGAATGGACAGATAATATTATCCGCTTTTACAGAAATCAGTTACCTGATTATGCCACAGCGCATTACGGTGATGGCGGTTATGCCGCCGTACTCCTGAAAAAGAAAACGGGAATTTCCTTCACCTTTACAGGACATTCGCTGGGAGCACAAAAGCTGGATAAACTCTATAAAAAAGAGCCTGATTTTGACAAATTAGATGAATGGTATCATTTTAGTAAGCGTATTCAGGCCGAACGATTAAGTTTGCAACATGCCGACACCATCATCACCTCTACCGACATGGAGCGTTACAAACAATATTCACATCCCCTTTATCGTGGTGCGGTAGATGTGGAGGAGAACGGAAAGTTTGCCGTGATTCCGCCCGGAGTGAATATTCATCTGTTTAATCAAATAGTGGATGAAGAAGACAAAGCTTTATTCCGGCGTATTGAAAAAGAAGGAGTGGAAACACAAAAGCCCAGTATTATCCTCTCCAGTCGCCTCGATGATAAAAAAAATCATATTTCGGCTGTCAGGGCTTACGCAGAAAGTAAAGAGCTGCAGCAAAAAGCGTCTCTGGGAATTTTTATTCGCGGGATGAAAAATCCTTATGAAGAGGTTGAAAATCTTCCTGCGAAAGAAAGAATTATATTACAATCTATCATAGATGAGATAAACCGGCATCATCTCCGGGATAAAGTGTTTTTTCTTGATTTAGCTTCTCAGAAGGAATTGGCGGGAGCGTATAAATATTTTGCTTTAAAGCATTCTGTATTTGTGCTGACTGCTTTTTATGAGCCCTTTGGCCTTGCTCCTATTGAGGCCGGAGCCTGTGGTCTGGTTCCTGTAACAACCAAAAACGGAGGCCCCGGTGATATTTTTAAGAATGACATGGGAATACTTGTTGATCCCGCAGATACAGAAGATATTGCCCGGGGGATAGCGAAAGCCTTCGGAAATTATGAAGAATATGCTGACAAAGTTATCCGGCTGGTAAAAGGAAAATACACCTGGGAAAAAACTGCCGCCGGATACTATCAGGTTGTTTCGGATGCTCTTGGAAGCAGTTATGAAGAAGACTTTGACCTCCCTGAATTAGATACAAAAGAATTGATTTTAAGACACCTTAAATCTTTGTAATGGATTACAGAAACATCCTCAGCGAACGTTTTGGGTTTGATAACGAACTCTTGCAGGTGTATGAGAAAACGAAAAATTTCAGGCCTTCTGCGAAAGATAAACTCGTCAAAAAGCTGATTGCCATAGAGAAGTCTTACGGACTTTCTGCCGCCTTACTACTTCTATACCGGCAACAGGTCGAAAGCGGATTTGTGCTTGCCGATCCGGCAGATACTGCGAACAAAGAATTCTTTAATATTTGGGATGATAAGACAGGTGTAACTTTTCATATACAATGGAACCCGGACCGCGAACTGAGAAAGAACCATAAACTGTTAGTGGAGAGAGGAATTATCGCTCCTGTATCTGATACCGGAAACCTGATAAATAAAGACAAACAGGGAAAAGCATGTTACCTTTGTCCCGAAAATATCAGGGTACAAAATCCGGCTGAAATTATTTATCCTGTCCGGCTGAGCGGTGAAGAATATTGTCTCGGTGCAAATTTTGCCTACCTTGCCAAAAATCACTTCACCCTTTTCAATAAAGAGCACCGGCCTCAGTTATACCGGAAAGAAATCATCGCGTTCCTGCTTGACTTTCTTGATAAGACCAACGGCTGTTTTCGTGGTATTTTCAATGGCCTCGCCGGAGCTTCCATCGAACATCACGAACACATGCAGGTAACCACCGAGAAGTTCCCTGTCGAAGACATAATAGTATCTCCCGAAGCGGTTATTCTTAACGACGACAAAATAAGAATTTCCCAACCCTATTATTATACGAGCCTTTTGCTTTTAGAAAGTACCGTAAGTGGTGTACTAATGAAATATGCAGATGCATTCCTGACCCGGTGGCATGAATTAAATCCGGAGTATCATACCGAAAATCTTGTGGCCGTGAAACATCACGGGCGCTATCGGTTATTTATTTTCCCAAGAGATAAACGCAAGTTGGCGGGAGCAGGAAAAACAGGAGCTATGGCAAGTTTTGAAGCTTCAGGAGATATTGTATTGTCAGATATAGCCGTCGAACGAACTACTTTTGACAATATCTCGCTAACATCGATTCAAAATATGCTTGCCGGGATAAAACCGGATGTCATTTTAAAACAATTATTTCCATAAAATCCCGGATATCCCCCAAAAAGCGATTGAGTTGAGAATATTTTAGGATTTGTAACGAAATAAAGTGACGGAAATCGACGAAGTAATTTTATGGTTTTTCAAGACGCGAAAGTTGCGAATAGCCACTGTTTATTTAAAACTTTCGCAACGAAGAGAAAGCACAAAAGAACAAGTCGAAACCGTTAGGTTGTTTCGTTACAATTCCTTAGTACCTTTAGAGATGAAATAAAGCGGGTTAACTTCTTCCATCATCGCCTACTATTCAATTTTTCTTATTTTTATACCCTATTCCCGAAAAAAAAACAAAATGGCAGACAAAGCAAAAAAGTTTGGTGCTTTTGCCGGCGTTTACACGCCATCTATTTTGACCATCCTCGGCGTCATCATGTACCTTCGTTTGGGCTGGGTGTCAGGTGTTGCCGGCATTTGGGGAAGTATTGCCATTATTTTGCTTGCCCATGTTATTTCCGTTACAACGGGCTTAAGCATTTCGTCCATTGCCACCGACAAAAAGATTAAAGCAGGCGGCATTTATTACATTCTTTCGCGTTCGCTGGGGTTGCCCATGGGCGGTTCTATCGGCATCACACTGTTTATCGGCACGGCTTTGAGCATTTCTCTTTACATCGTGGGTTTTGTAGAAAACTTTCTGGATTTGCCTTCCATGCAACATTTGTTGGGAATGGCAGGCCCGACCGTTCAGAATACCCGTATTGTGGGAACAGCAGTGCTCATATTGCTCGCTGTCATTGCATTCATCAGCACAAATTTTGCTATTAAAACCCAGTTTCTGGTGTTGGGAGCCATTGGTTTGTCGCTAATTTCGATTTTTGCAGGTTTTTTCCTGCATCCGGCTTCTGCTGCTTCTGTGCCGGCTACAGCTTTTACGCCTTTTAAAGAATTTAATTTTGAAGAGGTATTTGCCATCTTTTTCCCTGCCGTAACCGGTTTTACTGCCGGTGTGGCCATGTCGGGCGACCTGAAAAATCCGAAAAAAGATATCCCGACCGGGACGCTGATGGCCATTTTTACCGGTTTGATTGTTTACCTGACACTTGCTGTTTGTTTTAATTTTTTTGTGGACAGGCAGTTGCTCCTCACCAACTACAATTTCCTGGTTCAGATTGCATGGTTTCCTTTCCTCGTCATTGCCGGTGTTTGGGGCGCCACGCTCTCCTCGGCTTTGGGCGGAATTCTCGGTGGGCCAAGGATTATTCAGGCCATATCGAACGATCATATTACCCCCAGGTTTCTGGGAAAAGTTCAGGGAAAGAACAATGAGCCTCGCAATGCTCTCATTTTTACCTTTTTTCTCTCCGAACTGGGTATTCTTGTCGGCGATTTGAATGTCATTGCCAGTCTGGTAACCATGTTTTACCTGACGGCTTACGGATTTATCAATTTGGCTTTTGTGTTGGAAAAATGGGCCAGTACCGATTTTCGTCCGAGTTTCCGGATTCCGGCATGGGTAGGCGTCATCGGTTTTGTTACCAGCTTTATGATTATGTTTAAGCTGGATATGGCTGCTATGTTCGGCGCGCTCACCATCCTGGGATTTATATTTTATCTTATCAGGAAAAAGCAGCTTCATCTTGCCATGGACGATATCTGGCCCAGTGTGCTGGCTTCGCTCATCCGGTCAGTACTCACGCATTTTAAAAACATGCATCTCACTGAGGCCAACTGGCGGGCAAATATCCTCCTTTTTAGCGGCGGGAAAACAAGTCGCCCCCATCTGGTGGAGTTCAGTAAGTTTATTGCCGGAAAGCATGGACTTATCTCCAACTTCGACCTTGTGCTTAAACCCAATGCCAAACGTCTCTTCCCTTCACACCATCAGGCTATTCCGGAAGAAGAGATGGAAGGCGATGAGGCCATTTTTAAAAGAAGACAGGTCTGTAACGATATTTACGGCGCCATGGAAAGTTTGTCGGCAAGCTATGGGTTTTCGGGAATGGAGCCAAATACAGTAGTGCTCGGCTGGGGGCGACACACTAAAGATCCCATGCGTTTTGCACAAATGTTAAACTATTTCGAAGACCTTGATTTAAATATCATTATGCTCGACTATGACAAGAAAAGAGGTTTTGGAAATTTCGGGCAAATCGATGTATGGCTGAGGGGCGGTTCCAACAACGGAAGTCTCATTTTTTCGCTGATGAAGTTTATTCATACGGCTTACGCCTGGCGCAACGCGGTTATTCGTATTCTGCTGATTACCGAAAACAAGCGCAAAAAAGCCTCTATGAAATTAAGGATCAAGAAGTTGCTAAATAAGCATCGCATGCCTGCCGAGGTGGTAATTATTTTTAAGAAAAAATCCGATGATGTGCATGATATCATCAAAACCCGCTCAGCTGAAGCTGATTTGATTATCATGGGGATGGCCGAAGTACAGCACGGAAAAGAAAAAGACTTTATCGAACGCGCTGACAGCCTTTACAATGACCTCGGGACGCTGGCTCTGGTTAAGGCTTCTTCATTTTTCAGTGAACTGCATATTGGTGAGTAATTTTCCGGTATAACAAAAAACTTGCTTCCCGGCTTTTGTTGATAAAAGAATCCTTTTTAAAACTTTGTTTAAATTTGTTCCTGTTTTCATCAAAACCAAAGCTTTGCATACGAAAGAAATAACGAAATTAGATGGCGGGCAGTTCTACAACTGTTTCCTGACCGGCGCCGCTAAAATATTTGATAACCAGAATTATCTCAACAAAATAAACGTGTTTCCCGTGGCGGATGCCGATACGGGAACCAACCTGGCTTCCACCATGCGCTCCATTGTGGAGACAACCGTTGTCCGGGATAATTTAAAAGTTACTGCCATCGCCATTGCCGATGCTGCATTGGCCGGAGCCCGGGGAAATTCGGGCATTATCTTTGCCCAGTTTCTTTACGGATTTAGCTATGAAGTGGCTGACAAGGAAAAAATTGATGTTCTTGATTTTGTCCTCGGTGTGAAAAAGGCAGTACGTTATGTCTATGAGTCTATTGCCAATCCCGTAGAGGGAACCATGATTTCTGTTATCAAAGAGTGGGCCGATTTTCTGTTTGCCATAAAAGAAAAACATAATGATTTTCACAGCCTGTTAGCAAATAGTGCCAAACAGGCGCATAAGTCGTTGAAAGAAACCACCAAAAAGCTGGATAAACTGGCACGGGCAAAAGTGGTGGATGCCGGTGCACAGGGTTTTGTGGACTTTCTCGATGGAATGATCGGCTACCTTAAAACCGGTCTTATTCCAAATCCCGAGACGCTGAAATCGGTGGTAATAGAGATTAGTGAAGAACATATTAACCTTGATGATATCACTTTTCGTTACTGTACCGAAGCTCTGATTCAGGGCAAAAACCTGAACAAGGAGAAGTTAAAAGCTGTTTTGGATGGCTTTGGCGATTCGATGGTGATTGCCGGGTCGAAAAACAAAATGCGTATCCATATTCATACCGATGCGCCGTGGTTGTTGTTTGAGAAAATCAGCGACCTGGGCACTATCATTGCACAAAAAGTGGACGACATGGTACTACAAAATGAGATAGCTTCCAACGCCCGACACAAAACAGCTATTGTAACCGATTCGTCGTGTGACATTCCCGAAGAGCTGATGGAAAAATACCAAATCCTGTGTATCCCGTTGAATATTCATTTTGGCGATACCTTTTACCTCGATGGCATTACCATGAAACCAGAGCAGTTTTACAGGATGTTGGATTCATCACCGGTTTATCCGACGACCTCACAACCCTCTTACAAAGAATTTTTTAACCGCTATAACTATCTTTCAACACATTACGACTCCATTATCGGAATTAATTTAAGTGCACAGTTAAGCGGCACCTGGCAAAATAGTGTAAATGCAGCCGGCAAAGTTTCGGAGCAGACCGGGAAGATTATTGAGGTCATCAACAGTAAAAAAGTCTCCTGCGGGTTGGGATTGCTGACTATTCGTGCGGCCAAAGCATTGGAAATGGGATTAAGTCACGAGGAAATTGTTGCTTACCTGCCAATGTGGGTATTGAAAACAAAACAGTATGCCGGATTAAAAACCCTGAAATACCTTATAAAAAGTGGACGTATCGACGCAAAAAAAGGTTTTATCGGCCGGCTTCTGGGAGTAAAACCTATCATTGAAGTCGATAAAAACGGACTCGTTATTCCCTTTGCCAAACCTTTTTCCCAAAAGAGAAGCCGGAAACGCATCCTCAATGAGATGAAAAAATTCATGAAAGGGAAAAGAGTCTGGGGCTATGCCATTACACATGCCAATAATCCGGAAAGCGCCCGTTGGCTTGCCGGTGGCATGGAAAAACTGACCGGAAAAAAACCGGAATTTATTCAGCAGGCCACACCTGTTTTGGGGGTACATGTGGGCCCCGGAGTGATTAGCCTTGCTGTGTCGCTGGAATAGGGGAAATGGTAAAATATGGTTGTCCGGCCTTCGCTGAGGCTTCGGCAAACGGCGTCAAACGATGGTCAAACGGTTGTCAGACAGTTGCCAAACGGTGGTCAGGCAATTGTCATTCGCTGCGCTGTCAGGCAGTTGTCATTTGATTTTTTTGTCTTTTTCCTTTTGTCTTTTATCTTGTAACTGGTCATTTTGTTTGTCTCATTGTTCACTTTTTTCTCTTTCCGGGGTTTGCCTAAACTTGTTCTAAATATCTTCTTTGTTCCTTTTTACAGGTGTTAAATCCGTAATTTTGCCAGATAAAACATCAATGGACATGATTACAAAACAGTTAACACATCCCCGCAGCATTGTTGTTGTGGGAGGCTCGAATGATATAGAAAAACCGGGTGGAAAAGTCCTCAAAAATCTCATAGACGGCGAATTTGACGGCAAACTTTACGTAATGAATCCCAAGGAAGACGAAGTTCAGGGAATAAAAAGTTTCCGTGACCCCAAAGAGATGCCCGATGTAGATTTAGCTATCATCGCTATTGCAGCAAAATATACACCCGATGCGGTTGAATTCCTGGCTCAAAATAAAAATACCCGCGCTTTTATTGTGCTGTCTGCCGGTTTCAGTGAAGAAAGCCACGAAGGTAAACTATTGGAAGATAAGATGGTGGCATCGGTAAACAAGGTGAGTGGGTCGCTTATCGGTCCCAATTGCATTGGGGTGCTGACACCGCAATATCACGGTGTTTTTACACAGCCCATTCCCAGACTCGACCCCAAAGGCTGCGATTTTATCAGCGGTTCGGGCGCCACGGCCTGTTTTATAATGGAAGCCGGAATTCCCAAAGGCCTGACATTCAACAATGTTTATTCCGTAGGAAACTCAGCCCAAATGGGTGTGGAAGAGGTGCTGCAATACATGGATGAGACTTTCGACCCGGAAAAAGACCCCAAAGTCAAGCTGCTTTATCTCGAAAAAATCGACAAACCCGATTTGTTGCTGAAACATGCAGCTTCGCTAATCCGGAAAGGGTGCCGGATTGCTGCTGTGAAAGCCGGAGCTTCAGAAGCCGGAAGCCGGGCTGCTTCTTCACATACCGGTGCTTTGGCCGGTTCGGATGCTGCTGCAGATGCGCTTTTACTCAAAGCAGGCATCGTACGTTGCTATGGCCGCGAAGACCTTATCAGCGTGGCTTCTGTTTTCATGTATCCCGAACTTCAGGGTAAAAATATTGCAGTGATTACCCATGCCGGCGGTCCCGCTGTCATGCTCACCGATAAACTTTCAGCAGGCGGATTGAATGTTCCGGCTATCCGGGGAAAAACAGCCGAAAAGCTGAAGACAAAACTGTTTCCCGGCTCGGCTGTGGGTAATCCCATCGATTTTCTCGCTACCGGTACAGCCGAACAACTTGGCACTATCATCGACTACGTAAATAACGAAATTGATGAAATTGATGCCATGGTGGTCATTTTCGGCACGCCGGGTTTGGTCAGAATTTACGATGTTTATGCATTGCTGGACGAAAAAATGAAACACAGCAAAAAACCTGTTTTTCCTGTTTTGCCTTCCTTTTTAACGGCTGAAAAAGAGGTGAAAGCTTTTGTGGAAAAGGGCAGAGTTTATTTCCCTGACGAGGTTGTGCTTGGTGAAGCCCTGGCACGGGTTTACTATACACCGGCGCCGGCTCCCGAAAAGGTTGCATTGCCAGATGTGGATAAAAAGCAAATCCGCGCCATTGTGGAAGAAGCTGCTGACGGTTATCTTGCTCCCGCAAAAGTAACAGCACTGTTGGATGCTGCCGGTATTACGCGGGCAAAAGAGTTTACCACTTCGCGAAAAGAGAAAATAGTGGAACTCGCTGGAGAAGTTAGTTTTCCGTTGGTTATGAAAGTTGTCGGCCCCTTGCATAAATCGGATGTAGGCGGAGTGAGCCTGAACATCTGTGACAATGAGAAACTGCTGAGGGAGATGGATCGCATGATGCAAATTGAAGGCGCCAAAGGAGTGCTCATTCAGCCCATGCTGAATGGTATGGAACTTTTTGCCGGCGTAAAAAAGGAAGATAAATTCGGCCATTTGATTTTGTTTGGTCTCGGCGGTATTTTTATTGAAATATTGAAAGATGTGCGAACCACGCTGGCTCCGTTGGGCAAAGAGGAGGCACTGGCTGAATTGAAAAAACTGAAAAGCTACAAAATCATTCAGGGTGTACGTGGCATGGAAGGCGTGGACGGTGAGCTTTTTGCTGATGTTTTAGTGCGGCTTTCGGCGCTTGTACAAGCTGCTCCCGAAATTGCCGAGATGGATTTGAATCCGCTGCTCGGCAACAAACGGCAGGTGGTGGCTGTGGATGCACGCATCAGAATTGCCAAATAAGTGATTTTTAACTCATTCCCAGCGTTTTAAATAACCCCTGAATTCCTAATGATTTTAGCAGGCAAAGAAGGGCTGCCGCAATCTTGCGTCCCCTATTGTTTTGGGAAATTATTCGTAATTTTGGACTGCATTTCAAAGCGGTTTTTCCCGACTGGAAATGTTTTATGGATTTATAGCATTAATACTCAAATTTATGAAAAATACACCAATAGATTACCACATTGTTAACCAAAAAATAAATGAGAGCGGACTTCATTCTGTAGGCAAAGCCACCATTCGCGAGATTAAAAAACTGGTGGATGAGATTGAAAAAGCTACGGGTGAACAATATATTCGTATGGAAATGGGGGTTCCCGGATTACCTCCTGTAAAAATAGGAGTGGATGCCCAAATTGATGCGCTGGAAAAGGGGGTTGCCGCCATTTATCCTAACATTCAGGGTTTGCAGGTGCTGAAAGAAGAATTTTCGCGGTTTTTGAAACTTTTCATGGATGTTGACGTGAACCCGGAAGGTTGCATCCCGACGGTGGGTTCCATGCAGGGCGGGTTTGCTTCTTTTTTATGTATGAGTCGTACGAACCGGCATCAGGATTCCACACTTTTTATCGACCCCGGATTTCCGGTGCATAAGATGCAACATAAGGTGTTAAACCTTCGCTACGAAAGTTTCGATGTATATAATTACCGTGGCAAAAAATTAAAAGTCAAATTGGAATCTTATTTTAAAACAGGAAGATTTCATTCGGTCTTGTATTCCAATCCCAACAATCCATCCTGGATATGTTTTACTGAGGAAGAGTTGCAAATTATCGGCGAAATGGCTGATAAATACAATGTGGCTATTTTGGAAGACCTGGCTTATTTTGGGATGGACTTCCGTAAAGACTATTCTCAACCCGGAAGACCTCCTTATCAGCCTACTGTGGCCAAATATTCAAAGAATTATATTTTGTTTGTTTCCAGCTCTAAAATTTTCAGCTATGCCGGTGAGCGTATTGGGATGATGGCTATTTCCAACAATCTGTTTACCATGAGCCTGCCCGACCTGCTCCGTTATTATACCACGGATAATCTGGGCTATTCGCTGATTTATGAAACACTCTATCCGCTTAGTTCCGGAACTGCACATTCGGCACAGTATGCTATTACAGCTGTGTTAAAAGCAGCAAATGAAGGTAAATTCAACTTTGTTGATTATGTGAAAGATTATGGTGTCAAGGCTAAGGAGATGAAGGAGATGTTTTTGAATAATGGTTTCAAAATTGTTTACGATACTGACATCGACCAGCCTATTGCCGATGGCTTTTACTTTACGTTCTCTTATCCCGGCTTTGATGCGGAAGCGTTGCTGCACGAGCTGGCTTATTATGGTATTAGTGCTATTTCTCTTCTGATTACCGGAAGCGAGCGGACAGAGGGTATCAGAGCTTGTACTTCATTGGTTAAACATGAACAGTTCCCTTTGCTGAACGAACGGCTGGCACAGTTTCATAAAGACCATCCCATAGTATATTAGCCGGAAAACGCATGGTTCCCGGTCAAACGGAAAACGGGTCAGGCTTCGCAACATCTTCTTATTTTCTCCTACATCGTCGCCGGTTAGGATTTTAACACAGTATATAAAGTAAGTTGAAGTTGGAAGTGCCTAAAATGACTGAAGTGACTGTCTGCCCGGCCAATGGCGGATACGGCGAAAGCAGAAGCTAAAGTTTGGAGCCAATACTGTAAAAAAAATTATTTAAAATCATAGGAATCAGTGTGCTATTGCACGTGGGAACGGTGATATTCGGCTTCCAAATCAGACATGGAAAGGTAATGGTTGAAGCAACCGAACCGGGAACAGATTTTGACAAAGCCACCGGATTTAAGTCCCAAATTAACCATGGGCGCATCACAAATCCGGCAGGTTTCGCGGGTAAGCAACTCCGAATGGCAGGAAGGGCAGCAGAACCCAACAATCTCCCCCTGTTCAACCGCCATATCTTTCTGATGTTCAAAACATTCGTATGCAGCACACAGATAAACAGTTCCTTTTTTGTTTTCTTCAGACCGAATGTTTAATTCAACACTTGGAAGCCCGTTTATTTTTACTTCCTCATTCATGAGAGATTTTTGGCAAACAGGACAAGCCACATCAAGAATAATCTGCTTCTTCATATTATCGGATTTTAAACTGTTTGGGTTAATCGAATGGCGAAATTAATAACATTTCTCCCCGATTCAAAGCCCGAAGCGCAATATTAAAAGAGTTTAAATAAGATGAGTCTGAAATGCCTAAAGTTTGAGGTGCATGGAATTTGAGGTGCATGGAATTTGAAGTCCGTAAATTAAGACTAAGGGATTGTTTAAAGTTAAACCGAGAATCTACGAGAAACAACTTTAGGGCACTACTCATTTAAAATAATGTCTTCCGCCATAAAATGCGCCTGTTTTATCCGGTCAGCCAGACCTATACCATCGCGTATGCTACCAGCGAGATAAAGTCCGCGATGCAGTAGCTCAATGTTGGCAATAGCGCGAAAACGTTCTTCAGAATCGGCACCGTATTGTGCAATGGCCTGTTGGTGTGTGGCAAATTCAAACAGGTCGGGTTCTGCATTTTGCAGCCCCATGGTGATTTCCAGCTCTTTTTTTACCAGCTTATAAAGTGCCTCCTCATTCAGTTCGGCCAATTCGGGCTTCCGCGTTCCTCCTACAAAAGTTGTTAGCAACGCTCCGCCTTTGGGTACCCGGCTTTTGAACAGGCTCGACATAAACAATACGCCAAGGAGATTCCGTTTTTCTTTGAAAGGAATCAAGCCGCCGAAAGCATCCAGCGGAATACCATTCCATTTTTTAAATCCTACAGCTACTTCCGTTACTTTGGCATACACCAGATTAGTTATCGGTTGCCACTGTTTTGCCTCTACAAACGGAAACAGTTGAGGCAGTACGCCGGCATTCACAGTACTGACCAAATGGCTGAAGTCCTCCTGCTGTCCTTTACGATGCACATGGAAATTATTACCGGATTTTGTTACAGAAATGTCTTCACAGCCGGTTTCGATATTTTCCTCTCCCAGGATGGCTGTCAACGTATTGGTGAGATTCCGTAAGCCGCCATCAACAGAAAAAATTTCACGGGTAACTTTCTTTTCTCCGGGACTTTTTTTCTCTCTTTTCTTTTTTATGGCACCACCGATAAAACTTCCGTAATCTTGTTCGAGCCGGTAGAGCTTAGGCAGCGCATATTTAGGAACAAGGTAATCCGGATCGCCGGCGTAGATGCCGAGAATGAAAGGGTCGATGGCATAATCCAGAAAGCTTTGCCCCATTCTTCTGATTACCAGATGAGCAAGTGTTTCGTTGGGGTTGTCGCCCTTTTTGCGGAAAGGTTCGCCCAACAGACGCAATTTATCTTTCAGGCTAAAAAGCGGTGTTGTTATTCCGCCCACAATCCCGGAAGGCAATGCATGCCATTTTCCCTCTTTCCAGATCAGTCGTTTGGCAGAAGATGCGTTTGCAATTTCCAGCTTGCACCGGTTACCGAGTTCTTCAAAAAATTCTGCCGTCTCTGCGTTGGCAATCACTCCGCTGTTGGGGCCTCTTTCGTAAACAAATCCGTCCTGTTCGCGGGTATCAATGACCCCGCCTATGTGCGTCGACTTTTCAAAAATACGAAAGGCAATGCCGGCCTTTTTCAGATAGTATGCTGTTACCAAACCCGTGATGCCTGCCCCGAGGATGGCCACCTTTTTCTTTTCCATTTTTCAATTTGTTTTTAGCTCCTTTTCTTGAAAAAAGAGAGGGCAAAGGTACGAAAACTGTTGTGTGAAACGGAGGAATACAAAAGGAAGAAAGATTTTTGATTTTGTTAATAACACGTAGCCTGATTTACGGTGCCAAAACCAATTAAAATTACTTTTGCAAAGCAGATAAATTTACAGAAAAGTGAAAGATTTTTTAAAGGATTTAAACAAAGAACAATACGATGCCGTAATACATTCCGAAGGCCCATCCATGGTCATTGCCGGAGCAGGTTCGGGAAAAACCAGAGTCCTCACCTACCGCATTGCCCATCTGTTAGACAAAGGTGTTGACCCTTTCCATGTGCTGTCGTTAACCTTTACCAACAAAGCCGCCCGCGAAATGAAAGAGCGTGTGATACAGCTTATTGGAGATGGCGAAGCTCGTAATGTATGGATGGGTACTTTTCACTCAGTCTTTGCAAAAATCCTGCGCATCGAAGGGCATCATCTCGGTTATCCTTCCAATTTTACCATTTACGACACCGACGACAGTAAGAAGCTTATCCGCAACATTATCGGCGAGATGAACCTTGACCCCAAAGTTTATGTACCCAATTACGTACGCAGCAGGATTTCCATGGCCAAGTCACACTTGATAAGTCCGGGAATTTATGCCGAAGACTCCGATATTCAGGCTACAGATGAAAGTTCGGTCAAACCGCTCATAAAAGAAATTTACAATGGCTACAATGCCCGGCTGAAACGCTCGGATGCCATGGATTTTGACGATCTGCTCTTTAATACCTACATTCTTTTCCACGATTTTCCCGAAGTGCTTTACAAATACCAGCAGAAGTTCCGTTACATTCTCGTGGATGAGTATCAGGACACTAACCAGGCGCAATATCTGATTGTGAAAAAGCTGGCTGCCAACACCGAAAATATCTGTGTGGTTGGAGATGATGCACAAAGTATTTACGCTTTCCGGGGAGCCAACATTCAAAATATTCTGAATTTCAGAAAAGACTATCCCGATTATAAGCTTTTCAAGCTGGAACAGAATTACCGTTCCACAAAAAATATTGTTAATGCTGCCAACAAGGTCATCACTTTCAATAAAGAGCAAATCAAAAAGACCGTGTGGACCGACAACGGCGAAGGGGAAAAAATTGGTTTTATCCGGGCTACGAGCGACAACGAAGAGGGGAAGCTGATAGCGGATGCTATTTTTTCCATAAAAATGAATCAGCAACGCCTCAACAGCGACTTTGCCATCCTGTACCGCACCAATGCACAGTCGCGCGCCATGGAAGAATCGCTGCGGAAGCTGAACATTCCCTACCGGATTTACGGCGGTCAGTCGTTTTACAACCGCAAGGAGATTAGAGATTTACTGGCTTATTTCCGGCTGGTGATTAACCACAACGACGAAGAGGCGTTACAGCGTGCCATAAGCACACCATCGCGGGGAATCGGGAAAACTACCATGGAACGCATTATTGTTACGGCAGATGAACAAGGCGTCAGTATGTGGGAAGTGATTGGCGCACCGCAAAAATACGGACTAAAGGTCAATTCGGGAATCTTAAATAAGCTGGGCACTTTCATCACCATGATCAAAAGTTTTTCCGCCGAAATGAAAAAAAAGGAGGCCTATGAAGCCGCCAAAATCATTGCCAACGGGTCGGGACTTATTCGTATGTTTCGCGATGAAGAAACGCCCGAAAGTATCAGCCGCGTGGAAAACATTGAGGAGCTGCTCAACAGTGTGAAAGAGTTTAGCGAACGGGGAGCTGAAGCTGCCGAAGGCGATATGGAACTTCAGGGAACACTCGATGAATTCATGCAGGAGGTAGCTCTGTTCACCGATGCCGATAAGGACGATGACGAAGGCAACAACAAAGTGTCGCTTATGACCATTCATGCCGCCAAAGGATTGGAATTTCCTTACGTTTTCATCGTGGGACTGGAAGAAAATCTTTTCCCTTCGGTGCAGTCGGTAAGTACACGAACCGATTTAGAAGAGGAGCGCAGGCTGTTTTATGTAGCCCTCACCCGCGCCATGAAAAAGGTAACGCTCTCCTATGCCGAAAGTCGCTATCGCTGGGGACAATTTACCATTGCCGAGCCCAGCCGTTTTTTGGAAGAGATTGATGAAAGTCTGCTGGACATTCCCCACAAAACAGCTTTGAAAACAGCACCGGCCGATAGAGAACAACGAAAATCAACCTCATTCGGCTCCTCCATACGGCAACGAAATTTAAAAACCATTGCATCAGCAACCCAATCTTCAGGCGCTGCCAATTTTCAGGCGGATGACACCACCGGACTCATGGCGGGCATGGAGGTGGAACATCCAAAATTTGGGAAAGGGAAAGTGGTGGCAGTCGAAGGCTCCGGCCCCAATAAAAAAGCCACGGTGTTTTTTAGTGGCGTCGGGAAAAAAAATCTGCTGCTGCGCTTTGCTAAACTCAGGATTTTGTAATAGAAGAGGTCTCTCCTTCGCTGAGGCTTCGGCAGACGGAGTCAAACGGTGGTCATTCGCTTCGCTGGCAAACAGTGGTAATTCATAGTAATTTATTGTAATTCGTTGTGTCTTGTCCTGAAATAGGTTTACAAAAAAAGTAAATAAATTTCAGGACGGGTCAGCTTTGTTTCCCCTTCGCAATTTCGCAACTTCTCTTCGTCGCTTTGTTCCTGAAAACCGCCCCAAAAAACAGTCGCTACATTATCTAAATTCCTTACCTTTGTGGAATCAAAATAGTAACAAAAACCATACTGACATGAGTGTAGAACTGAAGGGCAGAATGATTAAAAAACTGCCTGTGGTAAACGGTGAGAGCCGCAACGGAAACAAATGGGAAAAGCAGGAATTTGTGATTGAGACAGAGGAGCAATACCCGAAAAAGGTGTGCATCAGTGTGTGGGGCGACCGTGTGCGTGAGCTGGAGAAATTTCAGGAAGGCGACATGGTGGTTGCTTCGGTGAACATCGAGTCGCGCGAGTATAACGAACGCTGGTACACCGACATACGTGCCTGGCGACTGCAACGCGATGAGAGCGGCAGCCTGCCGCCATTGCCACCCGAAGAACAGCATGACGATTCGGCTATGATGGACGATGGCGCCGGCGACCTTCCGTTTTAACTTCCGGGTATGAAAAAAGAGAACCTGACAGCCCACCTGGCAGTGTTGGGTGCTAACATCATTTTCGGACTGAATTATGTGATTGCCAAAGGCATTATGCCTCATTGGATGGAGCCGCGTGCCATTATCTTTCTCCGCGTTACGGGAGCTACAGCTGCTTTCTGGCTGGTTGAAATGTTTGCGGTGAGGGAGAGAGTTGCGCGAAAAGACCTGAAGCGGATGTTTGTGATCGCCTTTTTCGGCGTGGCGCTGAACCAGATACTGTTTTTTGAAGGGCTGAACCTGACCACGCCTATTAATGCTTCCATCATCATGGTCGGAACGCCGATTCTGGTGCTGGTGATGTCGCGTTTTGTGATTGGTGATAAAATTTCAGCACGCAAGCTGATGGGTATTATTCTGGGATTCAGCGGCGCTGCTTTTCTGATTTTACGCAACGGCCATCTCACCCTTAGCTCGGATACTACTTTAGGAAACCTGCTCGTCCTTATCAATGCAGCTTCCTATGGCCTGTTTCTTGTGATGGTGAAACCGCTCATGTCGAAATACAGGCCGCTCACGGTTATGAAATGGGTCTTCACTTTCGGACTTGTCTTTGTCATTCCCGTATCCATTGGTGAAGTTGTCCGCACAAATTTTAGTATTATCCCGTTAAACATCTGGTTCTCCATTATGTACGTGGTAATTTTCACCACCATTTTTGCCTATTTCCTGAACAACTATTCCCTGCAAAAAATCTCGCCGTCGGCCAACAGCTCATACATGTACCTGCAACCGGTTCTGGCCTCTCTTGTGGCTATTTTTGCCGGCAAAGATAAGCTTACCATGACGGAGGTCGTTGCTTCGCTACTGATTTTTGCCGGTGTCTTCTTTGTGAATAAGAGACGTGTCGCGAAAGTCGCTGCCTGATGGGTAGTGCTTGCCAGAAAACGTCAATTTCTTCGTTACGCTCACTTTGAGTATTAGTCATTTACATTAGTAAACTCTTAACACTCAAAGCTTCGCAAGCCTCGAACTTGGCGTTTTCTGACTAAGCATAGCAAAAACAGGTAGTTTTCTTGCTGAGACTATGTAGCATTTTGTATTTTCGCAGGAGAAAAATATTCTTTTTTAAGCGCTGTAAAATGAAATTCAATTTTGACCGATTGCCAAAGATAAAACATACCGACAGTAATAACTTTTTCCTGCTGGCCGGTCCTTGTGTGATAGAAGATGAGGAGATGGCTTATCCTATAGCCAAACATATTCTGGAGATTACCGACCGTCTGGAAGTACCTTTTATCTTCAAGGCTTCCTACAAAAAGGCCAACCGTTCGCGGCTGGACTCTTTTTCGGGCATCGGGGATGAGAGAGCGCTGAAAATCCTAAAAGACATTTCGGAAAAGTTAGATATTCCCGTTGTTACGGATATTCATTCGGCAGAAGAGGCCCGGCTGGCTGCCGGTTATGTGGACGTGCTGCAGATTCCGGCTTTTTTATGCCGGCAAACCGAATTGCTGCTTGCTGCGGGGAGAACCGGAAAATTCGTCAACATTAAAAAGGGACAGTTTGTTTCGGGCGAAGCCATGCGTTTTGCCGTCGGGAAAGTGCAATCCACGGGTAACGAAAACATCTGGCTTACCGAACGGGGAAACATGTTTGGCTATGGCGACCTTGTGGTGGATTACCGCAACATCCCGGCCATGCAAAGCATTGGTTTCCCGGTAATTCTCGACATTACACATTCGCTGCAACAGCCTAACCAAAGTAGTGGCATTACCGGAGGAAATCCGCAACTGATTGAGACTATCGGACGTGCAGGCATCGCTGCCGGCGTAGATGGTATTTTTCTGGAGACGCATCCGCAGCCTTCTCTGGCCAAATCGGATGGCGCCAACATGCTGCCATTGGACAAATTAGAAAAGCTGCTGGAGCATCTCGTGGAAATCAGGAAAGTGGTGAACGGGTTTTAATAAAGGTGATACAGTCAGGCACGCGAGTATATCAGGATGTCTTGGTGCCGTGTAACGTCAAAAAAATCCAAATAACAAAGAGACAAATAACAAATAAATCCCACCTCTGCCGCGCATTTGCAATGCGTGCGCTTCTCCCCCTTCTATTGCTTATCAATCCCCAGCAATGCGCCGGTTTTCGGGCTGAGGCGGAGACGGGTATTTTTCCTGACCGGAACTGTGGTAACCACGCCGAGTTGTGGTACCTCAAAAGTATCGGAATAAAACGGGTTGCTCCCACTGCCTACCGAGATTACAGCTTTCACCGGAATCCGGTAAAAAAGGTCATCCGGGCCAGCTGTTTTCTTTCCGGCAACCTTCGTCATCTGGTTGATAATCCGGACTTTGATATTCAGTGTGTGTGTGTTCCCATCCTTGTCGGTAAACTGCAGTAACTTCCCGGATAAGGCTTTTTTTTCAGGGTCGAAAACGAAGGAGCGCACCACCATCTGCCGGTATTCACGGCCCAGAAACAGCACCATATATTCATGCGCCAGTTTTTGTAATTCCACATCCATGTAACGGATGCCTTCGCCGTAATTCACTTCCTGGTATCCGGTAAGCAGATTAAAGCGACTGGTACGGATATTTTTTATCTGTTTGGCCGCATCATCGGCACGCTCTTCTTCCGTGAGGTTCACCCAACCGGTTTTATACAAAAACCTTTTGATGGTAACCGTGTCAATGGTTATTTTCCTGACAATGGTATCTACTTTTTGGGTGCGTGTGTAACCGGCCTGCATGTCGAAGCCTTTCCGGTAATCCGAAAAAAGGTACATCCGGCTCGAACTTTGCGGAGCAGCGGGCGGTGGTGGCTGCATATTTTCCCGGCCAGGTTGCGGCGCAGGGCCAAAGCCGGCAAGGATGCCTTCATCGTTCAGTTGAAGACCAAAGGAACGGATTTCTTTGGAGGAGCGATTTTCCGGAAAACGGACATAAAACACCTGCGCCGGATCGGCTACGGTTACAGGTTGCACTTTGACCGACAACAGCCGGTAATAAACTTTTTTGGTTTTCATGTAATCGGTGGTTCCGAGATATTTGGTAGCATAAGCAGCAAACGGTCCGGGAATTTCATTCACCTGCTCCATGATCAGGCTAACCTTAAAAATGGCTTTTGGCAGTGCATAGTAAACGCCTCCTGCCGGTGTGGGCACCATCTGTTTTCCGGAAGCTTTCGTGACCTGAAACTGGTATTGCGATTGCCCTTCCGCCTGCATAAAAAACACAAGGAAAGGAAACAACAGTAACAGCCGCAAAGTATTGGTTTGTGTGTTCATAACCGTATTTGTTCTTTGTTAAAGGACAAATTTACAAAAAATAATCCCCGGAGCGGTATCCGGGGATTATTTAACGGTAATGTTTTAAGCGAGGACGTACACTTCCGCGCACGCACCTGAAGCGAAATTATTTTAGGAATAACAATTCGCGGTATTTAGGCAGCGGCCACAGGTTGTCATCCACCATCAATTCCAGTTTATCCACATGTCCACGGATATCGGCAAAACAAGGTAGCACTTCATCGCGGTAAGCAATGGCTTTTTGAGAATAGTCAGTAACGACATTGGCTTTTTTGCGTGCCTCGATCATCTCTTCCACTCCCTCTTTGATACTGTTCACATGGTTGGAAATCTCTTTAATTGTATTTAGCTGGTTACGTGATAGTTGTACGTAAGTTTTTGAATCAAGCACATCCTGCAGTCCTTTTGTATTCTCAATCAGACGGTTTTGGTACTGGATGGCAGTAGGCAGGATATGATTGATAGCCAAATCGCCGAGAACACGGGCTTCAATCTGAATTTTTTTGATATACTTTTCCAGCTTGATTTCGTTGCGAGCTAAAAGTTCGGTACGACTCAACACGTGATGTTTTTCAAAAAGGGTAATACTTTTTTCCGACACAAAAGCCGGCAAAGCATCCGGTGTGTTGCCGTTGTTCGACAGCCCGCGTTTGACTGCTTCAGCCAGCCAGCTGGCGCTGTATGAGTTGCCTTCAAAGCGGATATCTTTAGACGCTTTAATGTATTTCTTCACCACATTGAAGATGGCTGCATCTTTCGGTATTCCTTTTTTTATCAGTTCGTCCACCTCTGCAACAAATTTGGTCATTTGATCCGCCACAATGGTATTTAAAACAAACATGGGTTTGGCCGTGTTGGCTGTGGAGCCGACAGCTCTGAACTCAAACTTATTTCCTGTAAAAGCAAACGGCGAGGTTCGGTTACGATCGGTATTATCAAGCAATATCTCCGGTATCTTTGGAATATTTTTAATCACATGGCGCCCGTTATGACCATTAATATCTTTGAGAACCGGCATTTCTTCTATCTCATCCAGTATTTCGGCAATCTGCTTGCCGAGAAAAACGGAAATGATGGCTGGCGGTGCTTCGTTGGCGCCGAGACGAAGGTCATTTCCTTCGGAAGCCACACTGGCTCTAAGTAACTCTTCATATTCACGTATTGCCATTAAAATGTTGGACAGAATGGTAACAAACCGGAAATTATCTTTAGGTGTTTTCCCCGGAGAAAGCAGGTTTACACCGGTATTGGTAGCCATAGACCAGTTGTTGTGTTTTCCCGATCCATTGATGCCGGCATAAGGTTTTTCATGCAGCAACACTTTGAAATGATGCTTGCGGGCCACCTTTTCCAGCATGTGCATGAGGAGCTGATTATGGTCAACGGCAACATTTACCTCTTCAAACATTGGAGCACATTCAAACTGGCTCGGAGCCACTTCATTATGTCTTGTTTTTAACGGAATCCCCAATTTATGCGCCTCTATTTCAAGGTCTTGCATAAAAGCGAGGGCACGGTCGTTAATGGTGCCAAAATAATGGTCTGAAAGCTGCTGGTCTTTGGCGGAAGCATGTCCGAAGACCGTTTTTCCTGTCAGCACCAAATCGGGACGGGCAGCATATAACGCTTCATCCACAAGAAAATATTCCTGTTCCCAGCCAAGCGTGGGATATACTTTTGTTACATTTTTATCAAAATAGCGACAAATCTTCGAAGCAATGCTGTCCAGTGCAGCCACCGACTTCAGCAACGGTGTTTTGTAGTCCAGAGATTCGCCGGTGTAGGATACAAAAATAGTAGGAATACATAGTGTATTATCAAGAATAAATGCCGGAGAAGTGGGATCCCATGCGGTATAGCCCCTTGCTTCGAATGTGGAGCGAATGCCACCACTGGGGAAGCTGGAAGCATCCGGCTCTTGCTGAATAAGTTCGTTTCCCTGAAAATGTTCCAGAGCAAGACCGTTGGAAAGCGGGTTGATAAAAGCATCGTGTTTCTCTGCGGTAGAGCCGGTTAACGGATGAAACCAGTGTGTGTAGTGCGTGGCTCCCTTACTCAATGCCCAGGCTTTCATGGCCGAAGCAACCTGGTTAACGGCCTTACGATCAATACTTTTCCCCACCTCAACAGCTTTCATAACTGCATGAAAAGCTTCCTCGGTCAGGTATTCATGCATAACGGACTGATTAAATGTCATGGAGCCAAAATAATCGGACACTTTGTTGGAGGGATAATGGACTTCCTCCACTTTTCGGCTAAGCGTTTTTTCCAACGCAATAAATCTAAATGTTGCCATAGCTTTTTGTTTTTGAGGTGTTTTTAATGATTAATAATCCTATAAAAGTAATCAGTCCATTTATTAACAATATTTCAAACCCGGTCTTATATCCTGAAAAAGTAAACTCCAAAAACCTGCTTAAAAGGTAACCAAAAACAGGTGAAAGAACGGCCACCAGTGGCACCCACTTGTCTTTCACGGAGAAACGGGTAAAAAGTCCAAAACCAAACAAACCCAGTAAAGGCCCGTAAGTATATCCTGCAAAAGTAAATAACTGAGCAATAATTGCCTGGTTGTTTATTAGCTTAAACAAGACGATGACAAAAATAATGATTAACATCATTACAAAATGCAGTCTGCCCCTCTTTTTCCTCAAAATTTCTTCATGTCCGGCATACCGCTTGTCCAATTCCATGATATCAATCGTTAGCGAAGTGGTTAAAGCAGTCAGTGCGCTGTCGGCACTTGAGTAAGCTGCAGCAATTAAACCGATGATAAAAATGAGTCCGCCGACAATACCGAGGTGTCTCAACGCTATTTCAGGGAAAAGGTGATCGGTCAAACCCGAAGTATCCAAATGCAGATGCGCAGCATAAAAATAGAGCATGGCACCGAGAAAAAGAAAAATAAAGTTCACCGGAACTAATATCAAACTCAGGGTAGTCATGTTTTTCCGGGAATCTTTCAGGTTGCGGCAACTCAGATTTTTCTGCATCATGTCCTGGTCCAAACCCGTCATGGCAATGGTGATAAACATCCCGCTCAAAAACAGTTTCACAAAGTTCTGTGAACTTTTGATGTTGGTAACGAATATTTTGGAATAATCACTGGCCCATACCGTTGACCACATGTGGCCAAAGCTTGTATGCATCTCATAAATGATAAAGCCCACGGTTACAACAACGGCCAGCAGCATAAAAGTGGTTTGCAGCGTATCGGTCCAAACAATGGTCTTGATACCGCCCTTTGATGTATAAAGCTGTATCAGAGTCATAAAAATAACTACGGTAACCCAAAAAGGGACACCGTAATGATCAAATACGAAAAGCTGCAAAACACTTATAACAAGAAACATACGAAATGACGCCCCAATTATTCGCGAAAGCAGAAAAAACACAGAACCAGTTTTGTAAGAGGCCCTCCCAAACCGACTGTCAAGGTAAGTATAAATGGAAGTCAGGTTCAGTTTGTAATAAACAGGGAGCAAAATGGTACTCACTACAGCATAACCGGCCACATATCCCAGCACAATAACAAAATAGGTAAAATGAGAGGTGCCAACCCATCCGGGAACCGAGATAAACGTTACACCCGACAGCGAAGCGCCAATCATACCATAAGCCACAACAAACCAGGGCGAATTACGGTTACCAATAAAAAAACTCTCGTTATTTGCATTGCGGGAAGTCCGCCAGGATATCAAAAATATGAGGAGGGTATATAACGCAAAGGTAACAAGAATCAATCCGGGGGTCATGCTATTTTTATTTTTCGAAATATACAGCCAATGAAGACAAATCCCTGGTTTTAAAATCTACAACTTCAGAAGATACTGTTTCGTTTCCCACCAACACGGTAAACATACCGGCACTCTTTCCGAAAACCATATCGCTCTCAGCATCTCCCACCATAATACTTTTACTAAAATCGATTTCGGGGAATCTCTTTTTGGCTTTCAACGCCATGAAAGCAGAAGGTTTCCGGCAGTTACCGGACTTTGAAGCCATATCCGGACAATAAAAAACCGCATCAATTTTGCCACCGGCTTTTTCCACTTCGGCGAACATTTTTCGGTGTACAGACTGCAACTGCGCTTCGTTCATAATGCCCTTCCCAATCCCCTGCTGGTTGGTTATCACAATGATTCTACCGAAAATCAGGCTGAAAAACGCCAGACTTTCCGGCACACCGGGTAGAAATTCAAAAGATTCCCAATGCTGCACATAGCCGCCGTAGATACGTTTGTTGATGACACCGTCGCGGTCGAGAAACAGCGTCCAGCTTTTGTCGATATTTTTCGGGAAACCGGTCATGGACTACAACGGAAACATGGTTTTTTCTATCTTCTCACAAATAACATGGCCGATGAGGATATGCGTTTCCTGAATACGCGCCGTATTTTCGGAAGGCACCCGGATACACAGCTCGCAAAGCTCAGCCAATTCACCACCTCCTGCCCCCGTCAGGCCGATGGTAATCATGTGCTGTTTTTTAGCCTGCTTCACAGCATTGACAATATTCGCAGAATTACCCGATGTACTGATCGCAATCAGCACATCGCCGCTGCGACCGGCTGCTTCTACCATGCGGCTGTAAACCACGTCGTAGGAATAGTCGTTGGCTACTGCGGTGAGATAAGAAGTATTGACATGCAACGCTTCGGCATACAAAGGTTTGCGGTCGTACTGAAAACGCCCCGAAAGCTCGGCTGCAATGTGCTGGGCATCGGAGGCGCTTCCTCCGTTTCCGCACAAAAGTATTTTTCCGTCCTGTTCCAGCGCTTCGATGCAATACTCTGCCGCACTCTTTACCAGCATCAGTTGGTTAGTGTCATTTAAAAATTTCTGCTTAACGCTAATGTTCTCTTCTATAGCTTTTTTAATCATGTCCATAACTCCGGATTTTAGTCTTGCAAGTATAGCAAAAAGATTGCAGCCGTTGGGGAAGTTCCGGTATATTTTCGGCAAAATGAAAAAGTCTGATGAAAAACGGCAGCGGAAAATAAATTTTAACGGTTATCCCGAGAACCAAGAAAGAGGATGTTCAAAAAGTAAAGTTCACGCCAAGTGCGCAAAAGTTAAATTATTAAAAATAAGCATTTTGCGTACTTTGCGCTAAAATTTTGCGGTTTTTGCGCGAACCATAAAAAATGACCTTTTTAGACGGCCTCTTGAGCGGCAAATGGGGCTCGAACCCACGACCCTCAGCTTGGGAAGCTGATGCTCTACCAACTGAGCTACTGCCGCAATAAGGCTGCAAAATTAAAAAGTTTTGGCATTGCACATTTTTCTTTTACAAATTTTTTGATCAAATTATTATTCCCGGCTCATCCGGATTTCTCATCTCTGTCTGAACCGGGGCAGGTGAGCCGAGACACGTGCAATACGGGTGTTTTTAAACGGAAGATATATAATCCGCAAACTCAGAAGGCCTGATTTGAAAAGTCAGGCCTTCTGAAAAGGAAAAATAAACCGGAAGGTTACTTTTTCTCTTTCCCTTTGTTTTCACTGAGCTTCTGCAAATCACTCATCCCCTTCATGTTCATCGACTTGGAAACCTCGGCAATCGTCTGCATGTCGATCAGTCCCGTCAGACTCATAATCATGGTTGAATGCGGGCCATCAACAATCATGAGCAACTCTTTAATTTTTCCGTTTTTGTTCTCGGAAGCAAGAAATTTTATTTTCCCATCCGCCCCATCTACCGACATAAGCTCTGTATATTTACTCATGGGTACAACGCGTTTTATCTCCTGATAAAATGCCGGCACTTTGGTGCTGTCTTCAGGCTCATAAACCAGCATTTTCAAGGCTTTCAGCTGTTTCATGGCATTCAGCGCCTTCTGTGCTTCCGGTGAACTGTCGCTGCTATTTATTCCGGAAAAAAGCTGGAACATAGCCGGAGAAATATTAATGCTGGTAAAGCCTGCTTTGCCGGCATATTTTTCGTAAAGGTGGTCTATGGCAGTCTGGGCAGAGGTCATCTGCGGCAGCAGAGCCATCACAAACAGGATAATGAAGATGCTGTACTTTTTCATGATATTTGTTTTTAATGATTATTTTTTAATTGGTTCGATGTTGATATATATGCTGTTAATCGATTCCATAAGCTGCCGGGCATGTTCTATCTCCGAAAGTTTCCGCATGGGCTTTGCAGCGATACCCAGCGTTCTTATTTCCGAAACTTTTCTCATGGCCCCGGTCATTTCCGTTGCTGCTTTTACCGCCGGCCTCATGCCTTCATTTAGCGTTCCCGAAACCATTTGCAAAGCCGTACGAACCTGAACATAAGCCAATGCCGGATTGTTTGTGGTACCGGGAAGTAGTGATTTCTTGTCCTGCATATTTCCAACCCACAACGCCAGCACAAGCAGGATGGAAACAGCAACGCCTGCCAGAGCATACCAGCCAATAAAGTGCCTTTCGGATTTATGCGAAGCCGAAATACGCCCCATGATCCGCATATCAAAAGCCTCGCCCAGAGGACTTTCCGACTGCCACTGCATCAGCAGGCGGAAATGCTCTTTTTCGGCAGACAATGCCTCCGGCACATCCGGCTGCGAGAAAAACTTCTGAAGAGAAACTTCTTCTTCCCGGCTCGTTTCACCTGCGTAAAACCGCTCCAGCAATATTTTAATCTTTTCAGGTTCCATATTTTTCAATTTTTTCAATTTCCAATCTTATTTTTTTCCGTGCCCGCGAAAGGTTCACCCGAATGTAATTTCCATCGCGCCCCGTTATCTCTGCAATCTCCTCAAACTCATACCCTTCCACATCGCGCAAATGCATAATCGTACGCTGTTGTTCCGGCAAATCCATCATCAGCTTCTTCACCCTTTGCACCAAATCACTCCTTTCGGTTTGCTGCTGTAAGTCATCCGACGACCGGTGAAAAATCTCCGGTTTCAACGACAGTGTTTTGTTCTTTTTTAGCCGCAGCTTGTCAAGGCACCGGTTTCGCGTCATAGTCACCATCAGCCCCTCCACACTTTTGTATTTCTCCAGCTGATGCCGCATATCCCAAACTTTCAGATAAATCTCCTGCACCACATCCTCCGCCTCTTCCCGCTGGCTGGTCAGGTGCCATGCCAGACGAAACAACTTGTTCTTCAACGGCAGGAGCTCTATTTTAAATTCTTCCGGTGTCATTCAATTATCAGGACGCTGAGGGTTCAAAAATATTACACCCGGCACCAAAACAATTGCTCAATGCCGGCAATTACAATTTTTAAAAGTAAACAATTCAGCCTGATAATCCGATATACAGGCATAATTTGGGCGGGCTTGCGCACAAAGCCATCACAGGCTGTCCACTTTAGTCCCACCGTCAAAAGCCATGTTGCGCCACGGCCGGTAAGTAGCTCCTTTGTCGCTCTCCCCGGCCTGCTACACATTGGCTTTTGCCGCCGGGCGCTGCCGTTCCCATCCTTGCCGCAAAAAAGAGACAAAGAGAAAGGGCGACGAAGCGAAGTTGCGAGGGGGAGAAGTTGAGAAATCAGGAACGGTTTGCCCGACCTTTGACCATTGTCTGACAATTGAATGACAACTGTTTGACCATTGCCTGACTATCGAATGACAACCGAATGACCATATTTGACCATTGTCTGACAACCGTTTAACAACTGCCTGACAACATCGCGTTAGCCCCCATTTGCATATCCTGATTTTTTGATTATTTTTGTTCCTTATTCAAAACCAATTTTTTCACCAATACCAAAACTTATGTTTAAAGGACACCCTAAAGGACTGTATGTTGCATTCTTTGCCAACATGGGCGAGCGATTCGGATACTACACCATGCTGGCCATTTTTGTCTTATACCTCCAGTCGAAATTTGGATGGTCTGCCACACAAGCCGGTCACGTTTATGGCGGCTTTTTGTTTGGCATCTATTTCCTGCCATTACTCGGTGGCTACATAGCCGACAACGTTCTCGGATACGGAAAAACCATTGTGCTGGGAATCATCGTGATGTTCATCGGATATCTGATGCTGGCTTTGCCCGGTACGGGAGAATGGTTTATCTATGGTGCACTGGCCGTCATTTCTCTCGGAACAGGACTTTTCAAAGGAAACCTGCAGGCTCTTGTGGGCAACCTCTACGATGAAGCCAAATACAACAAACTGCGCGACTCAGCTTTCAATATTTTTTACATGGGTATTAACATTGGTGCCTTTTTTGCTCCGAGTGCCGCCCGCAGCGTACGAAGCTGGGTTTTAAGTCTCCAGGGATTACATTATGAAGCGGCTATCCCTTCCCTCGCCAACAAATACCTGAATGGAACACTGGAAAATACCAAAGAGCTGAGCCGGTTTGCCCATGCCGAAATGGGAAGTCATTTTACCAGTCTGGCTGACTTTTCCCACCATTACATCGATGCATTAAGTAAATCTTATAACGCAGGTTTTGCCGTGGCAGCAGCCAGTATGATTCTCTCCATTGTCATTTTTATTGGTTTCAGAAAATATTACAAACACGCTGATGTAACGCACAAAGAACAAAAGGCCAAAAACAAAGAAAGCGTGGTAGAGCTAACCCCTGCACAAACCAAAGACCGGCTTCTGGCACTGGGTCTTGTTTTTCTGGTCGTTATCTTCTTCTGGATGGCTTTCCACCAAAATGGATTTACACTGACCATTTTTGCGCGCGACTACACGGTAGGAGCCGTAAACAAAGCCACTGCTATTATTTTCAACCTTTCCACATTTCTGCCTCTGCTGTTGGCTATCCTCGGTATAGTTCTCATGGTTGGGAAAGGAAACTCCGCTAAAGTAAGGCTTTCCGGAGCCATAATAGCTGCTGCTTCCATAATCGTAGCATATATCACCATCAAACAGTTACAACCGGAAGGAAATCCTATTTCACCTGAGATTTTCCAGCAGTTTAATCCCATCTTTATTGTTTTTCTTACACCGGTCATTATTGGTTATTTCTCATGGTTGCGTAAACGGGGCAAAGAGCAGTCTTCCCCAAAAAAGATTGGTATTGGTATGGTTATCACCGCCATTGGATTCAGTATTATGGTGCTGGCTTCCAAAGGGCTTATGAGTCCGCACGACCTGGCACAGCAGGGAGGAGTTTCCGATACGCTTCGTTCTCCTTTCTGGCTTATCGGTACCTACTTTACGCTGACCATTGCCGAGCTTTTCCTTAGTCCCATTGGCATCTCTTTCGTATCGAAAGTAGCACCGCCGCAATATAAAGGACTGGCACAAGGCGGTTGGCTGGGTGCTACGGCCGTTGGAAACCTCGCAGCCGGACTGATTGGTCCGTTTTGGGACAAATGGGAGCTGTGGCAATTCTTTGGTCTGCTGGTCGGACTGACACTTCTCTCCGCCATCTTCATCTTTTCCATTTTGAAGCTGCTGGAAAGAGCGACTAACTCATAAACAGGATTTTAAATCCTGACCCCCAATGCATTCGGATTGCAAATCCGAATGAGCAGAAGGGAAACAACCGTCATTGCGATGAGCTAAAGGTACGGCTCGCGGAGCGGAGCGAAAAAGCAATCCCTTATAACAAAGAATTGTTTTATCAACGAAAGATTGCTTCGTCGGCTTAAGCAAAACAAGCATGATTCAAATGTCCGCGTATGGTTCAAGCGTATGGTTCAAGCGTATGGTTCAAGCGTATGGTTCAAGCGTCCGCTTGGACCATACTTCGTTATTTCCTTATTTTTGCCCCATGAATTATCTTTTTGGCACAAAACACCGCTTCAACTCCTACTCCGGATATTTCAAAAAAACATTCGGCGAGCGGGTGCAGAAAATAACGGTGGACGCAGGTTTCACCTGTCCCAACCGTGATGGCACGTTAGCGCGCGATGGCTGCACATATTGCAACAATGATGCTTTTAACCCCTCCTACTGCAACCCGCAAAAGAGCGTGGCACAACAAGTTGCCGAAGGTATTGAATTTCATAAAGTACGTTACCGCAGAGCATCCCGTTATCTCGTTTATTTTCAGCCCTATTCCAACACCTACGCACCTTTGGAAAAGCTGAAAAACCTTTACGAACAGGCACTCAGGCAGGAAGGCGTCGTCGGGCTGGTCATTGGCACCCGTCCGGACTGTGTGGATGAGGAGAAACTGGATTGGCTGCAACAGCTTTCCGAAAAATATTACATCATAGTAGAATACGGCGTAGAAAGTATTTATAATACAACGCTGGAACGCATCAACCGGCAGCATACTTTCGAACAGTCGGCAGAAGCCATTGAAAATACTGCCCGGAGAGGGCTGCATGTCGGGGCACACTTTATCTTCGGCCTTCCCGGCGAAAGTCACGAAATGATGATGGATTCAGTAAAACAGGTTTCGCAGCTTCCGCTGACAACCATCAAATTCCATCAGCTGCAAATCGTAACCGGAACAGCTATGGCCATTGATTATCAAAAACATCAGGAAGATTATCCGCTTTTCTCTTTTGAAGAATACATCGACTTTATCATTCAATACACCGAACGGCTTAACCCTGATTTCATCATCGAACGTTTTGCCGGCGAAGTACCGCCGCGCTATCTCGCCGGTCCGGGCTGGGGACTTATCCGTAACGACCAAATCAACATAGCCATTGAAAAAGAGATGGAAAAACGCGATACCTGGCAGGGAAAATATTACAAACCCTAACCCGGATAATTTGAAAAAAAGCCAAATAACAAAAATCAAATAACAAATAAATCCCAAATTTTAAATTCCAAATCCAATACAAAGTCTAATAAAGCAGTTTGTTTTTTTGAGATTGTTATTTGATAATTATTTGTAATTTGTAGCTTGTTTTTTGTAATTTTTGCTAAAAAGAGACAGATTTCTAAATATAACACATCAAAACATGGCCTTAAACAACTCATACAAACTTTTCGGGAAAAAGGAAGAGCAAGGCAACAAACCGCCTTTTACCCAACCCGTTATCGTGGCTGACCGTATCCTCTCGCCCATGAATGTGGGTGCCATTCTGCGGCTGGCCGGCAACATCCATGCCGCCAAAGTGTGGTTTGTGTATGACGAAGACCCGGGTTTTCGTTCCTACAAAATCAAACGTACCTCTTCCGGTGCCAGCGAAAAAGTGGACTGGGAATTGGTTACCCCCGACCGGCTGCCCGAAGTGCTGCCTGCCGGTTACGAAATCATTGCCCTGGAAACCACCGCAGACGCCACCAGCCTTTTCAGTGAAAAGCTTCCTGAAAGAGTAGTTTTTATGGTCGGCAACGAACGCTTCGGTTTGCAGGAGAAACTCATCAAACTATGTCACCGGAAGATATTCATTCCCATCCCCGGTCCTATCTCCTCCCTCAACGTAAGCCATGCCTTGGGAATTGGGTTGTTTGAATGGTTGCGACAAAGACAGGATAAACCGTTAATAGAAAAATGAAAACAATCAAGTAAAAACGGTCAACGCTATTCAGGCATCAACACTTTCTGACTTCCAACTTCTGACTTCTGACTTCTGACTTCTGACTTCTGACTTCTGACTTTAGCCATTTTTCACTATCTTTGTCATTATGCCGACAAAAACCCGTAACCAACCCATCAACCAGTGGGCCGAAGATGACCGACCGCGTGAAAAAATGCTTCTCAAAGGTAAAAGTGCCCTGAGCAATGCCGAACTGATAGCCCTGCTGATTGGCTCAGGAAACGATAATGAATCTGCCGTGCAGCTGGCACAGCGGATGCTGGATAACGCGAACAACAACCTCATCGAATTTTCCAAACTTAGTATCGAAGAGCTTTCCCGCTTTCGCGGGATGGGCAAAGCCAAAGCCATCAGCATCATTGCTGCATTGGAATTGGGTAAACGCCGGGTGGCGGAAAGGGTGTTGCAGCAAACCAAAATCAAATCCAGCCGCGATGTGTATGACCTGCTGCTCCCCGACCTTACCGACAATTATTACGAAGCCTTTTTCGTGGTCTTGCTGGATCGTGCCAACAAAGTCATCCGGAAGCTGAACATCAGCCGGGGTGGCGTGGCCGGCACGGTGGTCGATCCCAAGAAGATCTTCAAGATGGCACTGGATCACAACGCATCTTCGATAATCCTGGCACATAACCATCCTTCCAACAACCTGAAACCCAGTGAAAACGATATCAGGCTCACAAAAAAACTACAGGAAGCAGGCAAAGCACTTGAAATCCCGGTGCTGGATCACATCATCGTTGGAAACGATAATTACTACAGCTTTGCTGATGACAATAATTTGAGTTGAGCAGATGTAAAAACACTACGTTACGTTTCAGTAACTAATTCAGTCCTGATAATCAGAGGAACAGTACATTAGCGGGAAATTGTAAATATTATATTATGACAAAATACAATCCAAACATACATCATCGCAGGTCAATCAGGTTAAAGGGATATGATTATTCACAGCAAGGATTATATTTTATAACCATTTGCACACAAAACAGATTGGATTTATTCGGTAAAATTAATAACGGGAAAATAATATTGAATGATGCAGGAAAAATGATAAAAAATATATGGAATAAAATTCCCAATGATTTACCAAATATTCGTTTGCATGATTTTATCGTAATGCCCAATCATTTCCACGCAATAATACAAATCGTAGGGGCGGATTCCATATCCGCCCAAATAGATAATTCCATATCCGCCCAAATAGATAATTCCATATCCGCCCAAATAGATAATTCCATATCCGCCCAAATAGATAATTCCATATCCGCCCAAATAGATAATTCCAT
>CAJVXP010000025.1 GCA_913009685.1 uncultured Bacteroidota bacterium
TATGTTGAGGATTAAAGAATGAGGGTGGTGCAAGGGGTGCAGTTGAGCGTTCTCATGGTAGTAGTTTTAATGGTGTAGATGCATTGGTCTTTTGTTTTTTTTTTTCAAGCAGAAGACGGCATACGAGATAAAGGAATGTGACTGGAGTTCAGACGTGTGCTCTTCCGATCTATGGTAAAATGGAAGGCTGAAATGCAAGGTATGCGTTCGGGCAAGGGCAGGCAAACAGGTTACGGACAAGGTATGCAAAACCGGCAGCAACCCATATTCCAAAAGCTGAGTAACCCTGCGCTGGGATTATTGATGGATGGAAACCAAATGAACGGGATGATGATACATCGCGCGATGAAAGAAAACCGGCAAATGGGAAGAACGTGTGGCCGGAATCATGACATGATGGCCATGCGTAATCCCGAAATCAGAGCCAGAGTGAAAGCTTATGCTGACGAAAATATTTTTCCTGTCATCAGCAAAGAGAGAGAAGCTTTTGACAAAGTCCTCAGCAAGCGCGAAAAAAAGATTATCGCCAAAGTCAGGCAGCAAAAGCAAGCCCGAAGAGCCAAAATGCAGCAAATGCGTGGTAACGGCAGAATGGTCATGAATGATTCTGTCCGCCTCGTTATGTGGCAGCAGATGGATAAAAACAGAATTGCCCTCCGGCAGATTGTCCTGGACCATTACGGCGAATTGCAAAAAGAACTGGCCTTCATTAGGACGCAAATGCCGCAATGGAGACAGAATATCCGCAACATAGTCATGCAAAACAGACCCAACCAAAGACTTTCACAAAAATCTATGGGACGACATCATCCCATGAACCGGCAAATGGTCCGAAAGCTGTGGAAAAACAGTCGTGAGATCAGATTTCTACTCTTTGACCCGCAGCATCCTGACAGCAATATGTTTATGCACACCATGCAGGGAATCAGGAGATAATAATCCCGGATGTTCCTCCAGATTTTATAAACCATTCCTGAATTTTCCACAGGAGTGGTTTTTTTGTATGTAAAAAGATCCTGTTGCAGCGGAAAAGTTGTTCTGCAAACGATTGAAATACATCTTTTAAAGCAAAATGGTGCCCCGGAATATTTCAGGGAAGGGTTCTGTTGTTCTTGTTTTCACAAGGCTTGGCCGTTTCACGAAATTGCTGTATTTTCGAACTTTCTAAAAATTTCGTTATGGCAAGAAAACCGCATCTCAGCTTTTGGCAAATTTGGAATATGAGTGTCGGATTTTTCGGAATACAGTTCGGCTTTGCTTTGCAAAACGCCAACGTAAGCCGGATTTTTCAGACTCTCGGTGCAGATATTGGTAACCTTTCCATCCTGTGGGTGGCCGCTCCGGTAACGGGGCTTATTGTTCAACCCATCATCGGGCATTACAGCGATAAAACCTGGACCCGCCTCGGCAGGCGGAGACCTTATTTTCTGGCCGGAGCACTGCTGGCATCGCTCGCATTGCTTATCATGCCCAACTCACATGTGCTGTGGATGGCTGCCGGGATGCTCTGGATTTTGGATGCCTCCATCAACATCTCCATGGAACCTTTTCGCGCTTTTGTTGGCGACATGCTGCCCGGAGAACAACGCACACAGGGCTTTGCCATGCAGAGCTTTTTTATCGGAACGGGAGCTGTGATTGCCAGTGTATTGCCATGGATAATGACCAACTGGTTGCACATCAGCAATACTGCACCCGAAGGGGTTATCCCTCCTTCGGTAAAATGGGCGTTTTATATCGGGGGAGCGGTCTATTTTACGGCCGTATTGTGGACTATCATCACCACTAAAGAATATCCGCCCGAACAACTGAAAGATTTTGATGCGGAAGAGGAAAAACGCACACACATTAGTGTTACGACAACACCAGATGCTATCAATCACCATGAAAAAGGTAAAAAACAAACACGCAACGGGCTTCTCTGGCTCATTTTTGGAATATTGCTCACCATTTGGTTTTATGAAGCGGAACTTACCAAAGATTTGTATGTGCTTTCCCTTGGTTTGGTCGCATTGGGATTTTTGATGCTTATTTCCGGTTTTATGCAGCTCCGGGGCAAAAATCAGGCTGCTCTTGTGGAGATTATGAACGACATGTTTAACATGCCCAAAACCATGCTGCAACTTGCTCTTGTACAGTTTTTTAGCTGGTTCGCCCTATTTTCCATGTGGATATATACCACTCCGGCAGTTACGGAATATATATTTCATACGACCAACACGGCTTCGGCAGCTTACAATAACGGAGCTGACTGGGTTTCCATCTTGTTTGCCGTTTACAATGGCTTTGCTGCCATTGTTGCCTGGTTTCTCACGCCGCTCGCCAAAGCCACCAGCAGGAAATCGGCCCACGCCATCTCGCTGCTTCTCGGAGGATTGGGGCTTTTTTCCATCTATTTTATCCACGACCAGTATCTGTTGATTATTTCTATGTTGGGCGTTGGCGTCGCCTGGGCCAGCATTTTGTCTATCCCTTACGCCATTCTCACCAATGCGTTGCCACACGACAAAATGGGAATTTACATGGGGATTTTTAACTATTTCATTGTAATTCCACAAATTGTAGCGGCGGCCATTCTGGGTTTCTTTTTGCAAAAGTTTTTTCACAGTGAAGCCATTTACGCACTGATTATTGGCGGAATTTCCATGTTTCTGGCCTCTGTCTTGATTTTGTTTGTGAAGGATAATAATTAATTGCAGAACATGGTTGTCGAGGATGAATTTGTCGAATTGTCCGGCTTGCAGTTGTTTACGCGCAAACTTATCCCGGAAGGAAAGCCTGCAGACAAAAACAGCCCGGTGGTCATTTTTCTTCACGAAGGACTCGGTTCGGTGAACCAGTGGAAAGATTTTCCGGAAAAATTTATCAGAGAATGCAACCTGCCTGTTCTGCTTTATGACCGGCAGGGTTACGGGAAATCTTCACCTCTCACCGAAAAACGCGGGCTGGATTATATCCATAAAGAAGCAGAACTACTGGAGCATCTTATTCAACATTTTTCACTGAAAAAATATTATCTGCTTGGACACAGTGAAGGAGGATCACTGGCGTTGATTCATGCAGCTCATCATCCGGAAGGATTGATAAAAGTCATTACTTTGTCGGCCAACACCCAGGAGGAGCCTTGCGTTACGCCGGGGATTGAGAATGTCAGGAAACAATACGAAAGGCCTGCCTCCAAACTGAAACAGGCGTTACGGAAATATCATGGAGCACGTTGTGATGCTGTTTTTTATGCGTGGTGCGATACCTGGACAGCCGGTTTTTTCCAAAACTGGAATATAAGAGAGGAGCTGAAGAAAATTCAGGTTCCCGTTTTGGCTTTCCATGGCCGTAACGATCAGTACACCAGTCTGCAACAGGTGGAAAATATCCGCCGGTTTGTACCGGAAAGAAAAGAGATACACATTTTAAATCAATGCAGCCATCATCCCCATTTTGATTATCCGGAGAAAGTGCTGGCTGCTGTCTGCAATTTCATTGCTCAGGATTAGCCCGTTGGCTTTCCTGCTTTTGCTGTCCGTGTAACCACTGGTGACGGAAACGACAACGCCGGAACATGGGATTTATCCGCACAAAAGTATCTTTTGCTTTTTCATTTATCCAGGCATCGATGGTTTTTTGCTGCTTATCCTGCAAAGCCCACTGCTCAAAGCGGGTATAATCCTGTTTGAGGTTAGCTTTGTGAGGCGGAACCAGTTTTTCAAGATATAGCAGACGATAAGCATCTTTCTGGTTATCCGTTTTAAACGGCACGGGATTGGAAATTTGTCCCGGTTTAAGCTTGTTAACTATAAATGAAACCTGCGGAGCAAGCTGCTCCCCTTCAAATTCGATACTTCCTGTTTGCGGATTCAGCAGATAACCACCATTATTTTTGTCCTTACCTTGCGAATACTTTTCTACTGCTTTATCGAAGGTTATGGAATCGGAACGAATTTCTTTGACAATAGTATCTAATTTCATCCTGGCCTTTTGCAAATCCTGGATGGAAACTTTAGGCACAAGCAAAATATGGCGTACATTGATGTAATCTCCTTTACGGGCAATCATCTGAATGATATGATAACCGGCTTTTGTCTTCACCACACCCGATATCTCTCCGGGTTTTAGCTTATAGGCTGCAGCTTCAAAAGCCGGATAGAGCTGTCCCCGGCCATAAAAACCCAACTCACCGCCGTTTTTGGCAGAGCCGGGATCTTCCGAATACAAGATGGCAAGCGTAGAGAAACTCTCCCCGTTCAAAATACGTTTACGCAACTCCAGCAATTCTTTCTTTACACGTAGTTTTTCTTCCACATTGACAGGTGGTTTCCTGACAATTTGCCGGATGACATACTCTGTTTTTATCATGGGGATGCTGTCTTTTGGCTTTTTCTTGTAAAAGGCTTTTATTTCGGAAGGCGTTACGGTAATATTACTTATAATCTTCTGCTGTACCTGTTGGGCCAGCATCTGGTCTTTGACGATGTTATGGATTTCCGATTTAATCTCCGACATGGATTTTCCATAATATTTTTCTAACTTTTCCTGACTTCCAAACTGGTTAATAAAACCGGAAAGTCTTCTCTCCAATTCTGCACTCACCTGCGCTTTGTTAACCTCGATACTGTCAACTTCGGCCTGGGCAACCATAAGTTTCTGATAGAGCAGGCTTTCCAGAATCTCACATTTCATATCCTCTTCAGTACCATTGATGGAACCCCGCATCCTGTAATTTAAATACTGATTTTCAATATCGGATTCCAGTATTAGTGTGTTGCCCACCACGGCAACCACCTGATCGAGGACTTTTCCCTTTGGTGCGCTCGTGCTGTCGCTTTGCTGGGCTATTGCCGATGGCTGACCGGCAATAAACAGGAGGATGAAAACAAGCAAGCCCCAGAGGCTGTTAGTGCTAATAAGATTTCGTTTTATCGGGTTCTTTGTCATGTTAATAGATTTCAAATTCTTTTTGTTTTATGGCATGTTTAAAAATATCTGCCCGTAATTGATTAATCATTTCTGTTTTGCGCTTATTTAAAATTATTTGCCGGATAAAATTTGCTTCCATATCTTTGGGAGAAATGTCATCTTTAATTTTAAAGTTGACAAATTTAAGCAGATAAATCTTGCTGTCGTCCTTTAACCGGATAATTCGGTGATTTTTGAGATAGATATCCTGGTTATAGGTTTCGATAGGAATCACTTTCAACACTTGATTAAACGGAATCCAGTTGTTTGTGTCTGTCGAAAAAGATTCGGCCATGACCGGAGCATAATTTTCCAGCGAATCCAGTAAAATACTGTCGGGCAAATGAAACATTCCCCGGAAAACCTTTTCTAGCTGATGACTGTCTTCCCGCTTCCGGTCTATAATGGCATAAATGACCTTCACAATATTTTCTTTCAACTGAAAATCTTTCAGATGACTTTTGTAATAGTCATCAATTTGTTTGTCAGTTACAACAGTATCCATGTTTTGTATTACGTATTCCGTTTCATATTGGTAGATAATCAACGAATTACGATATTCTTCAAGCCGTTTTTGGAAATTTAGTTTTTCCTCGGGCAGGTTTCTTTCGGCTTGATGAAGGAGCAGCTGGGTATGTACCCACTTGTTGATATAGCTTTGGCAAAAAAGCAGACTGTCGCGCGATGAAGCCCCTTTGGGGATTATTTCTTTTAAATCATTAACATACAGATATTTGTCGCCGACACGTGCCAGCGGAGCATCGCCTGTTTTATTTTTATGCTTACAACCTGTCAGCCCGATGCCTGTGAGGATAGCCAAAAACAGCATCATCACAAACCAACCGTGAAAGCCGGTTTCTTCCTTCCGGAAAAAGATATTTAGCCTGCGCTGCATCAGGATTTCTTTTTGTTTAGTGATTTTATTAATTTATGCAAAACTTTTTCGTTGATATGCACGGGATATTTCCTTCGGAGCTGCTGTGCCCATTGTTTATCTAAATAATCCTGATAGTCAGAGGTAACAAGTCCGCGGGCATGCTCAAAAGTCATAATGCCCGGTGGAATAATTTTTTTGATAAAAACCAGACTGACTTTATTTTCCACTTCAGATGGGATGTGTTTGGAGAGTCCGGGCTTCCATTCAACCGCATCAACCATTCTGTTTTCGCCTTTCCGGAAAGTACCGCTGTCAGCCTCAAGGCCTTTTAACATTATTTCATGTTTCCTGATATCCTGCAAAAGTTTTTCGCTGCCGTTGTGTCTGCTTAAAAGTGAATCCAGCTGGCTCAGAGAGGATTCCGGACAAGAAAAAATAATTGCTTCGGCTTCCACACCATGTTTGTACTTCGGACGATGCGTTGTGTAAAAGTTTTGTAAACCTACCGTATCTTTCATGGCTTCCGACCAAACTAATTTATCCGTCAGGTTAAAAAGCAGAATCCCATCGTGGTATTCGGTCATTATTGCTTTAAAATCGGGATAAAAATCTTCGAGATGTTCGTTTTCATAACGAAGAGAGTTCTCATCAACAAACTGTTTGAACAAAAGACTAAGCATTACGGATTTGTCCTGATAGCTCTTACCCTGTTGATGTTTTTCAACAAAACGGGCAAAATCCTGCCGGGTATAGACTTTCGGGTCTTTTTTACCAATTTCCATAATGGTTTTGCTCCATGTCCCCGGCAGGCTGTCAGCCTTGAGTTGCCCTTTCCGTATCAAAGAATCCATAGCATTAAACAAGGCTTGTTTGGCGTTGGTATAAATTATAAGGTCGTTATCCTTTTTGATTTTTGCTAAAACAGCTTCTTTGCTTTTCTCCGCGCGCTGGTCTCTTGCAACACGTTCTTTCAGCATGGATTGTTCCTGTTTGAAAGTTCCCGGTTGCTTCCGGCTGAGCAGTTTAATGATATGAAAGCCGTAAATGGTCTGGAAAGGTTTGGAAATTTGTCCGGGCTGCAGCTTGTCAACTTGTGAAACAAACTGCGGGACAATACGTCCGGAAGAAAATTTTGGCAGCTTGCCACCGTTGCCGGCAGAGCCACGGTCTTCCGAATATTTTTTGGCCGCCTCTTCAAACGGCATACCTTCTTTGATTATCCGGTAAATGTTCTGAATTTTTCTGGCTTTGGCCGCCGAATCGGCAGGAGTAAAACCTGGTTTCAGCGCGACAAAAATATGCTCCACCCCGGCAACACCCATAGCCGGACGCTTGTCGGTTACCTTTATTAAATGATAACCATAGCGGGTGTGGACAGGTTTTGACACACTTCCCACGGGAGTGGCGTAAGCGGCTGTTTCAAAGGGATAAACCATATTGAAAACCGAAAAGTAACCAAGGTCACCCCGGTTGGCCCGGTGTCCGCGCTGTTTTCCGGGAATGGCTTTCCGGCTTCTTGCTGAAGGATCTTCCGAATATTTCACGGCTGCTTCGCCAAAATCCAGACCGTTCATAATTTCCGAACGGATTTTATTGATTTTATTCCAGGCTTTCAGCGTGTCGGCGGGACTGGCATCCGGGCTGACGCGGATAAGAATATGGCTGACACGCACATCGTATTGCATCCGGTTATATGCCTCTTTCACAAGCGAATTCATCACTTTTTCATCCATAAAATAATGCCGGGCAAGTTGTTTGCGGTAGCCTTTCAGCTCTCTTTTAAAAGCGGCAATAGTATCCATTTTCAGGCTTTCGGCTTCTAACACCTTTAGTCTGAAATTAATATAAAGCTGAAGGTAATCCTGCAGGCTGGTGGTGTTTTCGCCTTCAGTGCCGTTTTTATTATAGATGCTCAGAAATTCACCGGCGGTAATTTTCTGCCCGTCAATGTTGAGCAGCTCTTTTTTCATTAAACCTTTCTGTGCATGAACGTTGGCTGCAAAGAAAATAAAAGCTGCAAAAAGCCAGATTTTTTTCATATTCAAAATCAGATAATTTATCTTTTTCTACTGTAATTGGGCGCTTCGCGGGTGATGGTAATATCGTGCGGATGACTTTCGGCCACACCGGCAGCTGAAATTTTTATGAATTTTGCCTTTTGCAGATCGTCGATATTTCGCGAACCGGTATAACCCATACCGGCACGCAGACCACCCACCATTTGTAAAACAACTTCTGACAGGGTGCCTTTGTAAGGAACACGTCCCACAATGCCTTCGGGCACAAGCTTTTTGATGTCATCCTCGGCATCCTGGAAATAACGGTCTTTGGAACCCTGCTGCATGGCTTCCACTGAGCCCATGCCGCGATAGGATTTGTATTTCCGGCCATCGAAAATAATGGCTTCTCCCGGAGACTCATCCACACCGGCAAACAACGACCCGGCCATGATATTGTCGGCACCGGCAGCAATGGCTTTTACGATATCGCCCGTATAACGGATACCGCCATCAGCAATAACCGGAACGCCTGAATCTTTCAGCGCGTTGGCGACGTTGTATATGGCTGTAAGCTGCGGGACACCCACGCCGGCAACAACACGGGTGGTACAAATGGAACCGGGACCAATGCCGACCTTGATGGCATCAGCGCCTGCCGCGAGCAAATCCAGTGCAGCCTCGCGGGTAGCCACATTGCCCACCACCAAATCAATTTCGGGATATTTTTTTCTGACCTGTCTGGCCAGCTGAAGCACACCTTCCGAATGTCCGTGTGCAGTATCCACAACAATGGCATCCACACCCGCATCTACCAGCGCAGCTACCCTGTGCATAGTATCCGCAGTAATGCCCACGGCGGCGGCCACCCGCAACCGGCCCCGACTGTCTTTACAGCTGTTGGGATGTGCTTCAATTTTTATGATGTCCTTGTAAGTAATGAGCCCGACCAACTTAAAGTCGTTGTTGACCACAGGAAGTTTTTCAATCTTGAACTGCTGTAATATCTGTGCCGCCTCTTCAAAATTGGTAAATTCAGTAGTGGTAATCAGGTTTTCCTTTGTCATAACTTCCTGAATGGGCTTGCCCATAGCTCTTTCAAAACGAAGGTCACGGTTGGTGACAATACCTACCAGCTTGTCGTCTTTGTCCACCACCGGAATCCCTCCAATGCTGTATTCGCGCATCATGTTCAGGGCATCGATGACGCGGGCGCCGGCACTCAGTGTTACCGGGTTCAAAATCATACCGTTTTCCGCCCGTTTTACCTTTTTTACTTCGATGGCCTGCTTTTCGATGCTCATATTTTTATGAATCACCCCAATGCCGCCTTCCTGAGCCATGGCTATGGCCATTTTCGACTCGGTAACTGTATCCATGGCTGCCGAAACAATGGGGATTTTTAACTCTATATTTCGCGAAAAACGTGTGGTGAGATTGGTTTCTCTCGGTAAAACTGCCGAATGAGCGGGGACGAGAAGCACATCATCGAAAGTAAGGCCTTCGCCCAAAAATTTTTCATTTTCCATGGCCATGGAGAAGATTTAAAGTTTATGCAAAAATATCAAAAATCCGGTATTCTCAGAAAACCTTTTTTGGGAAAAGCCATTTTAACAAGTTTTAACGGAAAAGGCCGGGTTTTTCAGGAGGTTTTGTTTTCCGGATTATTATCCTACCTTTACAGGCTGCAAAACCGCACCTGAAAACAGACCAGCCTCTTTTTTACCGAAAACAAAAAACCGGCCAACGAAGAACAGAATGATAAACACAATAAGAATAGGATGTTATCCTGCCTCTGTTTTAGAATGAACTGTAGATTTTGAGGTGATATAGACAAGTTGTGCAGCAGCTTAACGAATAACGAAAATGATTGATCATACAAAGACAAAATTAAGTAATTTGAAAAAAACCCGAAATTAGAGGAATTATCCTTGGACTTTTCCTGAAAGGAATCAACTATAACAATGTTATCAAGCCTAAACCAATGTGCATCTTTACAGCTTAAAATCATTTTACAATGGTAAACTTACGGGACTTTGAAATGCCATCGCATTCTAATACACCGTTGTACCATACCTTGGTAACAATTGAGGCGTTGATATTTTTAGTAAATTCTGCTGTTATAGTGTCTGTGATTTGATCATTCAACTGAAGCAAAGTTGTATCTACTTCCAGAAAAACACGTAAAAAATATACATGGGTCGAATGGTTTAAGACTATAACAAAATTGTGGGGAATATCATAATTAGGATAATTAACCTCTTTTTTTACCCCGTCCACTACATTGTAAAGATGCATATTATCGGCTGAAAAATGGTTCGTGGTAGAAGTATTCAGTAAATCCTGTCCCTTTGCGTTTTCGTATGTGATCTCTGCACCAGTAGAATCAACAAAGGATTTCTCCTTTTTTTTACAACCCGTTACCACCAACAAAGGGATTAGCAAAAATAAAAACAGTATTTTCTTCATGGTTTTGATTTTAAATTATTTAATTCTTTTCACTCAAAGGATTTTTATCATCTTCCTTGTTAATTAAAATCCTCTGAATCGAACAAGGATTAAAAGGATATTTCTTTCAGGTTTTGGTTAGGGCAATATTATATAAAAAAAAAGAAAAAAGCAATTTTTATTTTTTTGTAATTGTTTAACGTTACTTTTCAAAGTATTAGCTAATAATTAGCTGTTGAAAAGAATGAATGACACAAAATAATCAAAATCGAAACTCAATCATTTGCATCATATTTCCCAAAATATATTATTGAGCAAAAAGTATTATAAAAAAATAGATGTGTAGTATAAAAGCCGACTGCATAACATCGGCTCATAGTGCATACCGCAATTAGTTGTAAATATGATAATTAAACATTAAAGGAAAATATAGGTAAATAGAAAAATCAAACAATAAAATGCGCCACGCACCATAGCCCAAACCGTTATTTTTTTATATTCTACGATTGGACTTTGTGTTTGAAAAGCTTTTCTGGATTTTCCGGGCATGTTTTGCCACTAAAAACAGGTGTAATTTCAAGGCCAAGTAACCTGATATAATGGTCTGTTAAATCAATTCTCCCGGCAGCAGAAGAATTCCCGAACTTATACCAACAATGACCCTGAATTACCGATAAATAAATACCTTTGTTCTATGGATAGGATCACCCTGTTTGCCGAGGTATTGCTGCCGCTTCCCATTCCCGGAACGTTTACCTATCGCGTACCGTTTGCGTTGAATGATGTCATAAAACGGGGCCACCGTGTTTCGGTACAGTTTGGCCGCCGCCATGTTTATGCAGGACTGGTGCTGGAACTTCACGAACATCCACCGCAAAAAGGAACGCCGAAATATATTTTATCCATTCTGGATGAAAAGCCGTTGGTCAATGCTCTGCAATTTCAGTTTTGGAAATGGATGGCGGATTATTATATGAGTACTCTGGGCGAAGTGATGGCTGTCGCATTACCTTCAGCCTTCAAGCTGAGCAGCGAGTCGAAAGTGGTCTTGTCGCCCGGATTTATTCCTGATAATGAAACATTAAACGAATCGGAATACCGGATTACCGAAGCGCTTTTGCAGAAAAAAGGTCTCACCATTAGCGAAGTAACCCAAATTGTTGGCTATCAGAAAGTTTTGCCTTTGCTGAAAACCATGATTGAGCGTCGGCTGATTACTATGGAAGAAGAGCTGAAACAGCAGTATAAGCCCAAAAAAACGAAAATGGTGAAGTTGACGTCGCAATATCTTGAAGAAAAAGCACTGCAGGAGCTGATGGATCAGCTGGGAAAAAAGGCGCACAAGCAGTTGGAACTGGTGATGGGATTTCTTTCTATGTCGGGGTTTCCGCTGAAGAAGGATTTTTCCGTGGCAAAAGCGGAGCTGCTGGCCAAAACAAAAGCCGGCGATGCTGCTGTTAAAGCCCTTGTGGATAAAGGCGTTTTTCTTCTTGAAGAAAAAATTATCAGCCGCTTTACAGAAGAAGATACAGAAACTGCCGGCTCGTTTGATTTGAGCCCGGGTCAGCAGGAAGCTTACGAAGCGCTTACGGCGCAAATGCAGGAACATTTGGTGGTGTTGCTGCACGGCGTTACTTCCAGTGGTAAGACGGAGTTGTACATCAAGCTGATGGAAGACGCACTGCAACAGGGAAAGCAGGTGCTTTATCTTTTGCCGGAAATTGCCCTTACCACACAAATTATCAACCGTCTGCGAAAGCATTTCGGCGATGAAATAGGTGTTTATCATTCGCGTTATAACCAAAACGAACGGGCTGAGGTGTGGGAAAACATTGCCGGCATCCAGCAGGCCGGCGTACACAAACCTTACCGTATTATTCTGGGGCCACGTTCGGCGATGTTTCTGCCGTATGAAAACCTGGGACTGGTCATTGTGGATGAGGAACATGATGCCTCCTACAAGCAATTCGATCCCGCACCACGCTACAATGCCCGTGATGCGGCCATCTATCTTGCTAATCTTCACAAAGCCAAAGTAGTGCTCGGCTCTGCCACACCTGCCATAGAAACCTATTTCAACGCTAAAAACGGAAAATACGGACTTGTTTCTCTCACCGAGCGCTTTGGCGGCGTCCAAATGCCTGAAATCAAAGTGGTGAGTATGAAAGAGGAAAAACGCCGCCGGTTATTAAAATCTCATTTCACTTCCGTACTGCTTGAGCATATCAAACAAGCACTTGAAAAACAACAGCAGATTATCCTTTTTCAAAACCGCCGTGGTTTCTCGCTGCGTATCGAATGTGAACAGTGCAACTGGATTCCCCAGTGCAAAAACTGCGATGTCACCATGACCTATCACAAAAAGCAGGAGCTGCTGAAATGTCATTACTGTGGTTATTCGCAACCGGTGCCGGCAGTATGTGAAGCATGTGGCAGCCCGCATTTAGTTATGCAGGGCTTTGGAACGGAAAAAGTAGAGGAGGAGCTGTCGCTGATTTTGCCCGATGTCCGCATTGAACGTATGGATTTGGATACCACGCGTTCGAAAAATGCTTTTCAACGCATCATTTATAACTTTGAAAACCGGAAAACCGACATCCTCACCGGCACACAAATGGTTACCAAAGGGCTCGATTTTGACAATGTGCAGGTGGTGGGCATTCTGAGTGCCGACAACATGCTCAGCTTCCCCGACTTCAGGGCACACGAACGGAGTTTCCAAATGATGGAACAGGTGAGCGGCCGTGCCGGCAGGAAGAAATATCAGGGAATGGTCATCATCCAGACCTGGCAACCAGGCCATCCCGTCATTCACGATGTGGTAAACCACGATTTTGAAAATATGTACGCCAGAGAATTAACTGAAAGGAACCGGTTTAAGTATCCGCCGTTTTACCGGCTGGTGATGATAAAGCTGAAACACAAAAAACCGGAATTGCTCAACGAGGCTGCCGCCGTGCTTGCCCGCGATTTGAAAGCCCGTTTCGGAAACCTTGTTTATGGCCCCGAGTATCCCATGGTCTCACGCATAAAAAACCTTTTCATCAAGCAAATTCTGTTCAAAATCCCCCGTAACAAGCAGCAGGCAGAGAAAAAGCAACTGTTGAAACAAAGTCTGGACAATTTTAAAACGTTATCGAAATATAAATCTGTACGCGTTCAGGTGGATGTGGATCCGCAGTAGGCCCACTTGTTTCTGAAGTAGTTTTTCAGGTTACATTACTATCATGCCAATAATAAAAACCGTTATAAACAAAATCAAAATATAGGTTACGTAAGTGCTGATTTTACCATTCATCAATACCGAAGCCACTCGTTCTCCGATTTTTTTCACCAAACGGGGTAAGGCCGTCATTGGCCGTATTAATACATCCTCCACTTTAATTCTCCTGTACGTCTTATCTTTTATCTCACGGGTTTTATAAAACCCGCGTAACACATGTTCCAGAATTTGAGAATAGGCTGCCGCACTAAAATATTCCTTCTCTTCGAGTTTTACACCTCCGTTCCATGAATTTACTTTACGCACCTTTTTTTTCGTTTTTACGAAAAGGATCACCGGAATAATCAGCAATACCAGCATGATGAGGCCAATAAAAGTTGGAGAGATCACACCAAAAACAGGTTGCCCGGAGGCGAGCACCAGTGGAGCCGGTATTCCCAAAAGGCCGATGAGCAGGTGAGGAAAACCAAGAAGTATGATAATAAACGGTAACGCAATGCCACCCAAAACCAGGATTAATTCAAGACTTAACTCAGCAATGTGCATTAAACGGGAAGGAATTTTAAGGCTTTTTCGGCCATGGTCATATCCCAGGGCGGTATAACCAATTAATTTCACCATGGCAAAGCCGATAATTCCTATTGCCAAAGCAATAAATACACCGGCAAGAGCAGAAAAAAACGCCAGGGAAGTGCTCGGAAAACGATAGGATTGAAACAGTGTTTCCAACACCATCCATTCGCCTGCATAACCAATCAAAGGAGGGAAAGCACTAAAAGAAAGCGCCGAAATGACAATACCAAAAGCGGGGATACGTCCTACGCCACTCCATACGCCCCGGGCTTCATCAATAGTATGTACGTTATAGGCCTCTTTGGCATGGCCTATGGACATAAACAACAACGTTTTAGAGAATGTGTGGGAAATGGCCATTACAATGGAAGCTGCCTGGGCAAATAAAGCCAGGTAATGCAGGTTGCCGGAGAGAAAATTGCCTGCCAAAGCATAAAAACCAATGGCAGCCAATATGATACCATTGTTCTCAACTGTAGAATAGGCAGGTAATAATTTTAATTTATTGGTCGCTGCTGCATGCAAACTACCCCAAAAAGCAGAAAAAGCTCCAAGCAGAATCAGAATAATATCCCAGGTCTCGTTGTTAGGCAACAGAGGGATAATTCGTTCCAGCCCATATACTCCCATCAAAGTTACAGGTGCGCTGAGTAATGCCGCAGTATTATCCGGTATTTCTCCGTAAATACCACGCATCCAGCCATGAAAGGGGACAATGTCCATCTTAACAATAAAACCTAAAGAAATCATTACCAAAGCGAAAAGACTTCCTTTGTTCATGCTTTCGAAAGATAAACTACCGGTAGTAAAATATAACGCCGAGAATCCGACCAAAAGAAAAACCGTAGAGATTTCACCAAAAGCAAGAAAGCGGTAAGCTTTTTCAAAAGGGTGGTCTCTTCCCATCATCATAAGAAAAGCAAATATGGTCATTACTTCCCACCCTATCATCAAGGTAAAACCATCTTGTGCAGTCAGTATCAAAACCATGCCGACCAGACTGATGTTGAATCCCAACGGCAAAGTTTTTTGTGCGTAAAAATTGGAATAATCAATAGAGTATAATGCCAGAGCCATCCAGGAGATGGCAGCAATTACGAGAAATATGGCTGATAAATGGTCGATAGACAAAGTGAGGACGAGATTGTGCAACAACGGGTAAGCCCATAATATTTTTGGCTGTGGATGAACCAAAGTATAGCATCCGATAAGAAAAATTCCGATAGAGCCGGCAAAACCAAAACCATAGCTCAGTTTTATTTTTGAAGAACTGACAGCTCCCCCAATAAACAAACTTAAAGAAAGAAAAAATATAAGTGCCATGATTATCTTCTTTTTGTTTTACTGATGTCCAATAACAGTCCCAAAATTTGCGAAGGAGACGGTACTCCTGTCAAGGCGGCAACGTGGTTTGGTAATTCGGGATAATCCATCAAGCCGGGATGATCCGGAAAATCATCAATTGTTATGATATAAAAAGGTTCAGGAAACTGAGAGATTGTTTCTTTTAAAGGTTCCAGCATGGCTTTTGCCGGACGCCCCAAGATAAGGAGTACATCGGCATGCCTTGGCGAATCGGTGAAATAAATACCAAAACGATGGATGTTATACTGAGGAGATTCCAGTGCGTTTATCTCAAAATTCAGTGCGTTGCTGCTCCCCGCATCCAAAATATATATAAACAGCGAGCGGTGAAAAATTTTCGTCGTTGCATTACGCAGTTTTACGGGAGAAATATATTTCTTTTGCTCCGTCAGCTTTCTTCTTAGTCCGTATAATGGCCACCATTTGATCATGATATTGATTTGTTAGCTGTTTACTTTTTTGTTTTATTAAATGACATTTTCGCGGTTAACAGGATGCATCGGTAAAATGAATCCCGAAAGAATCAAATATAAAAGGAAAGTCGGTAAATATTGCCCCCTCAAGGGCGTGCGAAACGGCATGCATTCCGATGTAAGAAGGGGTAAAGGGGTTGACATCCTGCACATTACCATTTTTTACATTCAGATAATATCCCAAAGCGCCACTTGGGGAATTTACCACGCTGTAACCTGTTCCCCCGGTCTTGTCTTTGCGTATCTGCGTTTCTTCATTGTCTATCCACGAATCACTTGTACGCAAATGATCGATCAGATATTGACAGGAATTTACAATTTCCCCGGCTCTGATTTCCATTCTTGCCAGAGCGTCTCCTCCGCTCTGTGTGATCACGGGAAGGCTGATTAGATGACTTGTTGTGGTATTCAGACCATCCTTAATGCCACAAGCCCGTAAAGAGGGGCCGGTTAAGCCCATGCTCTCGGCCATGTCCGGTGTCAGTGTACCGGAAGTATGTAAGCGATCGAGAAAATTATAGTTGGCAAGGCCGTGTTCGTATAACCTGGTAAAGGTGTTTGCCAGATTTTTGTATCCATCAACTGCTTTTTGAACTGCCGGGCCGGACGGATTATTGTTTAACCTGCCGATGCTATTGATACCCATTAAATAACGTGATCCGGTCAGCTGCTCGTTTAACCGGAGTGCTTCTTCAAAAAGAGCACTTAAATGAGCAGCCAGCACCTTTTGTGCCGCAGCCGCAGCAAGTTTGTATATTACATACAAATGGTTGTAAATACGTTCCGCCTCCAACAAAAGTATGCGCCAGTTCTTTGTCAGCAAAGAGGTTTTTATTTCCAATGCCGTTTCAACAGACTGACTGAAAGCAACAGAATGCGACATAGCAAAATTGCTGCATACCCTTTCGGCCATAAGTAAACCTGCTTCCGGCGATGTCATTTGCATCGTGCCTGCCATTTCGCGATACTTCCAACTGAGATCAATCGTTGCACGCAAAATTTTCTCGCCATACGTATAAAGCTGAAAAACACCGGCTTCCCGTATACCGGAAGTAACAGGGCCATAGCGGAAACGAAATACCCCGGGGCCGGTTACGGGATAATCATTAATTTTAAAAGAATGTTTTTTTAAAAAAGAATAATTACCATATATATCTTTCTGATTTTTCCCGTCATCATTTATCAGCATCTCTTGTCCATCATCAAGAACGTAAAGTTTGTCGCCTTTGCTCGTTGATATTATGCCTATTAATATTTTCATAACTACAAAAGATTTTTTAACAGCATTTCGAAAAAAGGAATACACAGCAATGAAAGAAATGAAAGTGTCAGATTGACAACCGGAATCCATGTCTCAATTCGCGAATGCCCATTGTACGGCTCATCATGTGAAGTAAAGATCATTTTGCCCACCTTGAAATTAACCGAAATGAAAGCAATGGCTACAAATATTAACAGAAAAAGCGCTATTCCCCAGCCGTAGCTTGCTATCAGTGCCGAAAAGATGAAAAATTCTCCGGCAAAAATACCAAAGGGTGGAGCGCCCGTAACGGCCATGGAAGCCAGGAAAAGAGTGAATGCCGTCCGTGGCATCCTGGAAAGCAAGCCGTTGACGCCCTTCATATCTGTGGTATGATAAGCGGTAAGAATATTTCCCGTTAAAAAAAAGATCCCTGATTTTGCCAGACCATGAGAAACAATGATAATTCCCGCACCGAGAAGCCCGTATCCTCCGAGGGAAAAGCCGACAAGAATCATTCCCATATTTTCCATGCTCGAATAGGCAAACATCCTCTTGTAGTTTCGTTGTACCGCCATCAGTAATGCAGCTGAAATGATGGTAAGGATACCCAATATCATGGAAAATAGCCGTACGGTTACAGATGGGTTGATCTGAATCATTCTGTACATGGCGTATAAGGCAACAGGCAACAATACGCCCGAAAAGATAGCACTAACCGGAGACGGCGCTTTCCCGTGAACATCGGGTAACCAGGTATGCATGGGGAAAATCCCCGCTTTTGTGCCGAATCCCACAAGCCCCAGTAATGTACCAATCAAAAATACACGGTTCTCAGGATGATGTATAATTAATTCATGCATACTTAGCGTTCCTGCCGAACCATAAATAAAGGTCATGGAGATAAGAGAAATTGCCAAACCTACCGAAACAATAATGACATACCGCCATGCCGACTCTATCGAAACCTGATCGTTTTCCGTAGCAACCAGCAAAGCACTACTTACCGTAGTAGCCTCAATGCCAACCCAAATTAATCCCAGATTATCTACTACCACCGAAAAAAACATGGCTGCGACAAAAATATTCATCAAAAAATAATAAAGCCGATATTGAAATAAGAAATTCTTTTTCCGCTTAAAATAAGCCATTGAGTAAAGGACTGTACTGAAATAGACAAGAGCAATGGTAAGCATTAATAATTTCGACAATCCGTCCACATAAAAAAAGTTGTCTGTATAATTGGGCTGAAAAAGGAGATAAACAGCAGCGGCCAACGATAAAAACGAAACCAATACCGATACGGTTCTTTCCAGATAGCGAACAGGTATAATACATAAAACAGCTCCCGAAAGGCTAAAAAGTAAAGGAAGCAAATACATGATGTGCTGATTCATAACTTGATGGTTTTTTATCCCCGTAATTCAGTATTATAATTATCCCCTTCATGAAGAATTGTGTTTTCCCTCACCCGCATTATCAAACTGGAGACGACTACCAATCCCAGAAGATCCAAAATGACTCCTGCTTCCACGATAAAGGGCAATCCTCCGAAGACCCATCCCGAAAGCATGACTACCGCATTTTCCATTACCAAAAACCCAATCATTTGAATATAAGCATGTTTATGTGTGATGATGAGTAATGAAGCTTGCAAAAACAAGGCAATCGGCACAGACCCCGACTTGACTTTTAATATTCCATATAAACTGCCCTGATAAAGAAAATAACTAAGCATAATCAGTCCGAGGGAAACCAGGATAGATCCGCCAATTCCCATTATGGGTTTATCTTCGCGTACACGCCACGGCTTTTCGTGTAACCGGTGCAGCGCTTTGTTTATTATAACAGGAATTGTTATTCCGCGAACAACAACTGTAAGACCTGCCAGGACAAACAGCAAATATTCTTCCTGGGGATTTCTTAATCCCAGCAGTACCAGAAAAATAGCGACGATAAAAGAGGAAATGGCAAATAATACTATCGTACTTTTCACATATACTTCCCACTGCATGAACAATGTCAGAACGATAAGCAGGAATCCCAATATCTCAAATATTTGATCCATTATATTATTATTGCATTATGTAATAAGCTAAACTTGCAAGAAACGCCAAAGCAAAAGCAACTGCCAGAAAATCAAAGTTCTTATACAAACGAAATTTTGAGACCGTTGTATTTATAAGAGCAAAAACAATGATAAGCCCCAATAACTTTAAAAGATGGATTCCCATGTAAACAATTATACTCAGAAAACCACTGTGTGCCAGCGGTACGCCAAAGGGAATCATGTAAACATTCAGAAATACACTCATTAAAATGAAGACTTTCATATAAGAGGCCCATTTATAGACTGCCAGGTCCTGTCCGCTATATTCAAAGGGCATTGCCTGGTCTATCATCCCCAGTTCTCCGTTGGTGTGCGATTCTATGGGTAATTGTCCGGTTTCAATAAGCAAAACCATAAAAAAAGCAGCGGATACAAAGCCATGTACAAGAGAAAAATACCACTGTGGAGAACTTCTAAGTACATTATTGATTACAAACGGGTTATTGGTATTGGACAAAACGCCCAGCATAATAAATATTAATACGGTAATCGGTTCGGCAAGTGCCCCAATGCTTGCGGCCCGCGAAGTTCCCAAATGTGCATAGTTGCTTCGGCTGTCAATAGCGGAAAACTTTTTGATAGCAGCAGCAGCGCCAAAGAAAAGTCCTCCACCGATAAAATCGGCAGCAGGTGCATAGGCCAAAGGAAAAGCAGTGATAATAGGAAGAATCATCGCCAAAAAGGCGTAAAGCATAAGTACAAAATAAGGACCAAACCGGAAAACAGGGGAAGAGACCAAAGGTACCAGACTCTCTTTACGAAAAAGTTTTGCCAGATCGTAATAGGGCTGAAAAACAGATGGTCCCTGTTTGGATTCTATACGTTCTTCAATGGCCCGCTGCACACCAATTACAAGTGGTGCGGCAAGAGCCACATAAAGTATCTCTATAAAACTATATAAGTATAACATAACTCTTACTAAAAAGTGATTAATCTAATCATCATTTATGTAAGAGTTATCGGTTGCGAATTACAACATTTGGGTGAACTCTACCACCACGTCTTTTAAGAATTTCGGCAAAAGTAATATTTTTTTATACATACAAAAAAATATAAAAAATTTTACGGGAGTAATTATTAGAAGCCCCCTTTAAATAAACAGTGGCTATTCGCAACTTTCGCGTCTTGAAAAATCATAATCTCGTTTAAAACGAGACCCGTCACTTTATTTCGTTACAAATCCTAAGCATATTTATTGTCATTAAAACTGCACACTTGCTCCCAACCGTACATTGAAAGGATTACCCGGCGTAAAGTGCAATTCATCAACGGGTTTCCGCTCCCATTTCATGCGGGTTTCCGTGTCAAACTGTGCTTCGTTCCATTGGGTGTTGAGCAGGTTTTCAATGGCAACGGAGAGAGTGTATTTCTTCCAGTGGTAAGATGCTCCGAGATTGATCAACGTATAACCCAAAGCGGTTACCGTATTGTCTTCGTTAGCCGGCCGGCTGCCGATGTGGATAGTGCGTAGCGAAACATCAAATCCGTGGTAGTCCGCCATGGTTATTCCTCCCGTCAGGGTAAAATTGGGTGCCAGCGGAATATAGTTACTGCCTTTTGGAAGACCGTTGATTCTGCCTTGCGAAAGTGTCATGTCGGCGTCGGCCCAAAGCCATCGGGTGATTTTCAATCTTCCTTCACAGTCCAGTCCCAGACGTTGTGTGGGATTGCTTAACTCGGAATATCCGCCGTCGCCCACATATACAAACTCTTTGTCGAGGTACATGTACCAAACTGCCATCCCCAGATTCAGCCGTTTGAACAATTCGGTACGGAAACCTGTCTCGGCTCCGTAAGCTCTGGGCATGGTTCCGGTGAATTGCTGTTGCGGGTCAAAATTATGTTTTATCAGCCAATCGGATATTTCTTTTTCACTTCGTCCTTCACGAACCATAACCTGCTCTATTTCTTTTGCTTTTTGTGTGAATATGACGTTACGTGCATCGTTGGAATGAAATCCGGTACCGGCATTGAAATAAATATCCACCTTGGACGAAGGGCTGAAAACAACATTGAATTTCGGATTGAGCATGCCTTGCTGGGCATATCCCGAAGCATGTGGTAAACCGTTGGAAAGGGTGTCGCCGGCACTTCCCAGGTGGTCGTCTACGTTGTAGGTAATGTAGTTACCCCTAAGTCCAATTTCGATACGCCAGTGTTGATTGAAAATAATTTTGCTTTGTCCCCAGACATACAGGTTTGTTTCGTTGATACCGGCATTCGACAGCGCATTCATCCGGATACGATTGGGACTGTGCCACAGGGCAGACTGAATAGCATCGTTGCGAAATCCCGCACCCAGGGTGTTGATAAAGATAACCGAACCCTTTTTCCGGTGAATCTGATAAGTAGCATTCATTCCGCTGAGCCACCGGCTTTCGTTTTGTTCAATCATATCGCCGTTAACCGTATCCATCAGATAATAAGTAAAATCGGAAAAAAGTTTGAAGGTGTAACGGGTAAGATATGCCTGTAAATGAAACGCATGGTTATCTTGTTTTTTATCATATACCAGCGACATGTTTTCCCGGGAGGTTGTGCCGCCTTCCATAGGGTCTAATGCCCCAAACCGGTCGATAATACCGGCTTTTACTACCCGCTCAGGCACCTGTCCCGAAGCATTCCAGGCAGAATTGAATCCGTTAACAGTAAAGGTCAGCCTGCTTTGCTGGGTTATGTTGATAAAGTATTTTCCGAATATGTTGAGCCGTTTCAGGTTCTGAGGATTATCAAAAGGGCCATCGGTAGCGTAATATTGCGCGGCAAGGATGCCATTTTGCCGGGCATTGCCTTTTCCTGTTTGCAACAGCAGGGTGGTCTTCAGAGTGTTAAATTGTCCGATTTCCAAATGAAAACTGTTGCTTTTTAAAATATCTTTGGTTTTGAAAGCAATGGCGCCTGCAGTGGCAAAATCACCAAAACGGGCAAAATAGGGGCCTTTGTAAATGGAAAGGTTGCCGATAATCTCCGGGATTAGATAATGCAGGTCGGCATAACCCTGTCCGTGGGCATGGCTTACCATGTTTACGGGAATACCATCCACGGAGATATTTACATCCGTGCCGTGGTCGCAATCGAACCCACGGAGAAATATTTGCTCTGCCTTACCACCACCGGCATGCTGTGCAATAATGAGCCCCGGGACCAGCTTTAATAAATCTTGTGACGATTTTACCGGTCTCAGCTCCAGGTCGATGCTTCGGATGGCCTGTGACGAGGCTATGGAAAACGGTCGTTTGGCCGTTACGGTCAGGTCACTCATATCAAAAGCAGCAGGTTGCATTCTGACTAACAAAGCTGTGGTTTTATTTGCAGATACCTTCACCACGAGTTGTAGTGTTTTGTACCCCAGATGCGAAAAAGCCAATGTGTATGTTCCCACTTCGATACCGTGGATCTGGAATTTCCCTTGCAAATCGCTGGTAGTGCCTATCAGACTTTTCTCGACAACAATGTTAGCAAAAGAAATTTCGTTTCCGGTTTTTGCATCAAGCAACTTGCCCGCAACGGAACCCCATGAATGAGCCATTACCGGTTGAAAAAATAAAACAAATGTCAAACTCATTAACCATGTTTTGACTGAGCGGGAAAATAATGTAAATATTACCATTTTGAAATTAGTGTTACTTATGTATAAAAAAAATTAGTCGCTTCCTGCAATTACAAGGGTTCCGTATTGAATCCCTTTAAGTGAAATCAATTGCCGGGCCAGCATTTCCAAATCATTGGCTTTGCCTTTTACTGCCAAGGTCTCCAGACAGTTTTCGTGGTCCAAATGAACATGCTGAACAGACAAAATGAGGTCGTGATAATCATGCTGTAAGTGTGTTGATTGTGTTTGCAGTTCTCTTTGATGATGGTTGTAAATCAAAATGATGGCTCCGGCCACGACTTTGTTCACTTCCCGATCCTTTTTAATGGTTTCCTTATTGATTAAATACCGGATGGTTCGCGACCTGTTGGGGAACTGATGGTCCAGGGTTATGTTGTCAAGTTTGTCCAGTAGTTTTTTTTCTATGGAAATACTAAATCGTGATACGTACATATTTTTGGTTTTTATTCAAAATAAACAGGGTGAATGGTCTGTGTGAATTGTTTGTGGTTTTTGGCACAAAAAAGTGTGAAATTGGCAACATGCCACCGTGAATGGTTGTTTTTTCCCGGGGCGCGTAGAAACGGGCAACAGAAAGCTGGCTTATGTTTTGGCGCTGAATATCTCTCTTCAACATCTTTTTTCCAATTTTACACGAAATTAATTTTTGTCTTTTTTCCGGCAAAAGTAATATTAGTGTGAATATATTAACAGTAATTACAAAAGAATTTGTAAATTTATTAACAGTATAAATAAGCTTTGATAACAGGACTAAATTGAGGAGAAGCGATTCGATGGAATCCGGTGATGGAATGTATTGTTGTCGTGATGCGGAAATTGAAGCGGGTTGTATTTTTAATATGCAGGAACAAGTGGATGGAAAGGAGCGGAGAGAGGATGGTCTATTTGGCGTTGGGTCTGACAATCACATAGATATCTTCGTTGTCTTTTCTCATGAAATATTTTTCGCGGGCATATTTTTCCAGTTGGAGGGTGTCGTATTTCAAGGCATTCAGAGCGCTTTTATTATTTTTGATTTCAGTTTTGTAAAAATGTTTTTGTTGTTCGAGGCGATCAATTTTATTACTCAGCCTCATCTGCTCACGAAGATTATCACTGTCGAAGAACACCATCCAAATAATGAATGCCAGCCCGGTGTAGAAATAGCGGTTATTAATATGTTTTAGAAAAAAGCGCGTCATTGTACTTGCAAAAGTAACTGAATTGACAGCAGAAAAACCTGCATTTCGAAAATTTTTATAAGCGGGGTTGTTAACAAAAGGAGGGGGTAGCCCTTGCCGGCATCTCAAAATAATATTTAGCAAATAATGTTCAATTTCGGGTAAATCCACTAATTTTGACTCGAAATAAATTTGTTATGAACAGTATTGATTAAAGAATGATATATGCACATCCCCGACGGATATATTTCACCAAAAGTTTTTGTGCCTTTTTATTTGCTGTTTATCCCTTTGTTTGTAAAAGGGATAAAGAAACTTCGTCAACAGTTGGATGCGGAAGTGTTACCCCTGTTGTCATCTTTGACCGCCTTGTCTTTTATTATAATGATGTTTAACATCCCGATTCCAGGCGGCACCAGCGGACACGCTCTTGGCGCTGCACTCATTGCCATCATATTCGGTCCCTGGGCAGGATTCATGGCAATATGTCTTGTGCTTTTGTTACAGGCGTTGCTGTTTGGTGATGGAGGCATCACGACCTACGCTATTAATGCAATAGCAATGGGATATGTCGCCTCTTTTTCAGGATATTACACGTATAAACTGCTTAAAAATAAAATTTCAGAAAAGTTAAATTACTTTCTTTCCGGCTGGGTTAGCATTGTGTTGGCTTCGGTGGTTGTTGCCATTGTTCTCGGCATAGAACCTTACATTGCTAAAGATGTCAGTGGAGTCCCTGTTTATTTTCCTTATGGCTTAAAAGTTACCCTGCCTGCTATTGTGGGGTCTCACATGCTGTTTTTTGGTGTTGTAGAAGGGGTCTTTACTTTGTTTGGAGTTTCCTATTTTAAACGTTATTTTGATATTGGGCAGGGTTATAAAACCATCGGGGTCAAAAAGGAAACTTCCGATATTTTTCTGTTTTTCATTGTTGTTTTACTCATTATGCTGCTCGTGCCCTTGGGATTAATAACGGGAAACCCGGCGTGGGGCGAGTGGAATCTGAGCTTCTTTCATGAAAATCTGGGGTTTATTCCACAGGGAATAAAAAGCTTTTCGGCGTTTTATTCTGCGCCATTATCCGACTACTCTTTACCCGGAATAAGCGCCATAGCTTCCTATTATCTTTCGGCTATTTTAGCGATTTTCATTACGACTTTTATATTTTATCTCTTTTCCCGTAAAAGAAATGTTCTTTTTGACAAATTATTCTTTGTTAATTATTTGCTTGTAATTTTTGCTGTTGTGGTATCTTCGAACCTCTACTTCATATCCTTTCTTTTGGTTATCGCCTTATTGCTCTCGGGAAAAGATATTTTTAAATTGATGTGGAGAACACTTGCTGCCATTTTCGTTTTTAACCTTCTGTCTTCAGTATATTTCATAATTACTAAAAATTACACGAGCCTGGTAGTTTTTAATTTACGCACTTTCACCATCTTGTATTTTACTTTGCTTGCCGGGAAAAAATTAAATCTGTTTGCCATTTTTAGCTTTTCGCCATTTATAAGTTATACTTTGACGCTGGCTTATAGTCAAATTATGAATTACCTGACAACTTACGAGCAAATGAAACAGGCACTGGACAGCAGAATAGTAAAGAAAATTACATTATTGAATTCCTATCACATTCTGGGATATCAGATTAGCTTGTTTATAAAGAAATCAATTGAAAATTCAAAAGAGATAACGCAGGCAATAAATTCAAGGACCATAATATGATTGAAGTAAAAAATATTTATTTTAAGTATGCGAAAGAGTTCGTACAAAAAAACACAAGTTTTTCCGTATCTAAAGGCGAAAAGATCGCTCTGTTTGGCGTTAACGGCAGTGGGAAAACATCTTTGTTAAAACTGCTGGACGGCTTAATTTTCCCCCAAAAAGGCGAAATATTATTTGAGGGACAGAAACTCACAAAACAAAGTTTAAAAGATAAAGATTTCAGAAAAGAATTTCGAACTTCGGTGGGCTTGTTGTTTCAGAATCCTGATATCATGTTATTTAACCCGAGTGTTTATGAGGAATTATCTTTCGGATTAAAACAACTTCAACACAGGAATTTAGATGAAAAAATTAATTATTGGGCTGAAAAACTAAACTTGTCGGGGCTGCTAGACAAATCTCCCGTAAAACTGAGTGGAGGCGAAAAACAACGGATTGCCCTGGCTTCGATACTCATCTTAGAGCCTAAACTTTTACTTTTAGATGAACCGTTCTCTTCATTAGATCCAAGAGCAACCGGCTGGCTTATCGACTTCCTGAATTCTTTGGATTCAACCCTTATTATGGCGCTTCACAATATGGAATTAGCGAGAGAAATTGCCGAACGGGTTATCGTGCTTTCCGAAAATCACGAGATTATATATGATGGCGACATAAACGACTTTGCCAACAACAAAGAGGAATTGGTAAAAGCCGGTTTATGGCATCGCCATTCGGGAAAGGAACCTCATTTTCATAATTTTTAGGTTGTGTTCTTTTTATATCGTCAGGAAGGCTTCCCCGCCCCATCCGGTTCATTTATATCTCCCAACTGCATCAGGATATCTTTAGCTTCAGCTTCATCCACAATGCTTATGGCACTGCCTACATGAACTAAAACAGGGAACTTACTGCCGGTCACTCCGAGCAGTATCTTTTGATGACGTTGTAAGCTTCTGAAATACCCAGTTCTCCGGCTTTACTCAGATCTTTGCACGCCAGTTTGTTTTCTTTCAGATAAAGCAGAATCAAAGCGCGGTTATAATAGGCTTCTGCCATTTTGGGCTCCAGTTTTATGGCCATGGAATAATCATCTATAGCACGTTGATACAGCTTTCGCCGAAGTTTCAGGTTAGCTCTGTTGTAGTATGCAAAACTTATGTTGGGATTTATTTTCAATACTTTGGTATAATCTTCCAGGCTTTTTTTGTAATCAGGTGGGGGCAGGGATTTTACCGCGTTGCTCTTGTTAAAATTGCTGCGGCTTATACCGATCTGGCCTTTATACATTTTTTCGACATAAGTCGACTCGTCCCACCCGGCTTGCGTGGCTGCCCGGTTAAAGTAAGCATAGACAATGGCAGAGTCGCTTCTCAGACAACGGTCGTAATCGGCGATAGCTGCTGAATAATTTAGCATCATGCTTTGTATGATCCCTTTAATAAAGAATGCGTTGGCGGGTTCGCTGAAGAGAGATGCGTTTTTATCAATATACCGCTGCTTTTTCAGCGCATCTTGTTTACTCACAGGCCAGTGTTTTGTAGTGAACAGCAGTTTTATACCCAATTTGTTGCTGGCATTAAAAAGTGAAATATTTTTATCTAAATAGATGCCTTCGTGATACTGGTCGTAAACCGAAGCCGGCAGATCAAAAGCATAAATCAGATAAAAATCGGGTTTTGGCTCAATGTTTATTTTCCGGAACTGGACGCGGCCTTTGCGCATTTCGCCATTCAGAAAATCAGCTTCGAAAGCCATGATTTTGTTGAAGTAACTGGAGTCGCCGTATTGCTTGTATAGTTCGCGGCTCACTTTATTGTCGCCATGTGCTTTGGCGATGATGTGCGTGGCCGAATTATGGTCTGCCAGGGCACCTTTTTTGTCCCCCAGTTGCTCGCGGGCATACGAACGGTTGATGTAGGCTCCAACAAAACCGGGGAAAATCTCCAGCGCTTTAGTGTAATCTTCTTCTGCCCCTTTCGGATGTTTCAGCTGCAATTCTACCACACCCCTGTTATAATAGGCATACACATTTTTCGGGTTTATCTCAATTACTTTATTATAATCGGTCAGTGCGCCTTTATAGTTCTTCCGCATAGACTTCAGCAGCGCCCGGTTGTAATAGGTCAGCGCATTGTTGGGATCGAGTTTGAGAACCTTGTCGTAATCCTGTAAAACACGTGTGGTATCCCCGAGTTTCAAATAGGTAAGCGCCCTCTGAAAATAGATGTATGGGTAGTCGGGTTTCAGTGTTGCAGCATGGTTAAAATCTTTTAGCGCACTTTGCAGGCTATCCATTTCATAGCGAATCATGCCGCGTTTTATCCAGGCATCCACATTAAAATAGTCAAGCCGGATAGACTTATTTACATCGCGCATGGCGAGGCTGTCTTTTTCCATTAAATGGTAAGCAATTCCCCGACTCAGGTAAGCATCGCTTGCTTTTGGGTCCAGTTGAATGGCTTTGGTGTAGTCTTCAATAGCTGATTTGTATTTATTCATGTGCATTTTGGTGTTACCGCGTGCTACATAAATTTCCGGATTGAAAGGGTCGAGATCCAATGCCCTGGCAAAATCGGCGAGAGCATGTGGAAAGTCATTCAGCTGGTCGTAACAAATGCCGCGATATTGATAAGCCCGGGTGTAAAGCGGATGAATCTGGATGGTGCGGCTAAAATCATTGGATGCACCTTTAAAGTCTCCAAGGCTGTATTTTGCAATACCCCGGAGAAAAAAGGCTTCAAAACCATTGGGCTTGGAGCCAAGAGCGGTATTAAAATCGTAAATAGCCTGCGTGAAATTACTTTTGGATAGTTCCGCCTGCCCGGCCCAAAGAAAATGCTGGTAGCTTACCTGCGCTTTCACAAGTGCCGGAAACAGCAAAAGGCTAAGGATAGACAAATGGATAATATTCCTGATACTTTTTTTCAACGGGCACAAAATTACACTTTAACCCGCATTATTCATAAATTTTTTAAAATATGAGTAAATAGGGTCTGCTGAAAAAGTCCGTGGTGCATCAGATACAAGGCCGCAAGGCGAAGCTGTATACTAATACTGCGAGCCATAGCAACGAAGTAGATGATGTGCTGCGGGCTAACTAAACAAAAAATGCAGGGAAATTAACGCCTTGCAGTCAAAAACTTTGCATTTGAAGTTGCTGAGTTTAATATATCTTATTGATTATTATGCAATAGAGTGTTTTTCAGCAGACCCTAAATATGTGAGTTATAAATCGATGAGACTTTAATTTTGAGAAACAAAATTATTTAGTCGAACTGATCCCAAGCGCAATCGAGGGATCTTATGGGTTATATTCCCCATTCCTTGAAGTGATTAAATAATATTTCCATTGAGAATTCCTCGTTAGCTTGCTGCGGGGAGTTTCATTAAATGGAGGATAATCACTTCTGGTAATTTTCCTAAATCGGAGCAACAAAGCTAAGAAAAAAATGGCGCTGATTACTTCTGTTCAATACATATTCAGCCCTAATAACGACATCGTAATAAGTAACAAAGTCAATTCCCACGCCGACACCGTAGAGTAGTTTGTTGTTTAAAAAGCTTCTGTCCTTTTCAGGAGTATCGCTGGCCACATAAGCTGCATCAAAAAACAGATTTGCATACAAACCATAAAAAAACCGATTGAATTTTTCTGTTTTTATAAAAGGAATCAGTACCGTCTTTTGGGGAACTATGGCAAATTTTATATTCGACCTGATTTGACCAATCCAGTTACCGCTCACGAGGTAAAGCTGGTATCCTCTGATCTTCATTGGTTTGTAACCCAGACCTTTTTGAAGAAAATAGGGCTGGTATTTAGTGGGAACCATTTCGGCTGCAAGCGAATAAGCAAAATACCATCGCTTATGCAACTGGAGGTATTGATCGAAAATCAGATAGAAACTGAGCATATTCACCTCTTTGGATAGCAATCCAAGCCCATCTTGTCTTATATCAGCTTCGGCATAAAAACCTTTAAGCGGGTAAGGGACATAATCACGAAAATCATATTTAAAATTATATTCCAGTGAGAGGTAAGAAAATTTATCCTGCGTATAAGCAAATTCAGGGTATAATTTCAGTAAAGTATCGGCATATTCCCGGTGATCGAAGCCCAACGTAAGGGTGTGAAGGTAATAGTATTCTGGCCTAAAAGTGGCTGATAATGTTCCAAAATACCATTTTTTGGAATAAGCTTTCTCCGTGTGATAAGAGACCAGTTTGTTCTCCAGAAGTTTGTAATCCGTTTCGTGATTTAGTGTGGCTCCGGCGGAAATCAGTATTCCCCATTTCTGCTTTTTGTTTATATAAGGTATTCCCCAATCTAATTGCAGACTTTTGTCATAACCTCCCTGCAGCAGCACATTCAGTGTCTCCATACGTCCTCTGAAATTAAATACTGTCAGGTTGACGCCATAATTTAGCCGCGAAAAAGTTTTTGTTTCCCACCACACATTGAAATTACGATCAGTATAGATAAAAATCGGAATAGGCCAGATATACCACCGCTCTGTTACCTCTACGTAAAGGTCAACCTTATTGAAATCATGTCTTTGCGGAGTTATTTCAACACTGTTAAACAGGGAGCGATTCATAAGATTTTCGCTGCTTTTTTTTATTTTTCTCAGAAGTTGATGAAGGTAAACCGTATCTCCTCTTTTTAACTCAATTTCGCGTAAAATGATGTATGTTTTGGTTTTCTTGTTCCCCGTAACATGAATGTTGTCAATTACAAAAGTTGTATCACTTTTTGTAAGCCGGTACTGCGCAAAAACATGCGGTGTCCCCACAAAAAGCAGGAAAAAAGCCAATAATAAGCAGGATTTTAGGCTAAACATTCAGATAATTCATTAAGGAGTTGTAACGCTCTCTCAAATCTTCGTTATCGTCCTCTTCGCCAAAAGAAGCTTTTACAAAATAGTTATAACGCTCAAAAGTTTTAAGGATAGAAGAGATGTCCACTTTGTTTATTTTTAGAAAGACATCCAGGCGGGTAGAGTCTTCGTGGTTGAGCAGAAAAATACTGAGAATTTTGGCATCGTTTTCTTCTACAATTTTTGCCAGTTCAGTGAGGCTGTAGTCGTTGTAAGTCATCTCCAGCACAACAATTCCGCCTGGGTTATCAACGGACAACGACAGGGCAAAATATTTTATCAGATTTTGCAGGTTGATGCTTCCGAGATAATTTCCCTCCCCATTCAGCACAGGTACAAGACTCAGATTCTGCTCGTTGACCAGCTTTAAAACATCATAAATATGCTGATTTTCGAAAACATAGGGGTGCTTTAGCGAAAGCTTATGGTTACCCAAAGGCTCGTCAAAATTGTTCAGGTTATAAATGTCAAGCTCTGAAATAAGGCCCAGAAATTCCTGATTATTTACGATGGGCAAATGCGAAACTTTGTATTCCTCCATCCAGCTCAGGGCTGTTTTCCCCGTGTCGGAGGTCTTTAGCGGCATAATGCCATCGGTGATGAGGTGTTTGGCAATCATTTGTCCAATTATTATTAATATAATACAGCAAAGATAACAGAAAGGTTAAAAAGGAAAATAAAACTTTGAATTTTTATGAAAAACCATGTTCCCTGATACGGAAAAATCGGAGAAGCCAAATTACAAAAATCAAATGACAAATAAATTCCAAATCCAAAACAATGCCAGAGAAAGATGGTTTGGTTTTTTTTGAAATTGTAATTTGGCGATTATTTGTCATTTGTCTTTTGTGATTTCAAAAAGAAAAAGGCGCTGAAAAGCACCTTTTTCACGTACCTGAGGCGGGACTTGAACCCGCACGAGCGCAATGCTCATTGGATTTTAAGTCCAACGTGTCTACCAATTCCACCACTCAGGCATGAAGTCAAAGAAAAAATCCCGTCCCGAAAATAGCGGGATCGGGATTCGTGAGCGGGAAACGGGACTCGAACCCGCGACCCCGACCTTGGCAAGGTCGTGCTCTACCAACTGAGCTATTCCCGCATATCCAAAATTGGAGTGCAAATGTAAAACTTTTTTTATTTATCAAACAAGTAAAATGTAAATTTTGAATTTTTTTTTAGATTTTGAGCTCCTTTGCCTCATTTTTCAGGAAATCTTTTTCAGTAAGTTCTTAATTTCGTTTAACTTCATTAAGGCTTCTACCGGTGTAAGCGTATCGATGTCCATATTTAAAATATCCTGTTTGATTTGCTGCAAAAGCGGGTCGTCTAACTGGATAAAGCTTAGCTGAAAATCATCAGATACCGATATTTTTCCCAAACCTTCTTCCAGCTCTTTGTGCGAATGGGTTTTCTCCAGCACTTTCAACAATTCTTTGGCACGTTTCAAAACTTTTGCCGGCATCCCGGCCATCTCTGCCACATGAATTCCAAAGCTGTGTTCGCTGCCACCCTTTTTCAGTTTTCTTAAAAAAATGACTTTGTTACCCATCTCTTTGATCGAGATATGATAGTTTCTGATGCGCGGAAGGCTGGCAGCCATTTCATTCAGCTCGTGGTAGTGTGTGGCAAACAGTACTTTGGCGCGGTATGCCGCATGGTTGTGCAGGTATTCTACAATAGACCAGGCAATGGAAATACCATCGTAAGTGCTGGTTCCGCGCCCGATTTCATCTAACAGGATAAGGCTGCGGTTGGAAATGTTGTTCAGGATGCTGGCCGTTTCGTTCATCTCCACCATAAAAGTGGATTCGCCGGACGAAATGTTGTCGGAAGCCCCTACCCGGGTGAAGATTTTGTCCACCTGCCCGATTTTTGCCTCTCTGGCGGGAACATAACAACCCATTTGCGCCATGAGGACAATGAGCGCTGTTTGCCGCAGAAGCGCCGACTTTCCGGACATGTTAGGGCCGGTGAGAATAATAATTTGTTGTTTTTGGTTGTCAAGATAAACATCGTTGTCCACATAATGCTCGTCCTGAGGCAGGTTTTGTTCAATCACAGGATGACGTCCGCCTTTGATGTCGATGGCATACCCGTCATTAATTTCCGGACGATGATAATTGTTTTCAGTAGAAACAGAAGAAAATGAAACCAGACAATCCAGCGTAGCCATTAGTGTGGCATCTAACTGAATGGGTTTGATAAACGTGGCGGCGTATTGAACTAATTGTTCAAAAAGCTGCTGTTCCAAAACCTGGATTTTATCTTCTGCACCGAGGATTTTTTGTTCGTATTCTTTAAGCTCTTCAGTGATGTACCGCTCCGAGTTAGTCAGCGTTTGTTTGCGATGCCACTCTTCCGGAACTTTGTCTTTGTGCGTGTTGGTAACTTCAAGATAGTAACCGAAAACGTTGTTGTAACTGATTTTAAGTGATGGGATTCCTGTACGTTCGCTTTCGCGTTTCTGAATTTGTCTGAGGTAATCTTTTCCTGAAAAAGCAATTTTACGAAGTTCGTCCAACTCTTCCGAAACACCCTCAGCCATCACGCTGCCTTTGTTTATTGAAACCGGAGCATCTTCTTTAAGTTCCGCCTGCAATTTATTGGTTAACTCACTGCAAAGGTTTATTTGCTCTGCCATTTTCTCCAGAACAGGCAGGCCGCTTTCAGAACAAATAGTCTTTATCTCCACAACCGAATGCAGGGCACGTTGCAATTGTTTCAACTCTCGCGGATTGACGCGGTAGGTGGCCACTTTGGAAATAAGACGTTCCATGTCGCCCAGCTTCTTAAATTCCGGATGAAGTTTATCCACAGTTTCCGGATGCTGTATATAATATTTTACCACGTTGAGCCGTTCGTCAATGGCGGTTTTTTCCTTTAGCGGAAGCGTAATCCACCGGCGCATAAGTCGTGCCCCCATGGGCGAATCGGTTCTGTCCATGATGCCGAGGAGCGAGTTTCCTCCTTCAAACAGCGGATAAATCAACTCCAGATTACGGACTGTGAACCGGTCAAGCCATACATATTTTCCTTCGTCAATACGGCTGATCTTGGAAATATGATCCAGTTTGTCGTGATGCGTTTCATGCAGATAATGAACAGTGGCCCCCGCGGCAATAATACCTTCGGTAAGTTCTTCTATGCCAAATCCTTTCAGTGATGTCGTTTTGAAATGGCGGAGCAGGATCTCCCGACCGAAGTCTTCACGGAAAACCCAATCATCAAAAAATGTTAAATAAAAACGGTCGCCAAATTCTTCGAGAAACCTTACCCGGTTCTGCCGTTGGACAATAACTTCATTCGGGGCAAAACCCTGCAACAGTTTGTCAATATATTCTCTGTTGCCACGGGCAATGAAAAACTCGCCGGTGGAAATATCCAAAAGCGAAATACCGGAAATGCCGGTGGTAAGATGAACGGCAGCAAGGAAATTGTTCTCTTTTTGTTCCAGTACATTGTCGTTGAGTGACACGCCCGGTGTAACCAGTTCTGTAACACCACGTTTTACGATTTTTTTTGTGAGTTTCGGATCTTCTAACTGGTCGCAAATAGCCACACGGTAACCCGCTTTGACCAGCTTAGGTAAGTAGGTGTCGATAGAATGGTGCGGAAAGCCGGCCAGCTCCACAAACGAAGCCGAACCGTTGCGCCTTTTGGTCAGCACAATCCCTAATATCCCTGAGGCTTTGATAGCATCCTCACCGAAAGTTTCGTAAAAATCACCCACGCGAAACAGCAGCAAAGCATCCGGGTATTTTGCCTTGATGGTATTGTATTGTTTCATTAATGGTGTCTCCACGTATTTTCCCATGTTGCCTGCTTGTTTTTTACAGCACAAAGGTAATAATTGCGCTGTTTTATAAAAACATGATTTTTTACCCGAATAAAAGTATGTAAAGTCTGTAACTGATTGCAAAAGCTTCTATTTTGCGAGCCACGCCAAAGCGTGGTGAAGCAATCTCACTCATGTTACCCTGCTTTCGATACGTTTCTAATTTTAGGGGACTTCTAATAATTGGTATTGTTCATCTCATTCAATACTCCGGTAAGTTTTTGAAATCGACTATTACACGAAACATAACGTACTGATATAGAATAAATTAACCATTTCGCATCTCATTAGTTAATAAGCTCGTTTTCAGGTTGTTATAAAAACTTAC